>CALDZZ010000095.1 GCA_937944075.1 uncultured Rhizobiaceae group bacterium
CTGGGTTCCAAGCTTACCCATGTTAATGAAGTGATGCACAAACGCGATGCCATTCCGCTTGTAAAGGAAGGAACGCCGATGCCGGAGGCTGTCATGGTTTTGTCCAACAAGCGTTTTGGCTGTGTGGGCGTCAGTGATGAAAACGGAAAGCTTGTTGGAATTGTAACCGATGGTGATTTGGCAAGAAACCTTGACCAGAGCTTGCAAAGTCTGACGGTCAACGATCTGATGACCCGTAATCCCAAAACCATCAAGGGCGATGCGCTGGTTACTTCAGCCCTTGCAACGCTGAACAGTTTTAATATCTCAGCCCTGATCGTGACTGATGCAGACGATAAACCCGAAGGTATTATTCATCTGCATGATCTTCTTAGAATTGGCGTAGCCTGATTATATTATTTTCAAGGCTTCTTAAACAGGCTCCACAATCAAGGTGCCGGCATCATAGTCGACGACCTTCACGCTTGTGCCAGCCTTTACATCATCGCCCTTGATACGCCAGGTGGTATCGCCAATTTTCATTCTGCCCGAACCATTGGTAATCGGTTCATTGAGTTTGGCGGTCTGGCCGATGAGTTGAGCACCACGCTCGTTGAGCATGGGGTTCTCACTCTCGTCCATCTTTTTGTTTTTCATGATGCGTCTGCCGATAATGGCAAGGGCAACTGAAAGGAACAGAAAGACCAGTACCTGAGCCTGCCACGGCCAGATGGATGCATCTGTGCCCAGCACCAGGGTAATGAAACCAACAACAAGAGCAGAGAGGCCCGGCCAAAGCAGGAAAGTGCTTGGCATCATGATTTCGATGCCAAGGATCAACAAACCTGCAGCAACCCAAGTCCATGGGCCCAGAGCTTCTATCAGTGAAAATACCATTTCAACCTCCTACCTCAAACGCCAGTCTTGCGAAAAGACGGTACAGCGGGTTTAGGGCTTTTGGGCTTTTTAGGGCTTGATGGTGAGCCACCATCATCACCGCCAAAAACATCCTTTGCAATTGAGCCTATACCGCCCAAAGAGCCAATCAGTGATGATGCTTCCAGTGGCATCATGATGATTTTCTGGTTTGGAGCGCTGGCAATCTGGGTCAAAGCCTCAGTGTATTTTTGCGCAACGAAGTAGTTGATGGCCTGGGCGTCACCGGTCGCAATCGCGTCAGAGACCATGCGGGTAGCTTCTGCTTCCGCCTGCGCCAGACGTTCACGTGCTTCCGCCTCGCGGAATGCGGCTTCCTTTTCACCTTCTGCGTGCAGGATTTGGGATTGCTTCTCGCCTTCAGCTTTCAAGATTTCTGCCTGACGGAACCCTTCTGCCTCAAGAATGTTTGCGCGCTTGTCACGTTCTGCCTTCATCTGGCGACCCATGGCGGCAACCAGATCAGAAGGCGGATTGATATCCTTGATTTCGATACGGGTGATTTTCATGCCCCATGGTGCAACCGCCTCATCGACAACACGCAAAAGGCGTTCGTTGATTTCGTCGCGTTTTGACAACAGCTCATCAAGATCCATGGAACCCATTACCGTACGAATGTTGGTCATTGTCAGGTTCAGGGTTGCACGCTCAAGATCACGTACTTCATAAGCAGCGCGGGCTGCGTCCAAAATCTGGAAGAAGGTCACCCCATCAGCGCTGATGGTCGCGTTATCCTTGGTAATGACTTCCTGTGTTGGTACATCCAGCACCTGTTCCATCATGTTCAACTTTGCACCAACACGGTCAACAAAGGGGACAATCAGGTTCAAGCCCGGTTTCAGGGTTTTGGTGTAACGGCCAAAGCGTTCAATCGTGTAGTTATATCCCTGGGGTATCTGTTTTACGCCAGCAAATATGACAAGTATTACAAGAAATGCGAGTACACCGAGTGCTATATCAAATCCGAACAATTATTTTCCCTCCAAAATAAATTATCTATTTCATACAAAATATATGGGTATTTACTACTAAACATACAATTAAAATCGGATGAGCAGGCTTAATGGATTATTAAGACAAGGTTTTACGCAGGCTCTTTTAAATCGATCTGCTCGTACCTAAATATACCATGACATAAATCTCATAATAAAGGGAGTGAGAACCATGAGTTTGTTGAAAACACTGGCCAAGGTTGCCATTGGCATCGCCGTTGCAAAAGGCATGGGTGGTATGATGAAGCGCGGCCAACAGGGCGGTCAGACTGGCCAGGCGCCAACCGGTTCCGGCGGAGGCCTGGGGGATTTGCTGGGTAAGCTTGGTGGCGGTCAATCCGGCGGCCAAGGAGGTGGTCTGGGTGATCTGTTGGGTCAATTGGGTGGTCAGCAAACACGCGGGCAGCAAAATTCCGGTCAGGGTGGCGCATTAGGTGATATCTTTGGCGATTTTATCGGTGATGAAGCCAAGCAAGCCAAGAACAACGGTTCATTCGCTGACATGTTCAATGAAGCGATTGAAAAAGAGGATGAACCCTCTGCGCAGCCTTCTGCAAATCAGGAAGCCGTTGCAGCCCTGATGCTCAGTGCCATGATCCAGGCGATGAAGGCCGATCGTGAAATCAGCCCTGATGAAGAAACCAAGCTGATGGAACATCTTGGCGATATTTCCCACTCTGAGCGTCAGTTTGTAAATCAGGAAATGCAAAAACCTGTCGATATCGCCGGCCTGGTTGCCAATGTGCCTGCGGGTCTGGAAGAGCAGGTCTATCTGATGTCAATCATGGCAATTGATCTGGATAACAAAGAGGAAGCGCAATATTTGCATGATCTTGCCAGTGAACTTGGCATTGCCAGAGATCAGGTGGATGCCATTCATACCCATGTTGGTGCACCAACGCTTTACAGTTAGCCTTGTCATAAAAGATGACAGGCTTTGTACTGAATGAAAGGCTTGAGGCCGACACGCATCTGGTGAGCGAACTGGAAGTTTGCTCACTGCGCCTCATGGATGATGCGCGTTGGCCCTGGCTCATTCTTGTCCCGCGACTTTCAAACATTGCCGAATGGCATGACCTTTCAAAAGGTCAGCGCATGATGGTTGATGATGAAGTTGCGCGCACCGGCAAGGCGCTTCAAGCGCTTTCCAATTGTGAAAAGCTGAACATTGCCAATATCGGCAATATGGTTCGTCAGATGCATATCCACGTCATTGCCCGGAATGAAGGTGATGATAACTGGCCTGGTCCTGTTTGGGGATTTGGACAGCGCGAGCCCTATGACATTGACAGCGCTCGAAAATTCATTGAAACCTTCAGGGCAGAGTTTTCCTGAAAGTCTTTTCATGCCGTTTAGTTTTGATAACCTGATTACACCCGAACCCAGTTCACTGGTCGGCTTTTCCAACAATACACTGATACGAGATGCTGAAAATCGTGACGAGGACAGTCTGACAAAAGCGATTGCTGCTGCCTCGACGCGGTTTTATCTGTTTGCAGAGGGAAAGGTTATTCTAAACAAGGGAGAGAACAACAAAATCCTGTTTTCCCGCGAAGAGGCAAAAAGCTTTGGTTCCATGGAAGATCAGGGCGTGCTTTTGGGTGAGGCAAAGGAGGGAATGCGAATTGCTATTCCGGTTGATACGGAGCCGGACAGTTTGCCGGAGCCATGGGCTGCCTATGATTTGAGATCCCTGTTATATTCCGGTTCGGTTAGTGATGAAGACGCTGGAGCCATCGCGCAAGGCGGTGGACTTTTGTTTTGGAACAGACACAACCAGCACTGTGGTAAATGCGGAGCCAAGTCGAACAGTGCCATTGGCGGCTATCGTCGTGATTGTGGCAATTGCGGGTTGCGTATTTTCCCGCGCACCGATCCGGTCGTCATCATGCTTACAGTCAAAGATGATAAATGCCTCATGGGGCGAAGCCCTCATTTTCCGGAAGGTTGGTTTTCAACGCTTGCAGGATTTGTGGAGCCGGGTGAGACCATGGAAGACGCCATGCGCCGCGAGACGTTTGAAGAAAGCGGTATCAAGGTAGGTCGCGTAAAATACCACGCCAGCCAACCCTGGCCGTTTCCCCATTCCCTGATGCTGGGTCTTTACGGTGAAGCCATATCGGAAGAGATTTCAATGGACGAAAGCGAGCTCGAAGACTGTCGCTGGTTTCACCGCGATGAAGTTAAACTCATGATAAGTGAAACGCATCCTGATGGTTTGCTGTGCCCGCCAAACAAGGCGATATCTTCTGCCTTGGTTAAGTATTGGGTAGAAGCTTGAGTTACTACTAGCCATCGGTTTTAGACTTATAGTTTGCCAGTTCTGTTAGCCACTTTT
>CALDZZ010000096.1 GCA_937944075.1 uncultured Rhizobiaceae group bacterium
ACAAAAATGAACTTATCGCATCAGTGGCGGAGAAATGTGAAATGAACAAAGCTCAGGCAAGCGAGGCTGTGGATGCAGTTCTTGGTTCCGTGCAGGAGCAGCTTTGTGCAGGTAATGAAGTTCGTATCCTTGGGTTCGGCAATTTTGCTGTTGCTCAAAGAAAAGCTACCACTGCTCGTAACCCACGTACTGGGGAAACAGTTCAGGTTGCCGCTTCAAAGGCGCCTAAATTCAAGCCTGGCAAGGCTTTGAAAGAAGCTGTAAACGCATAAGCTTTTTACAACGACTATCCAAAGGCTCCGTTACAACCATGTAGCGGAGCCTTTTTTATTTCAAAAAATGTCAAAACATCCAGCTGAACAATCGAGGGTTGCCAATGACCAGTAAGAATTTTTCATTGGAAGAATACAGGCAGCGAATAAAAAAAACACGTCTGGCAATGGAAGCAAAAGGCATCGAGCTTCTTGTCGTCAGCGACCCATCCAACATGGCATGGCTTAGCGGATATGACGGATGGTCGTTTTACACCCATCAGGCCCTCTTGCTGGATTTTCACCATGAACCTGTGTGGTGGGGAAGGGGCATGGATGCATTGGGAGCAAGGCGCACCGTATTCATGGATGAGCAGAACATTGTTGGCTATGAAGATGACTATGTGCAAAACCCTCTCAAACATCCAATGGAAACACTTTCAAGACTGATAGAAGAAAAGGGTTGGCAGAGACATTCGATTGGTCTTGAAATGGATAACTATTATTTTTCGGCCGCAGCCTTTCAGTCATTACTGGCAAATTTGCCCAACGCCGGTTTCCTTGATGCTACGGGTCTTGTTAACTGGCAAAGAGCCATAAAAAGCGAAACTGAAATCAGCTACATGCGAAATGCTTCGCGAATTGTTGAAAACATGCACGCAATGATCAGGGAAAAAGCTGAGCCCGGAATGCGCAAGAATGATTTGGTTGCAGATATTTATCATGCTGCGATTACTGGGGTCGGCGAATATTGGGGAGATTATCCGGCAATCGTGCCAATGGCGCCTTCCGGAATGGACGCAACTGCTCCTCATTTGACATGGGATGATGCACCCTTGAAAAATGGTGAAAGTACATTTTTTGAAATTGCCGGAGCACACAGACGCTATCAATGCCCACAATCCAGAACCATATTTCTTGGTAAGCCGCCACAAAAATATCTGGACGCAGAAAAAGCAGTTCTTGAAGCAATTGATGCCGGACTATCCAAGGCAAGGCCTGGAAACCGCTGCGAAGATGTAGCCAATGCATTCAACAACACGCTAAACAGGCTTGGTTTTGAAAAAGACAGTAGATGCGGATACGCAATAGGAATTTCCTATCCTCCAGATTGGGGGGAGAGAACCATGTCCTTCAGGCGAGGAGACAAGTCTGTACTGGAACCAGGAATGACCTTTCACTTCATGCCGGCGCTCTGGCTTGATGACGGTGGGCTTGAGATTACAGAACCCGTTTTGATAACAGACAATGGCGTGGAATGTTTGTGTAATACGCCACGTGAACTCACTGTTAAAGACTAGGGTCACATCTTGAGTATAATTTTGCCGATGTGGCCACTCGACTCCATGCGTTCATGCGCCTTGCGTGCATCCTTGAGCTCAAAACTGCTGTCCATGACAGGTTTTATGGTACCCGCTTCAATCAACGGCCAGACTTTTTCCTGCAGCTCTGAGGCTATTTGCGCCTTGAAGTCAATTGAGCGAGCACGAAGGGTTGAGCCGGTATGCGTCAGCCGTTTGAGCATGATCGGCATGAAGTTGGCTTCAGCCTTGGGCCCACCTAAAAAGGCAATCTGCACAATGCGCCCATCCATGGCAGCAGCCTTGTAGTTGCGGCCAGTATATGAGCCTCCTACCATATCGAGAATAACATCGACGCCTTTGCCATCTGTTATTTCTTTTGTTTGCTCTTCAAACACCTCATCCTTGTAGTTTATGGCATGATCTGCACCCAACTTGAGGCATGCTTTACATTTTTCATCTGTACCGGCAGTGGCAATGACGCGCGCGCCAAAAGCTTTCGCAAGTTGGATGGCAGTGGTTCCAATGCCGCTGGTGCCACCGTGCACCATGAAGGTTTCGCCTTTCATGAGTCGACCACGCTGAAAAACATTATGCCAGACAGTAAAAAAGGTTTCGGGTATGGCTCCGGCTTCTTCCATGGATATGCCTGAGGGGATGGACAGGGTATTAGAGATATCAACATTTACATATTCGCCATAACCGCCGCCAGGTACAAGCGCCATAACTGACTTGCCAAGATTTGAGACATCGACTGAATGGCCTACAGCAACGATTTCACCAGCAACCTCAAGACCTGGAATATCAGAGGCTCCCGGAGGGGGCGGGTAACCGCCCATGCGTTGCAAGCAATCAGGACGGTTTACACCCGCAACGGCAACCTTGATCAAAACTTCATTGGCTTGTCCTACAGGCACGGGTCTTTCACATAGTTTCAAAACCTCTGGCTTGCCAGGTGTCGTAATTTCAATTGCATTCATTGTTTTGGGGAGAGTCATGTCTGTGTCGCGCCTTCCGAGTCTTACCGTTTTTTAATCTATATCATGCCCGGTCAGAATATGCGCCAAAAAGTTACTTGTCATGGTTTCCTGTCATGTCTAAAAGAAAGATACCGGACAGGGTTCCCGGTCGGAAAAGTCGGTTGATAATGACAGCCGTTTGCGCATTAACATAAGTCGCAGACAGTCGCTTTCCAACATTCTAATCACGTACTATCATCGTTGAATCTGTAATCGGGAAGACTTCAATGAATCAGCATTTTTCGCCAGACAAATCTTCTGGTCGCAAAGGCAAAAAATCGCACCATACAAAAGGGCGTCAACTGGATGAAGCGGCGCTTGCAGAAGTGGATGAACTCATTGGTGATGGAGCCCGCAAGCGCGACTTGCTCATAGAATATCTTCACCTCATCCAGGATAAATACGGTTGCCTTGATGCCAGACATCTGCGTGCTCTTGCAGAAAGCATGCGGCTATCAATGGCTGAGGTTTATGAAGTTGCTTCTTTCTATGATCATTTTGACATCGTAAAGGAAGGCGAAGCAAGGCCTGCACCTGTAACAATTCGAGTTTGCGATTCTCTTTCCTGCATGATGGCGGGGGCCGAGACACTGATTTCTGAACTTGAAGCAGGTGCTGACAAGGAAAAAATTCGTATCATGCGCGCCCCCTGCATGGGCGGCTGTGACGTAGCGCCTGCGGCTCGCGTGGGCGACAAGGAAGTTGGCAATGTAACGGTTGAAGGCCTGTTGGAATTAGCGGCTTCAGGCTCAACCAACAAGGAAATTGAAGCAGACATTCCTGACTATTCAACCCTAGAAGCTTATAAAGGCGAAGGTGGCTATTCAATTTGGGAAAAGGTAAAATCAGGCACCATCGAATTTGACCCGATGCTGGACTTGCTGAAAGACTCAGGCCTTCGAGGGCTTGGTGGCGCAGGCTTTCCCTCGCACATGAAATGGAAATTTGTTCGTGGCTATGAAGGCCCGCGTTTAATGACCATCAATGGCGACGAAGGGGAGCCGGGTACATTCAAGGATCGCTATTATCTTGAGCGTGACCCGCACCGCATGTTTGAAGGCGCATTGATTGCCGCCCATTACGTCGAAGCCGAACGCATCTATGTTTACATGCGTGATGAATATCCGGCCGTATTGGAAATTCTGCGTCGTGAAATTGCAGCCCTCGAAAATGCAGGTCTCATCGAAAAAGGATTTATCGAGCTTCGTCGTGGTGCTGGCGCTTATATCTGTGGTGAAGAGTCCGCGATGATTGAGTCCATCGAAGGCAAGCGCGGTCTTCCACGTCATCGCCCGCCTTTTATTGCGGAAGTAGGGCTCTTTGGTCGTCCAACCCTGAATCACAATGTTGAAACCCTTTACTGGATTAGAGACATCGTCGAAAAAGGCGCTGACTGGTTTGCATCACAAGGTAAAGAGGGGCATCCGGGGCCGCGTTCCTGGTCAGTTTCAGGTCGTGTCAAAAAACCGGGTGTTGTCTTTGCTCCAGCAGGCGTAACCATTCGTGAACTCATAGATGATTATTGCGGCGGCATGGAAGAGGGACATACCTTTAAGGCCTATTATCCAGGCGGCGCATCGGGAGGGGTGTTACCAGCAAGCATGGATGATCTGGCACTAGACTTTGGTGAGCCAT
>CALDZZ010000097.1 GCA_937944075.1 uncultured Rhizobiaceae group bacterium
GGCTACCTATATGTCCATGCTTGAAACTGCCGAGGTTGTCTCAGAACGCTACGGAGTATCCCGCGATGCACAGGACGAGTTTGCACTACAATCCCAAATGCGAACAGCTGCTGCCCAGGAAGCAGGCAGGTTTGATGATGAAATCGTACCCATGACATCTGTCATGAAAGTCATGGACAAGGAAACGAAGGAAATTTCCGATGTCGAAGTGACACTCGAAAAGGACGAAGGTAACCGTCCGACAACAACACTTGAAGGCCTTCAATCCCTGAAACCTGTTTTCAAGGGTGGCAAGCAAATCAAGGAAGGCGCTTTCATCACTGCCGGTAATGCCTCACAACTTTCAGACGGAGCATCAGCATCGGTCTTGATGGAAGAGAAGGAAGCGGAAAAGCGTGGGGCCAACGTGCTTGGTATCTATCGCGGCATGGCAGTTGCAGGTTGTGACCCGGATGAAATGGGCATCGGTCCAGTCTTCGCAGTACCAAAACTGCTAAAGGCAAACGGATTGAAAGTAGAAGATATCGGCCTTTGGGAACTCAACGAAGCCTTTGCAAGCCAGTGCCTCTATTGCCGTGATACGCTGGGTATTGATCCTGAAATCTACAACGTGAACGGTGGTGCTATTTCCATAGGCCATCCTTACGGAATGTCAGGTGCGCGAATGACCGGACACGCCCTTATCGAAGGCAAGCGACGCGGCGCCAAATATGTGGTTGTCACCATGTGCATTGGCGGCGGCATGGGTGCGGCAGGACTTTTCGAAGTGGCATAGAAAAATCGATGCGACTTAACGGCCGCATCGATTACAGTTTTTCAAGTCCGGATTATTGAGCTTCGATAATTTTCATTACCAGTTTGCCATCAACCTTGATCGGGCCATCTTCCTTGGCACCCAGTGAATATTCAAAAATTCCTGTTTTGGTACCACCTTGCTCTGAATGGAGCATAAGCATGAATTTATCACCTTTGGCTGCAGGCTCGGTCAAAATTGCAGTAACATCCGTGTTCTCGCCTTTTCGTAATGGCGCATGCGCAACAACTACGCCAGGCTTAGTTCCATCCGTACGGTGTACAACAAGCCAGCCATTTTCATCAGCCATGACTTTGGAAGCAGAAACTATGCCATTGGACATGTCTTGATCAGCACCTTCTACTGAGACGTGATCATCAGCATTTGCGAAAGTGGCACTTGCAATCATCGTTGCAGCGGCCAGTGATTTTACTGTTAGTCGTTTCAGCATAATAAGTTTCTCCAAATTGTCAGGAAATTTATTTTTCCTGTATTGAAGTAACGTCAGTGGGCAGGTTTTGTTTCAAAAAAGACTGGACTTAACGCATTGCCTTGCGAACTTTGGATACTTCTTCACCAAACTCCTTGGACAAGAAAGTTTCAAAATTTCTTTTCTCTGGCAGTCCAGATTTGAGATGCGCCTTCACTTCTCCCGGGCGTGAGGACAGAACCAAAATCTCCGTCGACAAGAACACAGCTTCCGATATTGAATGAGTCACAAAACAGATTGTCTTGTTCGTTGCTTGCCAAAGTTCATGCAATTCGAGGTTCATGTTTTCTCGCGTTTGCTCATCCAGCGCTCCAAAGGGTTCATCCATCAAAAGCAATTGCGGCTCCATAACCAGCGCACGTGCTATTGCAACACGTTGTTGCATGCCACCAGAAAGCTGATGGGGGTAACTGTCAGCAAAGTCAGACAGACCAACCAACGCCAGCGCATCAGTTACTTTTTGTGAAACTGCGTTGGCGCCAGAAAGCTTTAACGGTTTTGCAACATTGGCCTGAACGGTTGCCCAGGGAAAAAGAGCAGGTTGTTGAAAAACAAAAGCTGAATTTTGGGTTGCTACTTTCAACGCCCCACTGGATGGCTTTTCAAGCCCTGCAATCAGGCGCAACAGCGAGGTCTTGCCACAGCCTGAAGGACCAATGATTGAAACAAAGCTTCCTTCTTCAATCTTCAGGTCTATGCCGCGCAAAACTTCGAGAACAGATTCGCCATCACCATGGGAAAAACCCAGACCGTCTGCAGAAATCAGGAAGTTACTCAAGCGTCCAGCACCTTCCCGGGCGCTATGTCTCTGGAATCCAGTTTCAGATGCAGTAATACAGGCCCATCCTCCTTGAGCGCCTTGTCGAGACAAATCTCAAACTCTTCATCCTTGATCACGGTATAAGCATTGGCACCGTAGGACTCTGCCCAGGCTTTAAAGTCCGGGTTTTTCATGCCTGTACCCGAAACCCGCCCCGGATAGTCCCTGTCCTGATGCATCCGGATTGTGCCATAGACTTCGTTGTCACAGACAATAACCTTGATGTTCAGGCCAAGCTCGCAAGCCACACCAAACTCCATCCCGTGCATCTGGAAACACCCATCACCCGCAAGAACAACAACCATCTTGTCAGGGTTGCGTTTTGCAGCAGCAATAGCTGCCGGCATGCCGTAGCCCATGGAGCCGGATGTTGGTGCCAATTGCGTTCCCCATTTGTAGCGGTAAAAACGATGCAACCAGATTGCGTAATTACCTGCGCCATTACACAAAATCGCATCATCAGGAAGCTTCTCACGCAAGACTTCAATTGCATTGCTCATGCTGACCTCACCAACGCCAACAGGTGGCTTGTTGGTCCACTCCAGATAGGAATGATGCGCTTCATCTGCCTGATCCTGCCAGTTTGTTCTGGCATCCCATTCCAGAAGGGAAGACAAAAATGTACCAGGGGTGGAATTGATCGCAACTTCAGCAGAATAAATACGCCCCAATTCCTCAGCACCCGGATGAACATGAACAAGGCCCTTGCCATCACCAGGCATATCAAGCAGTGAAAAGCCCTGACTTGGGTTCTCGCTAAACCTGCATCCGAGCAAAACAAGACAGTCTGAATTGGCCACTCTTTGTTTAAGATCAGGATTTATCCCCAGCCCGACATCACCAGCATAGTTTTTATGGTTTGCGTCAAACAGATATTGCCTTCTGAAGGAGGCTGCGACAGGGATGCCCCAAGCCTCACTGAA
>CALDZZ010000098.1 GCA_937944075.1 uncultured Rhizobiaceae group bacterium
CAGACGACTTCCCAGCTGTGCAATTTTGCCTCCGACATCAGCTTTTGCCGTATAACGTAAAATGGTACCATCACCATCCTCGATCAGTTCAACATCAGCCCCGCCTTTGGCAAATCCGGCAATACCACCACTGCCCTCGCCTGTGAGCGAAAACCGCTCGGGCGGATTAACCGGATCAAGCACGACATTACCCCCGAACTTGGCTTTTACAGGCCCTATTTTCAATGTGACCTTTGCTTCCAGATCCGTATCTGAATGCTTGATCAGCTCTTCGCAACCTGGAATACACTGCTTAAGGATTTCCGGATCATTCAACCCTTCGTAAACACGCTGCCTTGGCGCTTCAATGCGAATTTCATCTTGCAATTCCATGACTTGAACCCTTTACATGAATCATTATCAGAGCGTTTCGCTAATGACATACAAGGTAGGCATTTCATCACCCAAGAGCAACCTGCCAACCAGAAATGTTTTTTTTGGTACCCAGATGATTTTTGGGTCGCAAATTTTCACTTTACAACTATGTTAAGCGCTGTTCGGCTCCAATAGTCAAAGGCATACAATGACCAAAAAAGATCTCATTCGCGAAAGCTTTCTTGCAGGCATGCGCCATGTTGCAAATAGCGTAACCGTGGTTACCACAAATGGCGTAGCCGGCAAGTCTGGTGCTACTGTCAGTGCTTTCTCATCTGTATCAGCCGATCCGCCTACTGTTTTGGTTTGTCTGAATTCTGACAGCAACACACTGGAAATGATTCAAAAAAACAGACATTTCTGCGTTAACGTTCTTCCTGAAGGTGCAAAACACATCGCAGAGCGCTTTGCAGGCCTTCACGACAATGAATTTCCAGACCGTTTTGCAGGCATTGATCTGACAGATTCAAAAGGCGCCTCACCTGTCATATCAGGAGCCACCGCCTTCATTTGTGAATTGCACGAAGAGTTGGTGTCCGGCAGCCACGTTATATGCATTGGCAAGGTAACTGAAACACACGCAGGAAATTTTATGCCGCTGATTTACATGGATCGCAAGTTCAAGCGAATTTCAGACATAGAAGGATGATACTTCAAGACCAAGATTAAAGGCTTCTCCAAATGAACAATACACCGATAATCAAAAGCGCATAAAGAATCATTCTTCGAAAGAGTTCATTGGGGATAGTCTCGCCAATTCTGTTTCCAAGTGACATGCCAATGAAACATGGTATCAGCACGAAAAGCCCCAGTAGAACATTGTTCTGATTTAAAATTCCTGCAAACCAGAACCCTGAGTTAATCAAAACACCGGAAATGATAAACAAGAGTGCAATGCCTGCCCTGAAAGCATTTCGGTCTGCCTGAATACCGACCAGATACATGATAAAAAACATCCCGTTTATCGAAGTCAGAATACCAACAACCCCGGCAACTAGCCCGGTAACTGCACCTGCTAGTGTCTGCCTTTCTCTTGAAATTTTAAAGACAAATCCGGACAAACTGTGAAGCGCGAAGCCAATCAGTGTGATACCCAGTATCAAGAGATGCAGCTTGCCTTCAAGAGATGTCAGATACCAAGCTCCTAAAGCAACACTTGGAACAAGTGCCAGCAAAATAGACCAGGTCGAATAAAAAGCCTGCCTTGCGCCCCCAGTTGAAATCAATTGCCCAATATTGGTTACAGGTTGAACGAGGGCAGACAATACAATCGCAAGCTCTACTGGTATAATAAAAGGCAACAAGGACATTGTGATGAGCGGAAGGCCAAAACCAAGGACCCCTTTAACCATCCCGGCTACAGCAAAAATGATAAAGACGAAAATCAGGGTTGTTATTTCAAGGCCGAAAAACATCATGTGCCATCGTTATTACGCTTCTTGCGTCTGACTATATCAGCAATGAAAAGCGTTGTGCGCGGCATATAGTTGTATGGCCTTTGCCTTCCCCCTACCCGGCCGACAATGAAACGCCATAACGTGTATAAAACAAGGGCAACATGAGCCAGCATGATAAATGTGAACATGGACGGTGCACCATAGGTTTCTATCAGATATCCGGCAAATGAAGGCGCAAGAACGGACCCCATGGCATAAAAGAAAATAAGGGACGCACTCATCGCAAGCATGTCTTCCTGTTTGGCAAAATCACTCGCATGAGAGGCACAGACTGAATAGATCGGCAGCGTGGCAAACCCAAATAGAAAACTGCCAATGTAAACAAAAGGGATACCGCCAATTGTTTCGACATAATCAACGGAAATTGCGCCACAGACAAAAATGGCCAAAAGACTAAAGCCTATCAGTGTTGTTCGCCGGCTTACCCGATCTGCAATAACACCCGCAGGCAGTTGAGCAACCAGCCCTCCTACAATGGCAAGCGCGAGAAAAATCGCAATCGCATCTTTTTCCAAACCAGACTGGGCTGCATAGACGGGTGCAACCATCCTGAACGAAGAATTGGTTAGACCCACCACAATGACCCCGAGAGCAGCCAAAGGCGAAAGCGTATAGACAAAGAACGGTCGAAACTTCTGGGCCTTTGGCAAGGAAGGGGCACTGGTTTGTGTCAAGGCCAGCGGCACCAGCGCCAAACAGGCCACAACCGCAATCAGGTTGTAGGAAACATAGGCAGCAGGTGTCAGACCTGCAATAATCAACTGGGAGAGCAAAGTACCGGCCATGTCGACCATGCGGTAAATTGAGAAAACAGTCCCCCTGTTTTGACTGTTCAACTTTGATTGGAGCCAGCTTTCAATCACGGTGTAAGCGCCTGCGATTGCAAACCCGGTCAAAATCCGAAGAATCATCCAGAACCAGGGCTGTTGATAAACCGGATGCAGAATAATTGATATGGTAGATACCGCCGCCATGACGGCAAACGCTCGGGCATGGCCAGAACGGATAACAATATAGGGGCTAACAACACAGCCTATGAAAAACCCCAGAAAATGAGCGGACCCCAAGTAACCGATTTCAGTAGGTGAAAACCCAAGCGCCAAACCGGACAAGGCGTCCAGTGGCCCCAGTGATCCGGTACCAATTTGTACAAAAATGACGGATATCAGCAAGGCTGAAAGTGAAATGACGAGCCGCACAACAACTGCTTTTTATCGTTACCAATAAGCAAGACATTAAACCTAAAAAACCACTACGCAAGTCATTTGCACAGTGGTTTTCATAATTTGACCTCAGGCTCTCTAAAGCTTGATGACTTAACCTGGCATGGCAGGGAATTTTTTCAATTTCGGATCCATTGCTGTTGAGGGTATGGCGCTGTCGCAATAAATATTCGCACCCGGTTTAATTAATTCCTTTTGATCAACACAGCCTGCCCGCAATCCTATAACACCCTGCCGACCGCTGTTCTTGCCAGCCACTTGTGAGCCACATGTGCCACAAAAGATTTTTGTGAGTGTGTTTCCACTATCAGCAGGATGATCAAACCTGGATGTTTCTCCAGTAAACTCAACCGCATCTTCTGAAACAAAAACCATGGTAGCATGAGATGAACAGGTCGCCTGTTGGCAATCTGTACAATGGCAATTGATTACCATTTTAATCTCACCATCCCCCTTGTAGGATACGTTACCACAAAGGCATGAGCCTGTAATTTCAGTCATGTTGCTATTCCTGTTCCATGTTCAAATTATTTCCAAAACAACACTAAACGTCAGTGATGGGAATGTGAAGTTTCTTACAATTAATAATTCTTGAAGGGGATGAAAATACAATGCCGGCTTCACGAAACAGAATAGAAAATCAAGGCATATGAGCACTGGCAACCTTACTCAGGAATTCACCACAAAACTCATGGTAGACAACATTATTCATGAGTTGAATGTTCTTGATACTCTTGAAGACATACTAACCTTAAAAAAGGAATGGTTAAATCTCGAGAACAAATGCGATGAAGCTTTTTCCTGTTATCAAGGTTTCTCATGGTGTTTTGAATACTATAAAAACTACGCAAACGATCTGAACAACCGACACAGTCCTATACCTCAGGTAATCACAGTGCACCGTAATAACCGCTTGATAATGGTATGGCCATTGATGAAAATTCAAACCAGAACAGGCCTGACTCTGCTGACTACAGCAACCGACCCACTGTGTCAGTTTTCAAATATCCTTTACGACAAGAAACACTTCACAGAAGATGTTGGAAAAACCGTTCTGGAGCAGCTCAAAAAGACTGCAGCATGTGATGCGATTTCACTCAATAATGTTCCTTCACAATCCATACTCACTACAGCAATTGGCGAACAGGGCATAAAGGAAAATTCAAACCAGCAAACTGCCCTGCTGATAGTTAAAGATCAAAACGTGTTGAATGACCTCGAGAGCGCACGAAAAAAGCTGGAAATATATGGCAAGGTTTCATACACATTGCATCAGGCAGGATCAGAACATTTTAACTCCCTGATGAAAAAGTTGCTTAAGCTTAAATGCCTGGCGCTGAAATCATCAGGTGCAAAACCAGGGTTGCTAGATGAACAAGCAACAAGCACCATGTTTGCAAATTTGAATTCAACTGACTTTTTTGGCGCTTGCCTGCATGTTCTGTCAATTGATGAGAAGCCGGTGTCCATTGAGTTTGGTATTCACTCCAACGGCAAATATCATTCTTATCTTGATGCAACAGAAATGGATTGGGCTAAACAGGAACCCTACCGTTTGCTTTTGGCATTCATTGTTGCCTGGGCTGAAAAAGAAAAGATAAACCAGATTGATTTTGGTCTGGATGCGCCTCACTACAAGAAGACACTTTCAAGTGAAGGTCAGATACTTCAAAGTTGTAACATTACCCTTACATCAAGCGGATATATTTACAGTAAACTTTTGAAATCAAACATCAGGCCCTTGTTGAATTCGTTGTTGAGAAGCGATTAGAACTAATCATGTAAATAGCGCACCACCCAGTTTCTCTGCACCTTGCAAAAGGTAATCCTTGCAGGATAGTGCACTTTGAATGTTCATGCGTTGTGTTGGTGCGTGAAAGGCAAGAGAAGCACAGAAGCGTGATCTTTCATCTTTCACAGGTACAGCAATAGCAATCATTCCGGGCATGAATTCCTCATTATCAACTGCGTAGCCCTGCTTTGCCACCTTGGTTAGTTCCTGCATGAAGGAATGCCGATCGCAGAACGTATTGCCGGTAATGGGTTCCAGCCCCATGCCTTCAACAAAGGATTTTCGCAAGGATGATGAAAGACTTGCCAAAAAGGTCTTCCCGCTTGCTGTTGCATGAAAGGGTACGTTGGAGCCAATCGGCAATTGTATTCTC
>CALDZZ010000099.1 GCA_937944075.1 uncultured Rhizobiaceae group bacterium
GCATCAAGATTTGCTTCATCTCTATCCTGATGCAAACCCATTTTAGCATCTGCCTGATAAAAATTGACCAGACAGGCTTCAGGCAGAAGGTCGCAGTCGGCATATTTCTTCCATAATTCAATCAGTATTCCAGGAATTTCCGGCCAGGGTTTGCCGGTTTGCGGATGTGTTTCTTGATAGCGGTAGCCTTTTTCCTTGGTAGTAACCCATCCCAGCTTGCCGCAATTGGTCATAAGGACAGACATCGGCTTTCCGGTTTTTGGCATTTGGGGAACAAACAGTGGAGAATTGGAAACAATTAGCCTGATTTCATCGAGCAGGCTCTCCTGCGCCATCCTGTCGAGACAGCCAGGCACCCATTTTGCACCAAAGGGAAGGTCTTCAATCTGCATTTTTTCACTCATTGGCATCATCGAGTATAAATTAGACCATTCAATCCCTTGCACAAGATGAATCTGCTTCTTATATAGCCAACAACTGCGGTTCGTCCCGTATTTGCCAAAACGGGGAAATCGCAAAAATCTTAAAATTCCAGTCTAACCGGGCGCTGGAGGTGGCAAGTCAAAATTTGTCCTGGATGCCGTAAGGGTCCGTTCAGTCCGCTGGTCAAGGAGAGTAAAATGGCTAAAGTAATTGGTATCGATCTGGGTACAACAAATTCCTGTGTTGCAGTCATGGACGGCAAGGAAGCTAAAGTAATTGAAAATGCAGAAGGCGCGCGCACAACCCCTTCCATGGTTGCCTTTGGCGATGATGGAGAACGTCTGGTTGGTCAGCCAGCCAAACGTCAGGCTGTTACCAACCCGACTGACACATTGTTTGCAGTAAAGCGCCTGATTGGTCGTCGTTTTGATGACAAGACAGTCAAGAAGGATCAGAAACTTGTTCCTTATGAAATCGTCAAGGGCGATAACGGCGATGCATGGGTGGAAGCCAAGGGTGAGAAATATTCGCCTTCACAGGTTTCAGCCATGATTCTTCAGAAAATGAAGGAAACTGCAGAAGCCTATCTGGGTGAAAAAGTTACGCAGGCTGTGATTACGGTTCCTGCATATTTTAATGATGCCCAACGTCAGGCAACCAAGGATGCAGGCAAGATCGCCGGCCTTGAAGTGCTACGCATCATCAACGAGCCAACTGCTGCTGCATTGTCTTATGGCATGGAGAAAAACGACGGTAAAACCATCGCGGTTTATGACCTTGGTGGTGGTACGTTCGATGTTTCGATTCTTGAAATCGGTGACGGTGTCTTTGAAGTTAAGTCAACCAACGGTGATACTTTCCTGGGTGGTGAAGACTTTGACATGGTGCTGGTGGATTATCTTGCAGCCGAGTTCAAGAAAGAAAACTCGATTGATCTCAAGACTGACAAGATGGCGCTTCAGCGTTTGAAGGAAGCGGCTGAAAAGGCGAAGATCGAATTGTCATCCTCTGCTCAGACAGAAATCAACCTGCCGTTCATTACTGCCGATGCCTCTGGTCCAAAACACATGACCATGAAGCTTACCCGTGCAAAATTTGAATCGCTCGTTGCAGATCTTGTAAAGCGTACAGTCAAGCCGATGCAGGATGCCTTGAAGGATGCAGGCATGAAAGCTGCTGAAATCGACGAGGTTGTTCTTGTAGGTGGCATGACCCGCATGCCAAAAGTTCAGGAAACGGTTAAGGAGTTTTTCGGCAAGGAGCCACACAAGGGTGTTAACCCGGATGAAGTGGTTGCCATGGGTGCCGCAATTCAGGCTGGTGTTCTTCAAGGCGATGTGAAAGACGTTCTTCTTTTGGATGTAACGCCGCTATCACTTGGCATTGAAACTCTGGGTGGTGTGTTCACACGTCTTATCGACCGCAATACAACCATTCCAACCAACAAGTCGCAAACATTCTCGACTGCGGAAGACAATCAGAATGCCGTGACCATTCGCGTATCGCAAGGTGAGCGCGAAATGGCAGCCGACAACAAGATGCTTGGTCAGTTTGATCTGGTAGGCATACCGCCGGCACCACGCGGCATACCGCAAATCGAGGTGACCTTCGACATTGATGCGAACGGCATTGTAAACGTGTCTGCAAAAGACAAGGGTACAGGCAAGGAGCAGCAGATTTCAATCAAGGCATCTGGCGGCTTGTCCGATGATGAGATTGACCAAATGGTCAAGGATGCAGAAGCAAATGCTGATGCAGACAAGGCTCGTCGCGAAGGGGTGGAAGCCAAGAACCAGGCTGAAACGCTTATCCATTCCTCGGAGAAATCCCTGGAAGAATATGGCGACAAGGTTTCTGAAGATGAGCGCAATGAAATTGAGCTTGCAATTTCGGGTCTGAAAGAACTTGTTGAGCAGGACGAGCCTGACAATGAGGAAATCAAGGCAAAAACTGAGGTGCTTGCAACAGCATCCATGAAACTTGGCCAGGCCATGTATGAAGCCTCTCAGGAAGACGCAGCCGCAGCGGATGCCGCAGCTGATGCAGCACGTGAAGACGAAGATGTTGTTGATGCCGACTTTGAGGAAATCGACGACGAAGACGACAAGAAGTCTGCCTAAGTCTGATTAACTATCCAGTCTCTGGCGCATAAGCCCACATTATGCGCCAGGGATTTTCACGAAAATAAGGTAGGCTGCACATGTCCAAAGCTGATTATTACGAGCTTCTTGGCGCCTCCAAAAGCGCTGATGAAAAAGAGCTGAAAAGCGCCTTTCGAAAAATGGCCATGAAACACCATCCGGATAGAAATCCGGATGACCCGGCAGCCGAAGCAAAATTCAAGGAAATCAACGAAGCCTATGAGGTTCTAAAAGATCCGCAAAAACGTGCAGCCTATGATCAATATGGTCATGCAGCCTTTGAACAGGGCGGCGGTGGTTTTGGCGGTGGCGGCTTTGGCGGCGGTGGTTTCTCCGATATATTCGAGGATATTTTTGGCGAAATGATGGGTGGCGCTGGTGCGCGTCGCGGGACCCGTTCCGGTGGTCGGGAACGCGGTGCTGATCTGCGTTATAATATGGAAGTCTCACTGGAAGATGCCTATAACGGAAAATCAGCAGAAATCAGTGTTCCGACTGCGGTAGGGTGCGAAACCTGTTCAGGTTCTGGCGCCAAACCCGGCTCATCTCCGATTACCTGTAATACGTGTGGTGGCGCTGGTCGTGTGCGTGCCTCACAAGGGTTCTTTTCAGTCGAGCGCACCTGTCCCGAATGTCAGGGCAGGGGCGAGGTTATTTCTGATCCGTGCAACGATTGTGGCGGGCAGGGTCGTGTCACGCGCGAACGCACGCTAAGTGTGGATATTCCTGCCGGCATCGAGGATGGCGTTCGCATCCGATTGGGTGGCGAAGGTGAAGCTGGCGCCCGCGGAGGCCCTTCAGGCGATCTTTACATTTTCCTCAGCATCAAGGCGCATGAATTTTTCCAGCGCGACGGTGCTGATCTGTTTTGCAAGATACCAATCTCAATGGCAACAGCTGCTCTTGGCGGTCAATTCGAAGTTGCCTGCCTTGATGGCACAAAATCCCGCGTAAAAGTGCCTGATGGCACCCAGACTGGCAAACAGTTCCGTCTTCGTGGCAAGGGCATGCCGATCATGCGCTCGAGTGACATGGGTGATTTGTATATTCAGGTCGTAACGGAAACGCCTCAGAACTTGAGTAAACGCCAGCGTGAACTACTTGAAGAGTTTGAGCAGATTTCATCTGAAGACAACAGCCCTGAATCAACCGGCTTCTTTACACGCATGAAGCGTTTTCTGGATGGTTTGGCTGAATAAACACTAGAAGGCCTTTTCAATGTCCAATCCTAAAATTTTATGCTTTTCCGGCTCAACACGCTCCGGATCAATTAATGTCAGATTGCTGGGTTCTGCCGTTCGCGAACTTGCCGAGCTTGATTGCGAGGTGACGCGCATCTCATTGGCTGATTATCCCTTGCCAATCTATGACGGTGACCTGGAAGAAAAGGAAGGCATTCCTGAAAACGCCATAAAGCTTGCAAAATTAATGAGCGAGCATGATGGATATTTTGTTACGTGTCCCGAGTATAACGGCTCCCTCACGCCCTTGATGAAGAACACGATAGACTGGATGACGAGGGTATCTTCAGACCAGGCCACGCCTTTCAAGAACAAGGTAGCCGCAATCGCTTCGTGTTCACCAGGCGGCATGGGAGGCATAGCCATGCTTTATCATTTGCGTGAAATTCTTGTCCGATTGGGATCTCTGGTTGTGAGCGAACAGGTAGCTGTGGGAAATGGTTTTGAAGCATTTGACGATGATGACAAATTGACCGATGAACGAAGCAGCATGTTTCTGTCAGCAAGCGTAAAATCACTCGCCACCAAGGCAGCAATTTTGAAAGTGTAACGATGATACCAAGAGACCGCCTGATTGTTCCGCTTGATGTACCAACGGTAATGGATGCGGAAGCCATGGTGGAAACCCTTGGAGACAGCGTTTCATATTACAAGATTGGACATCAGCTCGCTTTTGCTGGCGGGTTGAATTTCATTCGGGAATTGCGCGACATGGGCAAGGATATTTTCCTCGACATGAAACTGCTCGATATCGACAATACGATCGAAAAAGGCGTTGAGAACATTGTCCGAATGGGTGTGCAAATGACAACCATCCATGCATATCCCCATGCAATGAAAGCGGCAGTCAAAGCAGCAAAAGGTTCTGATCTTTGTCTCCTGGGCGTAACGGTCATGACCAATCTGGATGATGATGATCTGCTTGAGAACGGGTATTCTCTCAAGGCAAGGGAACTGGTTGAGCAGCGTGCAAGGCAGGCAAGTCAAATTGGCATGGGTGGCGTGGTTGCCTCTGCCCATGAAGCCAATATGATCCATGATGTCATTAAATCTGACATGGCAATTGTAACGCCGGGGATTAGACCTTCAGGCGCAAATGTCGGCGACCAGAAACGGGTCATGACCCCCGCTGAAGCCATTTCTGCTGGCTCAACACATCTAGTAGTAGGCCGCCCGATTACCGCTGCTGAAGACCCAAAAACTGCAGCACTAGGCGTGATAGACGAAATCGCATCTGCGCTTTAGTCCGTTCCTTCATGATAATCGCTCCAGACCCTACAAAGGGTACAGGCTCTTGAAACAACCTGTGGCAATACCTACCTCTAGGTCAACAAAGGTTGGCCAATAACGGCAGACTAACCAATATCAGGGGTATAAACATGACAAATTCATTGATTCGCCCGGCATGGACGCCAGTAACAATCGCCATGATGGTGATCGGCTTCATGATTGCCTGGCCGCTCGGGCTTGCGATGATCGCCTACATCATTTGGGGCGAACGTCTTGATGCATTCAAGCAGGATGTAAACAAGGCTACAGACAAGGTTGCAGATACATTCAAATCGGCTACTGGGGCTTCCCGTACAACCTATTCAGGCAATGCAGCCTTTGATGAATGGCGCGAGATTGAACTCTCCAGACTGGCAGAAGAGCGCAAAAAGCTCGACGAAACCATGGCTGAGTTCGACAGCTACCAGCGTGATTTGCGCCGTGCGCGTGACAAGGAAGAGTTTGATGAATTTTTAAAATCACGCAAACGCAAGCCCGCACCTCGTTCAAAGAAATCTGGCGGTGACATTATTGACACCTAAGTCAGATGTAGAAAGATGAAATATTCCAGCGGAGCTTTTGCTCCGCTTTTTTGTTTTTAAATACCAAACAGAATCGGCTATTATTGATAGATGGCATTTTCCTTTTTCAGACAATTGCAAAAGCGGGATCGTGATTTTGAAATAGAAATCGACGGGCAGTACTTGCCTGTCAAAGTCGTGGAAAATGATCGTGCCAAACGGCTTACGCTCAGATTGTTTCCTGCTGGTGATGGTTTGAAAGTTACCACACCCGGGCATGTTGGGGATGACGAGATTGAAGAATTTGTCAGGCGTAATCGCAATTGGGCAGCAACCAGAATTGCACGATTGCCGAAGCGGGTAGAATTGGCCCATGGTGCAACCATCCCGTTCAAGGGTGTGGATCATAAAATTGTATCAAGTGGGAAATTACGCGGCCTTGTAGAAGTAACGCAACAAGATGACATACCCGTTATCATTGTCCCCGGTGATGCCTCTGCCGCCAATCGAAAACTGGTCTCATTCCTCAAACGCGAAGCACGCAAAGAGCTTGATGAGGTCGTGAACAAACATGCCACTAAAATTGGCATTCGCCCTAAACAAATCAGAATTACCGATACCACAAGCCGATGGGGTTCCTGCTCTTCAACCAGAACTTTATCTTTTTCATGGCGCATCATCATGGCGCCGCCTGAAGTATTGAACTATCTGGCAGCCCATGAGGTTGCCCATTTGCGGGAAATGAACCATTCGGACCGGTTCTGGAATTTAACCCGGGAACTGTGCCCCGATACCGATCTTCAAAAAACTTGGCTCCGCACCCACGGCGCGAAGCTACACGCAGTTAGCGTTTAGTCTGTCTTTAGTGTATTTAGCCGAACAAATAGACAACAATCGCCAATAGAATACAAATTACCAAACCCCAGAAAAAGACAGACCAGGCATTGTCCTTGTAATGTGTTACGTCGTTCATGTTTCTCTCCCGTTATATTAAGCAGGTTTATGCTTTCGAATATTTCCTGCATCTGCTATTGCATTTTTATTCCATAAAAACCCAAATGACCATAGGGAAATTTGGCTTTAAACCTGCTGGAGAAGCAAGCGCTTGCCAAAGCCATATCACAAAAGCAAAAAGCAAAGGGTGGAGAGGCCTTCCCAAAAGCCTGACACAGCACAGAACGACAAGGCATCTGATAAGTCGAAGCTGAAGGCTGAGCCTGTATTTGTTTCAAAAAAACGGTTGAAGGATGTTTGTCCGCTTGTTCTGGAAAACAAGCCAGGTGATGATTATGCATTGCTCGACAGTGGTAATGGCTTGAAGCTGGAGCGCTATGGCAAACTGCGATTGATACGCCCGGAAGCACAAGCAATTTGGCAGCCCGAACGTTCGAAAAACGAATGGAAAAATGTTGATGCCGTTTTTACAGGCGACACCACGGAAGAAGGTGCAGGGCGCTGGGCATTTCCAAAAAAACAGCTCTCTGAGACTTGGCCCCTAAGCTGGGAGGGATTGAATTATCTAGGTCGTTTTACCTCCTTTCGCCATGTCGGTGTATTTCCGGAACAGGCAATGCACTGGAAATTCATGGAAGAAAAAATCAGGGAGCGTGTTTCCAAGGGTGGCGAGTTCAAGGTGCTCAATCTGTTTGGATATACCGGGCTGGCATCGTTGGTGGCCGCGCGAGCCGGTGCGCATGTCACCCATGTAGATGCTTCCAAAAAAGCGATTGGATGGGCACGGGAAAATCAGGATGATGCTGACCTGGGCGACAAACCCATTCGCTGGATATGCGAAGATGCAGTACGCTTTTGCGAGCGTGAAGTACGCCGTGGAAATACCTATGACGGGATACTGCTTGATCCGCCTGCCTATGGCCGGGGGCCGAAGGGTGAAGTCTGGCAATTGTTTGATGACTTGCCTCACATGCTCGATCTCGTCAGGGGCATCACAGGTGAAAAATCCTCTTTTGTGGTCCTGACGGCTTATGCCATTCGCGCCTCGTTTTATTCCATGCATGAAATCATGCAGGAAAAATTTGGCGACTGTCATGGTGAACTTCAATCTGGCGAACTGGTATTACAAACCGAAAACAGCCAGCGCAGGATTTCGACATCCATGTTCAGTCGATGGGTAGCGCCTTGATCGGGATTATAAGACCATGAATGAAATGACACAAAAAAGGCCTGGCCGGATTTTTGAAATTACGGCAGTTTCCAATCCGCGCATCAAATCCATCAAGGCCTTGTCGCAAAAGAAAAACCGCGATCAGGAGGGAACATTTCTGGTCGAAGGCATGAAGTTGGTCAGGGATGCTCATGAAAACGGTTGGGAAATAGATACGCTCATTTATGCAGCTACCACAAATGACAATACGCAGGTCGCTGATTTGGCCGCCAAATTGCGGGTAGCAGGTTCCGACATTCTGGAAGTAAACGAGAAGGTACTCTCTTCCATTACCCGTCGTGACAATCCTCAAATGGTTGTGGGTGTCATGCGCCAGCGCTGGATGGATGCCCCCAAAAAGATATCTGATCCAAAAAGTGTCTGGATAGCATTGGATAGGGTGCGTGATCCCGGCAATCTAGGCACCATTATTCGCACGGCAGATTCTGCTGGTGCGCAAGGCATCATACTGGTTGGTGAAACCACGGATCCTTTTTCGCTAGAGGCAACTCGTGCCAGCATGGGGTCCATCTTCAATGTACCCTTGGTACGCATGAACATTGAACAATTCTTGAAGTGGCGTATATCATGGGATGGAATGGTGGTTGGAACACATCTTGAAGGTGCAACCGATTTTCGTTCCATTGATTATTCACAATCGCCTGTGCTGTTAGTGATGGGCAATGAACAACAAGGCTTGCCGGATGATCTGGCAGCCACCTGTGACAAGCTTGCATTGATCCCGATGCATGGTGCTGCAGATTCACTAAACCTTGCCATAGCAACCGGTGTCATGCTGTTTCACATGGGCAAAAAGTTACCTGCTCTGGAAAGTTAGGAACAGATGCGAATTTTTTGGGCAATCCTTATTATTGTTCTGGTCATGATAGATCAGCTTACCAAATGGATGGTTGAATCCATGTTGCCCCTGCAGCAACAAATTGAGGTCATTCCGTTTTTCAGCTTGTTCAGAACATATAATTTTGGCGTCGCGTTTTCGTTTCTGGACGGGCTTGGACAATGGCCACTAGTTGTCATGACGGGTTTGATTATCTGTTTTGTCTTTTGGCTATGGCGCAGTATAGAGCCTAATCGGGTTTTATCTGAATATGGCTACGCCCTGATCATAAGCGGTGCGATTGGAAACCTCATTGACAGGGCATGGCTTGGCAAGGTCGTTGACATGGTTTTATTTCACATTGATAGTTTGGATTTTCGATTTGCAGTTTTCAATGTGGCAGATACATTCATAACGATAGGGGCAGCTGCAATTATACTGGACGAATTTCGAACCTGGCAAAAGGCGAGAAAACTCAATACCGAGCAAGGCTCTCAATAATCAAACACAAAAAGGAAGTTCAAGATGTCTGATACATTTAAGGCAATTCAGGTCTCTCGCAATGAAGAAAAAAAGCAATCCGTCGATGTGGTTGAACTTACCAATGATGACTTGATGGAAGGGAATGTAACCATTGAGGTTGAGGCTACCACGGTAAACTACAAGGATGGTTTGGCAATAACGGGCAAGAGCCCGGTAGTGCGCCATTGGCCGATGATTCCCGGCATTGATTTGGTCGGCACCGTACTTGAAACATCTTCCTCGGAATTTTCAAAGGGCGATCAGGTTTTGTTGAACGGTTTTGGCGTGGGTGAAGTGCATTGGGGTGGCTATGCAGAACGTGCCCGACTGAACTCCGACTGGTTGATCAAGCTTCCTTCTGCCATCAGTGCAAAGCAGGCAATGGGCGTTGGTACGGCCGGCTATACAGCCATGCTCTGTGTCATGGCGCTGGAGCGATATGGCATTACTCCCGACAGTGGAGCCATTGTGGTAACAGGTGCCAACGGTGGAGTTGGATCGGTAGCAATATCAATCCTTTCAAAGCTTGGCTATCATGTCATCGCTTCTACAGGTCGTGTTGATGAAAGTGACTTCCTGAAAGAACTGGGTGCAAGCGAAATCATTGATCGTGCAGAACTGTCAGAAGCAGGTCGCCCACTGGGCAAGGAACGCTGGGCAGGCGGTGTTGATGCTGTTGGCTCACACACCCTTGCCAACCTTTTGGCGCAAACTCAATATGGGGGCGCTATCGCTGCCTGTGGTCTGGCACAAGGCTTTGACCTGCCGGCAACAGTCATGCCTTTCATCCTGCGCGGTGTTGCCCTTTTGGGTGTTGACTCTGTCATGGCTTCAAAAGAGTTGCGCAAAGAAGCATGGGGCAGGCTGGCGACCGATCTCGACATGTCAAAGCTTGAAGCGTTGACAACGGAAATAGGGTTTGATGACATTATTCAAACAGCAACAGACATTGTTGATGGCAAGGTTCGTGGCCGAGTTATCGTCGACATGAAAGCCTGATACGAAAAGGCCTGAAAAGGCGAAATCCGGGAGCAGCCTTTGGCGCTTGCAGAACTCACTGACATTAATCAGCATGGACCCAGTCATAATCTTAGGCTGATTACGCTGATTAATGTCAGATGGCTTGCAGTCCTGGGGCAGGCAAGCGCCATTTTTATTGTATGGCAGATTCTGGAATTCAGCTTTGAGCCGGTTTTCTGTTTTGCGCTTGTCTGCGTTTCCATTTTTATCAATTTCTTTTTGCGGTTCAGATATCCCGCAAATCAGCGATTGTCTTCCAGGGCCTCTGCTGCTCTTTTGGCTTATGATATCATTCAGCTTGCAATATTGTTGTTTCTGACCGGTGGCTTGCAAAACCCTTTTTCGATACTGCTTCTGGTGCCTGTGGTCATTTCTGCAACAGCCCTATCAATCAAGTATACGGTGTTCCTTGGGTTGCTTGCTGTCTTATGCACCAGCCTACTTGCGTTTTTTCATTTGCCCTTGCCATGGGTTGAAGGGGAAGAACTACAGCTTCCAAATATCTATATTGGTGGCATGTGGTTTGCGATTATCTCAAGCCTGTCATTTACAGCCGTTTATGCCTTTCGCGTGGCTGATGAGGCGCGCAAGCTTTCCGATGCGTTGACAGCAACGGAGTTGGTCTTGCAGCGTGAACAACACTTGACCAACCTTGACGGACTGGCAGCTGCTGCAGCCCATGAACTTGGCACTCCGCTTGCTACCATTGCGCTGGTCTCCAAGGAAATGACACGCGAGCTGAAGGAAGGCTCGGAATTGTATGAAGATGCAGCTCTGTTGCGCAGTCAGGCAGAACGGTGCCGTGACATCCTGCAAAAACTCACCTCCCTTTCAAGTGAGGGTGACCGCCACATAGGAACCATGCCCTTTACAGCCTTTATGGAGGAAATAGCTGAACCACATCGCAATTTTGGAGTGTCCGTTGTGATTGACAAACCGGATAACAAACCGGTGCCGGAGTGCATTCGAAATGCAGGCATTCTGTATGGACTTGGCAACATCGTTGAAAATGCAGTTGACTATGCAAAGGCAAAGGTCTTGTTGAGCGCAGATTGGGATGAAGAATCAATCTGGGTAAAAGTCACAGATGATGGTCGCGGGATCGATGATGAGGTCCTCGCAAGAATAGGCGAACCTTTTGTTACCAAACGATCCAAATCCACACAAAGTGGAGGATTGGGCCTTGGGCTATTCATCGCAAAAACCCTGCTTGAAAGAAGTGGTGCCACACTTGTTTTCGGCAATGATATAAGCAAGCGCCATGGAGGTGCGGCTGTGCTGGTCAAATGGCCAAGGTCAACGATTGAGGCTGCAAGGGATTGATAATTTTCTGCCAAGTGACCTTTGACAATTGGGGTGTGCTGACCCACATAAAAGAAACAACATTAACAAAGATTATGGAACAATGAGCACGACCGAAACCCATGTTGATCTTGGTGAACACAACAATCTGCTGATTGTTGATGACGACAAGCCGTTTCTTCAACGATTGGCACGCGCGATGGAATCGCGTGGTTTTTCAGTGGAGACAGCAGAAAGCGTCACAGAAGGCATGGCCAAGATCAAGATTGCAGCCCCTGATTTTGCAGTTGTGGACATGCGGCTGAATGATGGAAACGGTCTTGATGTTATCGAGAATATTCGCAGCCAGAAACCGGATTGCAAGGCAATCATTCTGACGGGCTACGGTAATATTGCAACGGCAGTAACAGCCGTAAAAATGGGTGCCATTGATTACCTTGCAAAGCCGGCTGACGCTGATGATGTCTATACAGCTCTAATGCGCAAGCCTTCAGACAAGGCCGACCCACCCGAAAATCCGATGTCTGCAGATCGTGTGCGCTGGGAACATATTCAACGCGTATACGAGTTATGTGACCGAAATGTTTCCGAAACGGCACGACGTCTCAACATGCACCGCAGAACCCTGCAACGAATTCTGGCCAAGCGGGCGCCGCGATAGGGCTAGTCTTCCTGAGGCTCTGTAAATTGTTCGTGCAGAGTAAGCCGCTTCGTTCGAAGTGCAGCACTTCTTGCAAATCTGAGCGTCAGGGCTTTGCGTGTTGCGGGCTTTAGTTTTCCGGCCTGAGCCTCGCGAATGATTTCACATCCATGCTCGTCAGCCAGTATAAAACCCTCATCTTCAGGAAAGATATGACTTGGAACATCAGGGTGCGTTGCAAAGTAAAACCGGTCACAAAAATCCTTGTATTCATGCCATTTTTTATCAACCTGAAAATCAGCGATAGATGATTTTATCTCAATCACAATTACCATTCCCTTGCGATCAAGCCCGACAAGATCAGCCCGCCTGCCACCAGACAACGTAAGTTCAGGCAAAAAAACCATATCCGTTTCAGCCATTCCCCTAAGGATTCCACGACGAATCGCCATCGCAGTTTCAGACTGGCGCCCATCAAATTCATTCAGATTTTGCAGGGTTGATATTTCGGGCATCGGTGGTTTTAAGCCTTCGAACGGGTTGTTGCCGGATTGCAACATTTCATTAACCATTTGAAAAAGCAAAAGGCCCTATATTGCGAATCGTACGACATTAATGATTTAACACTATTCAAAACTCCCTGTCGCTCAAGGTTATTTGGCAGGAATAAAGTCAAAGAGGCAGAATATGGATAGACGAACGTTCACCCTTTCACTCTTGTCGACAGCCGCATTGGCGGGCTGCTCATCGATTTCGAGAGATCCTACAAGGGAATTCAGGGCAGATTATGCTGCACGAGTTGATGGTGGCTTCAAGCTACCCGCCATACCCTTGAAGAAGATTGATAAAGAGTTTTTGCGTCAGGTTGTTGATTACCCGACAAGGGAACGTCCTGGCACGGTCATCGTGGATGTTCCTTCCCGCCATCTTTATCTTGTACAGTCAGGTGGCAAAGCCATGCGCTATGGCGTTGGTGTCGGCAAGCAGGGCTTCGCATGGTCAGGGAATGCGAGGATTGGCTGGAAACGTGAATGGCCAACCTGGACACCGCCGGCTCCCATGATACGACGCAGACCCGAATTAGCCAAATGGCGCAAGGGCATGCCGCCAGGTCTTACAAACCCGCTTGGCCCGCGTGCGCTTTACCTCACAAAAGGTGGTCGGGATACATTATACCGCCTTCATGGAACTCCTGAATGGTGGTCAATCGGGAAAGCAGTCTCATCGGGCTGTATTCGTTTGATGAACCAGGACATCATCGATTTGCATGATCGTGTGAAACCGGGCGCCAAGGTTATCGTCAAGCAAACCTGATTGAATTGATAAATTCTGCAAAATAAAACCCCGCCTTTTGAGCGGGGTTTTTTATTTGCGTTAAAGTTTGAAACTGGGTCAGTGCTCTGGGCAATCAGGCATTAGCTGCTTTGAATTCCAGCCGCTTTCTGTGCAACACAGGCTCAGTGTAACCAGAGGGTTGAATATCGCCTTCAAGCACCAATTCACAAGCGGCCTGAAAAGCCACCGAATTGTCAAAGTCCGGCGCCATGTTTCGATATTCAGGATCGCCTGCATTTTGGCCATCCACAACAGCTGCCATGCGTTTCAAAGTTTCCATAACCTGTTCCTTGTTGGTAACGCCATGCTTCAACCAGTTGGCGATATGCTGAGTGGAAATCCGCAATGTGGCGCGGTCTTCCATCAGACCGACATTATTTATGTCGGGCACCTTGGAACAGCCAACACCCTGTTCAACCCAGCGAACCATATAGCCAAGAATGCCTTGTGCATTATTGTCCAGTTCGTTTTGAATATCCTCTTTTGACCAGTTAGGGCGGATGGCAACCGGGATGGTTAGAATGTCATCCAGATTGGCGCGTCCACGGGTAGAGATTTTCGACTGTTCCTCTGCAACATTGACCTGATGATAATGGGTTGAGTGCAATGTTGCTGCGGTCGGAGATGGAACCCAGGCACAATTTGCACCAGCTTTCGGGTGTCCTATTTTTTGTTCCAGCATGTCTGCCATCAGGTCCGGCATGGCCCACATGCCCTTGCCGATTTGGGCATGGCCGGAAAGGCCACACTCAAGGCCGATGTCGACATTCCAGTCTTCATAGGCAGAAATCCATGCAGCGCCTTTCATGTCAGCCTTGCGCAACATTGGGCCTGCCAACATGGAGGTGTGAATTTCATCACCTGTACGATCAAGGAAGCCTGTATTGATGAAGACCACGCGTTCTTTTGCAGCACGAATGCATTCCTTGAGGTTTGCAGTAGTGCGGCGCTCTTCATCCATGATACCCATTTTGAGTGTATTGGGTGACATGCCAAGGCTTTGCTCAACGCGGCCAAAGATTTCAACTGCAAAAGCAACTTCTTCCGGTCCGTGCATTTTAGGCTTTACAATATACATTGAGCCTTCGCGTGAATTTCCGTTGCGGCCATTCTCGCCCAGATCATGCAAAGCAATCATCGCGGTCATCATGCAATCCATGATGCCTTCAGGAATTTCCTTGCCACCGTCAAACGTAATGGCAGGATTGGTCATCAGGTGTCCGACATTGCGCACCAAAAGAAGGGAACGTCCTGCTAGGGTTACATCCTTGCCGTTGGCACCCTTGTACTGACGGTCCTCATTGAGCCTGCGTGTGATGGTGGTGCCGCCCTTTTCAAAACTCTCTGTGAGGTCACCCTTCATAAGTCCAAGCCAGTTTTGATAGGCAAGAACCTTGTCTTCACCATCGACAGCAGCAACCGAATCTTCACAATCGCAGATTGTTGTAAGCGCTGATTCCAAAATCACATCGGCAATGTTTGCCTTGTCGTCTTTACCAATCGGATGCTCTGCATCAATGATGATATCCGCGTGCAGTCCGTTTCTCTTTACAAGGATGGATGAAGGGGAGGTGGCTTCACCTTGATACCCTACAAACTGAGCCGGATTTGAAAGGCCGATAGTCTTGCCGTTTTCCAGGGTTAATTGAAGTTCATTGTCTGCAACCGAAAGGCTTTTTATATCAGCCCATGAACCATCAACCGGCACGGATTTGTTCAGAAAGTCCCTTGCCCATGCAATTACCTTTGCCCCACGCACCGGGTTGTAGGCCTTGCCTTTTTCAGCACCACCTTCCTCGGAAATGGCGTCCGTGCCATATAGAGCGTCATACAGCGAGCCCCAACGAGCATTGGCAGCATTCAGGGCATAGCGTGCATTCATGATTGGGACCACGAGTTGTGGCCCGGCAACCATGGCTATTTCAGGATCAACATTTGATGTATCAACGGAGAACTTCCCACCTTCAGGCACCAGGTAGCCAATGTCTGTTAGAAACTTCTTGTAATCCTCTAGCGAGTAATCCGTGCTGTTCTCCTTGTAATATGCATCCAGCTTGGATTGAAGCTCATCACGCTTTTCAAGCAAGGCGGCATTCTTGGGCGCAAGGTCTGTAATTAATTTTTCCAGATCAGCCCAAAACTTTTCGGCCTCAATACCGGTGCCGGGCAAGGCTTGCTTGTTCACAAAGTCATAAAGACCGCTGTCCACATCCAGTCCACCAACGCTAATGCGATTACTCATGATTATCTCCTGATTTAAAAATCCTGCTACTGGCTATCAAAATGGGCAGTATTGTCAATTTGAAGCAGATTAGAAACATTGTTTCCATTTTGGAAACAATTGGAAAGTTGAACCCGCTTGCTTTAATACCCATATTAGTCAGGCAAAAACATACAGGATAAATCCATGTCTCGAATTGCCGGCTTTTCAAGTCCATTATTGTTGGGTTTTGATGAATTGGAACGTGTTTTGGCACGCGCCACAAAAAGCGCAAATGATGGCTACCCACCCTACAATATTGAGCGCCTGCAAACCGAGCCGGGTGAAAAAGGCGACTTGTTGCGCATTACGCTGGCTGTCGCCGGTTTCAGAGAAGATGAGCTGGATATCAGTATTGAGGAAAACCAGCTTACGATTGCCGGGAAACAAATTGATGACAAGGAACGTATCTATTTGCATAGGGGCATTGCTGCAAGACAGTTTCAGCGCGCCTTTGTATTGGCAGAAGGCATTGAAGTAAGTGGAGCAAACCTCGAAAACGGACTTTTGGAAATCGACCTCATTCGCATCCAGCCCGAACGGATTATACGAAAAATTTCAATCCGCTCAGCTGATAAAACCAAGGAGTAGCAGTATGTTTCATGATCATAAATCAGAAAATTACTCAGTGGAGGAATTGGCCAGACTGGGTTCCAATGTTGTTGCCTACATGCGCGAAATGACAACAGATGAAATCATCAAGGCCTTTCCGGATACAACCAACCTTGAAGAAAATCGAAGCTATTGGGCCTTGTTTGGGGCAGATGGCGCGCCCTTGATGCTGGCCAGTGAACGCGCCGATATTGCCTTTTCAGCCTTTCATAATGATTTAAAGGCAGTCCTGCCGAACTAGGAGGGATCAACCCAACCAATATTACCGTCTTCACGACGGTATACAACATTGGTTTTCCCGCTACCGGCATTGGTAAAGACAACGACCGGTGTATCAATCAGGTCAAGCTTCATGACCGCTTCTGCAACACTTTGGGTTTCTATGCTCGTCAGTGATTCTGCGATGATGACAGGGTTGTATTCTTCCGGCATCTCTTCTTCTGCAGCCGGTGCCTCGACAATGGCATAGGCTGCTTGCGCACGCTTTAACTTGTCTGCATTGGCATGGTGGTCCTTAAGGCGTCTTTTGTAGCGTCTCAGGCGTTTTTCAATTTTGTCTGCTGCAGCCTCAAACGCGGCTGTTGCATCACTCTCCAGTGCAGTGCCCTGCAAGTCTGCGCTACTGTCGAGGTGAATAATACACTCGCATGCAAAACGGTTACCTTGCTTTTCAAGTGTCACATGACCTCTGTATCCGCCTGGAAAATACTTGGTAACAGCATCCTCAAGCCTGTCATTGATGCGGGCAGTCAATGCATCGCCGACGTTCATGTGTTTACCTGAAATTTGTAAGCTCATTTTGCAATCTCCTTTTTGTTATCGCTACAAATCAAGCGTAGCGCGGAGCAGTGCAGGATGGCAATCGGCTTGCAAAAATATATTCTTACAAGGCAATCATGCTTGCATTTGTTTTTCCCGGCGGCGCTGAACGGACGAGGGAATGCGCAAGGCATCTCGATATTTGGCCACAGTACGTCGCGCAATTTCGATGCCTGTTTCCTGCAGTTTCAGCACGATCTGGTCATCTGAAAGTACTTTTTTGGGATTTTCAGCATCGACCATTTGCTTGATCTTGTGTTTCACGCTTTGTGAGGCATGACCTTCTTCACCACCGCTTGCGGTGATTGAGGATGAGAAGAAATACTTGAGTTCAAAAATGCCACGATCGCACATCAGATACTTGTTTGCGGTAACGCGGCTGATGGTTGATTCGTGCATTTTGATGGAGTCAGCCACGGTTTTCAGATTAAGCGGGCGTAAATGCTCAACGCCTTCAGCAAAGAACATGTCCTGCTGTTTAACAATTTCCGTTGCAACTTTCAGTATGGTTTGTGCGCGCTGGTCCAGGCTTTTGGTAAGCCAGCTGGCATTGCCCATACATTCGGCGATGAACTCCTTGCCGTCCGGTGTTTTGACCGCGGCAGTCAGTTCTGCGTGATATGTGTGATTGACCAGAACCTTTGGAAGGGTTTCCGGATTAAGGTCTATCGCCCAGCTACCGTCTGTTTTTTGCCTGATGAGAACATCCGGCACAACATTGGCAGCAAGAATGGGCTCATATTTTGCAGCTGGTCTTGGATCAAGTTCCTTGATCTCACGGATCATGTCATTGAAATCCTCACGATCCACTTCACAGACTTTCATCAGCTTCTCGAACTCGCGCTTTGCAAGAAGTGGCAGATTTGCCAGCAGTTTTTCCATGGCAGGGTCGAAGCGGTCTTTCTCACGAAGCTGAATGGAAAGACACTCATGCAGGTTTCGCGCACCAATGCCTGTTGGCTCCAGTGTCTGGAATTTTTGCAATACGGCCTCTGCCTGCGAAAGTGAAACACCGTTCAACCTGGCGATATCTTGCAGGTCTTCCTGAAAGTAACCATCATCGGTTAGCGCATGTGCAATATGTCTTGCGACCTCGCGTTCCTGCTCCTTGCTGAAGGCAAGCATGATTTGTTCGCCAAGGTGCTGGGCAAGGCTCAAGGTTTCGCCAATACTTGCCAGAAAATCTGCATTCTCGGCATTGCTGGAGGAAGAGCTGCCCGAGATGCTGCCAGAAGAGAGACTGGAATTGTCTGAACCTGATTTTTCTGCACCGGCAATGCCTTCATCATAAACGTTCTCAAAAGAAGCATCGAGATCGCCTGCTTTCTCGCCTGCATCGAGTTTCATTTCATTCGAGATGGTCTCGTCTTTTGAAGAAATGTTCTCAGGCTGGACTTCGTTTGTGATGGTCTTGTTGTCACTATCGAGCTCAAGTAGAGGGTTTTTCTCAATCTCTTCACGAACAAATTCGGAGAGTTCGATATGGCTGTATTGTAGCAGTTTGATTGATTGCGCCAGTTGTGGCGTCATCACAAGTGATTGTGACTGTTTCTGTTGCAAGCGTGCTGAAAGCGCCATTTTACTCTACCCTGTTACCTGCGAGCTCTTGTATAATCTGGCTCGTATCCTTGGTACACAAGGTAACAGAAACACCTTCCTAAAGAGTAAATTGCTCTCCCAGGTAAAGACGGCGCACATCGGCATTGCGAACAATTTCATCCGGGCTGCCATGGGTTAGAACATTGCCGGCATGAATGATATAGGCGCGGTCGATCAGACCGAGGGTTTCACGGACATTGTGATCAGTGATTAACACCCCGATACCACGCTTGGTAAGATGGCGCACAAGATCCTGAATATCTCCGACAGCAATCGGGTCAATACCGGCAAAAGGTTCATCCAGCAACATGAACGAAGGCCGGGTCGCAAGGGCACGTGCAATTTCACAACGTCTGCGCTCACCACCGGAAAGGGCAATGGAGGGAGATTTTCTCAAATGGGTGATTGAAAATTCATCCAGCAACGCATCAAGTTGCCGTTCGCGTTCCTTGCGATTTGGTTCAACCACTTCAAGCACTGCACGAATATTGTTTTCAACGCTTAAGCCTCTGAAAATACTGGCTTCTTGCGGCAGATAGCCAATTCCCAAACGTGCCCTGCGATACATTGGAGTCTTGGTAATATCGTGCCCGTTCAACTCAATTTTTCCAGCGTCTGCCTGCACCAGACCTGTAATCATGTAAAAGCTCGTTGTCTTGCCTGCACCATTGGGCCCAAGCAGTCCAACTGCCTCTCCACGGCGCACACCAAGGTTCACATTTTCTACAACCTTGCGCCCCTTGTAGCTCTTTTGAATGCCACTCACGAGCAATACCCCTTCGCGAGATTTTGGCTGATGTGTCTGGGCTTGGGGCTGTGAGTTTTGAACCGTTGGAGCAGGTTCTGCAATGCGGATTTCAGGGGCGGTATTTTCTTCTCCCTCAAGCGGAAGATCTGCCCAGTTCACCTTGCGCACTTTCGGCTTTTTAACCAGCCCGGATATGTTTTTAAGAAAGCCCAAAGTGAAAAATCCGTTTACATTTGATTAGGCATAATACCACAAAAATCATGCCAAAGTGTTTAATCAAGCAATTCTGGCATGCAAGCATTTAATTTCTGGATTTGGGCGTGTGAAGGAGTTTTACCCGCCCACCAGAACTACCGGAAGATGAACTGCAAGGTGTAACCTTGGCGACATTGGTTTTGAGATTTACAGTGACCTTGCAGGCAGAAAGAACATTACCGGTTTGACTGACAACCACATTACCGGTCATCAGAACCGTTTCGGAAATCATGTTGATGGTGGCCTTGTCTGCAGAGACCTTATTATCACCAGAGCGCACAGCCACTTTGCCTGTTGCCTCAATCTGGCGAATACCACTTTTGGTTTTACCCTTTTCACCTGCGCGTTCATAGAACACCTTGATGCGCGTAGCACGCATGAGTGTCTTTCCCTGAACAACGCTTACATTGCCGGTCAAAAGCGCAGTATTCTGGTCATCAACAATTTCAAGCTTGTCAGCCTCAATCTGTATGGGCTGGTTATTGTTTCCCACGCCCTGAAAAGCACCACCTGCCGATTGAGCATGAGCAAGGACAGTTGTGCAAAGCATGATTGCCGGAACAGCAAGAAGGTTCAGGCTGGTGAGTTTCCGCTTATTCATTCTGATTATCCGCTTCTTTTAATTCATTTGGACGAAGGGTCATGCGCACGCGACCTTCAAAGATCAGTTTATTGCCACCATCTTCCACCATCATTGCGTCAGAGGTAATATCAGCTTGAGGGCTGGTGGCATCTATCGGGTTATTGGTATGCATGATGGAATTCCCGATATCGACGCTTGCATCCTTCAATTTCAGGGTCATGCCGCTTGAGGTTACCAGATTAACGCTTTTGGTAAGTTCAAGAGTTTTGGCATCAGCATCATAAACACCGTTTCCTGCTGTAATGGTTGCAGTAAGGTCGTCAGACATTGGCAATTGAGCGTTAATTTCCTCAAGTTCAACCTGATTTGGGTTGCTGGCGTCCTGAATGGCGCGTGATGCAGTGAGGTTATAAGGTCTTTGAGCCTTGTCAAAACCGTTCAGTTTCGGATTTTCCATAACGAGCTTGCCATCGTTGACCTCTATGCTTTCAATGGCAACTTCCGGAACTTCCACTGACTTGACGACCATGGTACCGGCGATAATTGCGATCACGCCAAGCCCAAGAAGTGGAAAGAGAAATTTCCAGAATTTGACTTTTGTCGAGTGTTTGAGAGCCTGCGTATATTCAGCCTCCCGACTGTCTGTGGAAATAAAATCAAGATTGGGAGTAGAAGGTGGTTGCGTCAGGCCTGCTTGTGCCCTTGATTGCGGGGGTGAAGTTTCAACATATGCTCCGTCCGCAGCATGGTTTATGCCTGCAGACACGGTTGGTGCATGGTTTTGAAACTGGTTACTCAAGCAATTTGCCTCACTAAATCTTGCAGTTTGTTACAACACTTTCATGGTCATAATAGGGCTTGAAAGTGTTTTTAACTGTGCGCAAATATGTCTGTCTCCGGCCAACCAGCCAGATCCAGCCGGCATCGTGTTGGCAGAAATTTGAAACATTCTGATGCAAGTTCGCGTCGACCTTCGCGTTCCAGACGCTTTTCAAGATGCGCCATCAGCTCGTGTAAATGAAGAACATCTGAAGCGGCATACTCCAACTGGGCCTGGCTGAGTGTCTCTGCCGCCCAATCCGAACTTTGCTGCTGCTTTGAAATATCAACACCAATAAATTCCCGCACGATATCTTTAAGGCCATGACGATCAGTATAGGTGCGTGTGAGCTTTGAGGCGATTTTGGTGCAATAGACATTATTGGTGGAAATACCAAGACCATGCTCCAGAACGGCAACATCAAATCTGGCAAAGTGAAAGATAATGGTTCGCTTCGGGTCTTCCATCAGGGCCTTGAGGTTTGGTGCTTCGGTTTGCCCCTTGGCGATTTGAACAACATCTGCAGTGCCATCACCGGGTGAAAGCTGCACAACACACAAGCGATCCCGCAAGGGGTTCAGGCCAAGCGTTTCCGTGTCAACTGCAATGGAATCATGATAGTTATCAAGATTGGGTAAGTCGCCTTTATGAAACCGGATTGTCACCGTATTTCCCCTTTTTAATTGTTGTTCAGAAATCTATAGCCTGAAATGTCTAAACCGACAAATCAACAGACACTCCGGGTATCCAGTCGTATAAAAGTGCGAACAACAAGAGCCCTAATGCAATGCGATAAATCGTGAAAATCAGAAAGCTGGAGCGTTTCACAAAAGCCATCAAAAAGGCGATTGCCGCAAGCGCTGCAAAAAAGGTCAGCACAGCGGCCATGATGGCACCGTTTGAAATCTCAATGCCCTGTTCAATGGCATCAAGGGTAACAAAGGCACCCGCACCGGCAATTGCAGGTATTCCAAGCAGAAATGAAAACCGCGCCGCTTCAGGACGGGAAAACCCCATAAAGCGTGCAGCAGTCATGGTAATGCCGGAACGTGAAGTCCCCGGGATAAGCGCCAGTGCCTGTGCAAAGCCCATGGTTACGGCGGGAGACAGCTTCATGTCCTCCATCACCTTGGTTTGTTTGCCTATAACATCAGCCACATACATCAACACGCCAAAAATGATGGCATTCCATGCAATCACTTCAACCGAACGCAAACTGTCACCATAGCCTGATTTTTTGAGAAAAAGCCCAAAGGCTACAGCAGGAATGGTTGCAACAAGAATGTAAAGTGCCATTCTGGAATTATCATTCATCCGCAAGCGCAACAGGTCCAGTCCGCCTGAGATCAGTTTGAGGACATCGCGCCAAAAATAAACAATAACCGCAAACAGCGAACCAACGTGAACCATTACATCCGTTACCTGTCCCTGGTCAGGCCAACCGGTGATCGCTGGGATAAGCGCCAAATGTCCAGAAGATGAAATCGGGAGAAATTCCGTAATACCTTGCACGATGGCAAGGACAATAATTTGTTCAGGTGTCATCAAGTTTCCTTAAGCATGCAGATTAACTTGCACGAGACTTCACGTCTCTTTATTGTTTCGGGAACGCAATACTGATTCCTGTCCTGTTTTTCATGTTCGCGTCAGAATTTCCAGTGGATTTATAAGTAATAGGCCTTATGCACACTCTCTATCATCACCCTATGTCAGCCGCATCGCGTTATGTTCGCCTGATTATGGCCGAATATTCGCAGCCTGTTAAATTGCTGGAAGAAAAACCATGGGAGCGAAGAGCCGAGTTTCTGCAAATCAATCCAGCCGGGGCTGTTCCTGTGCTGATGGTCGATGAAGGCCAGTTTGTTTCAGGGGGGCTTGTTATTGGCGAATATCTGGATGAAACCATTGG
>CALDZZ010000100.1 GCA_937944075.1 uncultured Rhizobiaceae group bacterium
GGAGTATTTGCGCATGAGACAGGCCACATCATTGGTGGGCATCTCGTGAGATTGCGGGATCGCCTTGAAAAAGCGCAGGTCTTGTCCGTTTTGGGACTATTGGCAGGCGCGGGAGCCGCTGCAGCCGGTTCTGCCCAAGGCGGCGCGGCAATCATTGCAGGTTCACAAGGGGCAACTCAAAGAACCCTGCTCGCCTATCAGCGCGAGGAAGAATTGGCAGCAGACCGTGCAGGCGTAACATTGCTTAATAAAACCGGCCAATCTGCAAAAGGCATGATCACAACCTTCAAACGGTTGGGCAAAAACCCCCTGTTTAGCAGCGGCCGTCTTGACCCTTACGCCATCAGCCACCCAGTTCCAAGACAAAGGGTAGCGCTGTTAACGAACGTTGCAAAAGAAAGCCCACACTTCAACAAAAAGGACAGTGATTCCCTTCAACTGCGACATGACCTTGCAAGAGCAAAAATTGCTGCATATTCGGGAGGAGCCGGACTTGTCAGAAATCTCTTCCGTAAAAATCTTAATGGAATCGCCGGCACATATGGCATTGCAATCTCAAACTTTCTAAGCGGTGTTCCACGCCGCGGCATACCAATGATGGATAAACTCATCAAGAAAATGCCAAATAACCCCTACTTCCATGAAATGAAGGGTGAGATGCTATTGCGCTCAGGCAAGGCAAAAGAAGCTGCGACCTCTTTCAGCAAAGCTGTCAAACTGGATAAACGTCAAAACGGGTTGTTGAGAATACAATTGGGTCATGCGCTTTTGGAAACAAATAACAAGAACAACCTGAAGTCAGCGATCAAGGTACTGCGTGAAGGCACTAGCCGTGATCCATATTCATCAGCAGGCTATGGTTATCTTGCAAGAGCATATGGCGCCAATGGTCAACAAGACCTTGCACTCGCTGCGACTGCAGAAGCGCGTTTCCTTCAAGGAAACATAAAGCAAGCCAAACAATTCGCCTTGCGTGCACAACCCAGAATAAAAAAAGGGTCTCCCCAATGGCTGAGGCTCCAAGACATCATCAATTACGGGCCATAACATGATCAATTATCTCACTAGGTCGAATTCAATAATCGCCACGTTACTGGTGACAGCCTCGCTAGTGCATGGCTCAAACGCTTTTGCGCAGGAAAAACTGGATAAAGAGGAAATCGGCAAGATTGTAAGGGAATATTTGATTGAAAATCCCGAAATCCTGCTGGAAGTGCAAACAGCGCTTGAAGCAAAGCAACAGCAGGAACTGGCTGCAACACAGGCTCAAACGATAGCCTCAAACAAGGATCAGATTTACTCTGCTCCCTATCAGATTGTAATCGGCAATCCGGATGCTGACATTAAGATTGTAGAGTTTTTTGACTACAATTGCGGATTTTGCCAACGTGCACTTACTGACATGGAAATCATGTTGCAGGATAATCCCAATCTTAAATTTGTATTGAAAGAATTTCCGGTTCTAGGTGAAGGTTCTCTGGAAGCCAGCCGCGTGAGCATGGCTTTTTCAAAGCTGATGCCTGAAAAAATTGTTGAGTTTCACAAGGAACTGCTGAGTATGGCTGGTCTTAAGGATGGCGCGAGAGCCATGCAATTGGCTGTTAAAATGGGTGCAAATGAAGCTGACATCAATGCAGAGATGGAAAATCCCAAAATCATAGAGACCATTCAAGGCACCTATGAATTGGCAAACAATCTGGGTGTAACCGGCACGCCTTCATACATAATTGAAAATGAAGTCGTCTTTGGAGCTGTTGGTCATGATCAACTGGATGCCAAAATCAAAAGCCTCAATGAGCAAAATTGATCAAAATCTCCTGTAAATACAAGTGACTCAAGTCTTTGCACTGCATGATTCTATGTGTATAAGCACAAAAGTTGAATTTTCTTAATTGCATTAAAGGGCATGTCAAAGATCATGGCATCTAAAAAAACATCAATAGACCAAGGTTTGATCAAGGACCTTGCAAATCTTCTTACAGAAACTGATCTTTCAGAAATCGAAGTTGAACAGGATGATTTTCGTGTTCGTCTTTCAAGGGCAACCACTGCTGCACCAGTACAGGTTCATGCACCTGTAATGCATGCAGCCGCACCTTTAGCAGCAGCACCTGTGGCAGCATCAGCAGATGCGGCCCCTGCACCTGTTGCAGGCAATGTTCCCTCACCAATGGTCGGAACTGCATATCATTCTCCTGCGCCTGGCGCAGACCCGTTTATCAAGATCGGTGATAGTGTCAAAGAAGGTGATACTGTCATGATTGTTGAAGCGATGAAAACCATGAACCAGATTGCCTCTCCCAAAAGTGGCAAGGTGACAGCTATCCTTGTTGAGGATGGCCAGCCAGTCGAGTTCGGCGAACAACTTCTCATGATCGAATAGGACAAGAGCCTATGTTTAATAAGGTTCTCATTGCCAATCGTGGTGAAATTGCACTTCGTGTACTACGCGCTTGCAAAGAACTCGGCATCCAGACTGTAGCCGTTCATTCAACTGCTGACGCAAACGCAATGCATGTAAAGCTCGCAGATGAAAGCGTCTGCATAGGACCGCCGCCTTCACGCGATAGCTATCTCAATATTCACGAGATAATGGCTGCCTGTGAAATTACGGGCGCAGATGCAATACACCCTGGCTATGGATTTCTTTCAGAAAATGCAAAATTTGCAGAAATCCTTGAAGCCCATAATATAACATTTATTGGCCCGTCAGCAGATCATATCAATGTCATGGGCGATAAGATCGAAGCCAAGAAGACAGCCAAGAGATTGGGAATACCGGTTGTACCGGGTTCTGACGGCGAAGTTCGTGAAAACGAAGATGCAATGCGCATCGCCAGCGAAATAGGCTACCCTGTAATCATCAAGGCAGCAGCAGGTGGCGGTGGCCGCGGTATGCGCGTTGTCAGGACTGAAAAAGAAATGAAGCAGGCACTTCAAACCACACGAAGTGAAGCTGGCGCCGCTTTTGGAGACGACTCCGTCTACATTGAAAAGTTTCTAGGCAAACCACGCCATATCGAAATACAGGTCCTTGGCGATGGTAAAGGTGGCGGTATCCATTTGTGGGAACGAGACTGCTCTCTTCAAAGACGCCATCAAAAAGTATGGGAAGAAGCGGTTTCCCCTGCCCTTGATGACAAGGCACGCAAGAAAATTGGTGAAATATGTGCAAAGGCCATTCAGGGTTTGGGCTATTCTGGTGCCGGAACCATTGAATTCCTTTATGAAGACGGAGAATTCTATTTCATTGAAATGAATACCCGTTTGCAGGTTGAGCATCCTGTAACGGAAATGATCACTCGTATTGACCTTGTAAATGAACAATTGCAAATCGCCGCAGGTGAAGGCATTTCTGTAAAACAGGAAGACGTGATTTTAACTGGGCATGCGATTGAATGTCGTATCAATGCTGAACATCCGGATACGTTTGTTCCTTCACCTGGTGAAATTACGCATTATCACCCTCCCGGTGGTCTCGGGGTACGAGTGGATTCCGGTGTTTACCAGGGCTACAAGATACCACCACATTACGACAGCCTGATTGGCAAGTTGATCGTTCACGCCAGGACAAGGCAGGAATGCCTGCGCAGACTAAGCCGCGCTCTGGACGAATTCGTTATTGAAGGTGTTGAAACAACCATACCTCTTTTCCGTGACCTGGTTGGAAACAAGGATATGCAAACAGGTGATTATGATATTCACTGGCTTGAGAAATATCTGGAAAACAAAAACAAGTAATCTGCTTCATCAATGACAAATGATGATGAACTTTTTCTTGATATAACCCCGCAGGTTCTGCTCAGGGCTTATGCTTGCGGTATTTTTCCAATGGCAGAAACAGCCAATGACCCTGGTCTCTTTTGGGTTGAACCGGATTTACGCGGAATATTGCCACTCGATAATTTCCATATTCCAAGAAGCCTGAAAAAAGCCATGCGGAAGTCTGCCATGAAGGTTTACATGGATCGTGATTTTCATTCAGTGATTGAATTATGTTCACAGACTACTGCCAACAGAAAAGAAACCTGGATAAACAAACGGATAAAATCGCTATACGGTGACCTGCATGAGATGGGGCATGCAAACAGTGTTGAAGTATATGAAGGCGATCAACTTGTAGGCGGCCTTTATGGCGTACGTTTGGGGCGTGCCTTTTTTGGCGAAAGTATGTTTTCCAGAAAAACCGATGCATCGAAAATCGCATTGGTTCACCTCGTTGCCCAAATGAAAAAAGCTGGCTTTCTTTTGCTTGATACGCAATTCACTACCGAACATCTTAAAAAGTTTGGCGTCATCGAAATACCAAAGGAAGAATATCAGGAATTATTGACAGAAGCACTAATCGGCGAAAGCCTGTTTGACAAAGCCGGTTATCAGGAATCAGATGGTGGCGCGATGTCTGATGATTGCTTGCAATCATTCAGCCAGATATCATAAATAGAGTGCTCAATCGCATTCAGACCTGGACTATCCGCAAACATCCAACCTGTAAAAATCCTGCGAATTTTCCTGTCTAACGTAATCTCGTCAACTTCCAGAAAGCTGGTTGTTTTAGGTGTTTCGGTAACGGGGCGCGAATAGCAAACGCGGGGGGTGACTTGCAAGGCGCCAAACTGAACCGTTTCACCAATATACACGTCAAAAGTTATAATTCGGCCTGTAATTTTGTCTATGCCTGAAAACTCGGCAACCGGATTTTCAATACGGGTTCCACCCTCTTGTCCATTTGCCCCTAATAGCGGCATTAAAATAGACAAAGAAGTGAGGAAAACCAGAGCAATTGCTTTTTTTATTTTTATAAACATCAATAGACTGCGCTTAAAATACGTTCAGACGTGATAGGCAATAGCACGGGATTCGGGCATAGAAAAGACATGTCGCGGAATGAGTAGCTATAATTTTGTATTCCCAATACAAAACGGGGACAACTATAAAGATAAAGTCATGAAATTCACACAATCCGACACGCAAGCAATACTGGAACTTTTGCGTTGGAGGCGTGATGTACGTCACTTCAAGTGCGATCCCCTACCTGAAGAAGCCATTCAGCAAATGATGCAATCCATTGCGCTGGCTCCCTCGGTTGGCAACAGCAGACCCTGGAGAATTGTCAGGGTGAAATCAGACGTTTTGAAAAACAAAATCATCGAAAACCACGGTATGGCAAATCAGGAAGCCTCGCAAAAATATAGCGATGCAACCAAAGGCAAATATCAGGCTTTGAAACTGGCTGGCTTGCAGGAAGCTCCACTTCAACTGGCAGTTTTCACGGATACAGACCCAAGTGCAGGCAAAGGGCTGGGACGCCAGACAATGCCTGAAACCCTCACTTATTCTACTGTCATTGCAATTCATCAATTGTGGCTTGTTGCAAGAACGCTAAATATAGGTGTTGGGTGGGTATCAATTCTAAACGCTGAAGCCCTAAACAAAACACTGGAGGTTGACCCAAACTGGAAACTAACCGCCTATCTTTGCATTGGTTATCCTGAATATAATGACGATACACCCGAACTGGTGAGGACCGGTTGGCAGGAAAATACTGAAAAACAGTGGCTTGAGCGGTAAACAATAAAAAAAGCGCATAACCTAGAAAGGATCATGCGCTTTATTTTTTTTCTTATATATTTGGATTAAGGACTCCACGCCTCATAATCGCCAGTAGCACGCGGACGCTCTTCCGGATTGTTGAGCGACCCTTTTGGGAAATACGCCCCAGCTGTACCAGTCATATTTTCCTGATGTTCCTTTTGCCACTCACGCGGCTTGTAGTCATCATCACTTGGAGGTGTGTCTGTTCTGTAATGCATCCAGCCATGCCAACCAGACGGAATAGCACTGGCTTCCGCAATATCTGCGTATTGCACGTAGCGTTTTCCATCCTTGTTTTCATAATAAACGTTGCCACGTTCATCTTCGCCTACCCGTTTGGCAGTACGCCAGATGTGAAACCGCGTGTTAATGGTCGAACCGTTCCACCATGTAAAAATTTGCTTGATTGATCTCAACATTACGACTTATCTCTAATCAGGATATACTGCCACTCTTATGACTTTACAGACAGTAAAAGTCCACCCCAAAGCGTATAGAACCAACGAATGACAAAGGCCTATAAACCGAGCGATTTATAGCTGTCCGCAACACGGCCAATTGCAATCATATATGCAGCAGTACGCAAATCAAAATCCTTGTTTTTCTTGCGGTGCTCATGCCAGATTTCACGCATTGCTCCATAGGCACCACGCATTGTGTCATCCAGACCAGAGCGTACAAGCGTCAGTTCGTCTGAACCCTTGATATAGTTTTCCTTGAACTTTTCACTAAGGCTTTTACCGGTCGCATTCTCAATTTCTTCAATGAGCATGCGGTGTCTTGCTTCTTCCTCACGCCTTTGCATGCGCCCAAAACGGATGTGGCTGAGGTTTTTCACCCATTCAAAATAGGAAACAGTTACACCACCCGCATTTGCATAAAGATCCGGAATGATTACAACACCATTCTTGCGCAGGATTTCATCGGCGTTTGCGGTGATTGGACCATTGGCAGCCTCAATAATCACTTTGGCTTTAACGTCATTCGCATTGTCACGGTTGATCACAGATTCCAGTGCTGCAGGAATTAATATTTCACATTCTTCAATCAAGAGTGAAGCACCGTCTTCAACATACTCCCCTCCCTCAAATCCTTTAACGCCATCGTTATCAACAATGTGTTTATGAAGTGCTTCAATATCCAGCCCATCGTTATTAGTAATCGCACCATCACGCTCAATAACTGCAATGATTTTTGCGCCATCCTCTTCTGAAAGAAACTTGGCTGCATGATAACCCACGTTTCCCAAGCCCTGAACAATGATGCGCTGGTCACAAAGCTCCCCTTCCAGACCAGCCACTTCCTTGTCTTCATCATATCTGAAAAAGTCACGAAGTGCATATTGAACACCGCGTCCCGTCGCCTCTACGCGGCCTCGAATGCCGCCAACGTTCAACGGTTTACCGGTAACACAAGCCTGGGCATCAATATCAGTTGTATTCATTCGGTGGTATTGATCGGCAATCCAGGCCATTTCCCGTTCCCCAGTGCCCATATCAGGCGCTGGTACGTTCTGTGAAGGATGGATGAGATCCCGTTTGATAAGCTCATAGGCAAAACGCCGTGTGATTTGCTCCAGCTGGTTTTCATTCCAGTCACGCGGATTAATACGAAGCCCACCCTTGGAGCCACCAAACGGCACTTCCACAAGCGCACATTTATATGTCATCAGTGAAGCCAGGGCCTCAACCTCGTCCTGATGCACGTTTGGCGCATAACGAATACCACCCTTAACCGGTTCAGCATGCTCTGAATGAACAGAGCGATAGCCGGTAAAGGTATGGATTTCACCATCCAGTTTCACACCGAATCGGACTGTATAAGTTGAGTTGACGACACGGATTTTTTCAATCAAACCGTCAGACAAATCCATATTCTTGATTGCCTGATCGAATAGTTTGTCGACATTTTCACTAAATCCGGCTCGATTATTGTCTTGCGCCATTTGGCATTCCCTTCAATTGCAACTGATTTGAATGCATTTATGTATTTTTTGGCAGTTTTTGCGCTAATTTTTGCAAAAAAAGCATCCATAAATACAGAATCAACATGAATTCCTGTTCAAGACCTTATAATGATTACATTTTTAGACAACCCACAGGCAAAGCGAATAGTGACAAAATTAGCATGAAAGTCATTTACGTAGGGGAAATCTGACTGTATATTGTACCTGTTTCAAAAAAGCCCCGGGAGGACATTATGGGAAAAAGAGATGACCTGATTGCAAAATATGCAGCGGACATGAAAGAAAAATTGG
>CALDZZ010000101.1 GCA_937944075.1 uncultured Rhizobiaceae group bacterium
CAGGTGTTGGTTCAATGTCGCCCGGAGTTGATTACGCGCACGTTTGAAAGTCTTGAAGGGGCGAACAAGCCGATCGTGCATTTTTATAATTCAACGTCAGAGCTTCAGCGCCGTGTGGTCTTTGGCCAGGACCGTGCAGGCATCAAGCAGATTGCGGTGGATGCGGCGAAGATGATCCGCGATATGGCAGAAAAAGCTGGTGGCGGTTACCGTTTTGAGTATTCGCCTGAGAGTTTCACCGGAACCGAGCTTGAGTTCGCGCTTGAGATTTGTAATGCGGTTGAAGAGGTGATGCAGCCGACACCGGATGACAAGTTGATTTTCAACCTGCCTGCAACCGTGGAGATGTCGACGCCTAACATTCACGCAGACCAGATCGAGTGGATGTCGCGCAATTTGAACAATCGCGAAAGCATTATCTTGTCGCTTCACCCGCATAATGACCGTGGCACAGGCATCGCTGCGACAGAGCTTGGCTTGATGGCGGGTGCTGACCGCGTTGAGGGAACCCTGTTTGGTAATGGTGAACGCACGGGCAATGTGGATTTGGTGACGCTGGCGCTTAACATGTTCACCCAAGGGGTGGATCCGCAACTGGATTGTTCTGACATCAACCGCATGAAAGAGACCTATGAATATTGCAACCAGTTGCGTATTCCAGAGCGTCATCCTTATGTGGGCGAGCTGGTTTATACTGCTTTCTCCGGTTCGCATCAGGATGCGATCAACAAGGGCATGAAGGCGCTTGAAAAAGCCAACAAGCCGCTATGGGAAGTGCCTTATCTGCCAATTGATCCGGAGGATGTGGGACGTAATTATGAAGCGATAATTCGCATCAACTCGCAATCCGGCAAGGGCGGGATCGCCTATATCATGGCGCAGGACTACGGCATCAACCTGCCGCGTAATCTGCAAATAGAAATGCGTGAACTGGTTCAAAGAATTACGGATGAAGAAGGCGTGGAGCTGCCATCCTCTCGCATCCATGAAGTGTTTCAGGAGGCCTATGTCAAACAACCTGATGCGCGCCTTAAGTTTGTTGATCATTCCACCACACTTGCGGGCGAAACAGGCTCTGGCCTGCGCAACCTGGAAGCGGTTATCAAGGATGCCGGCAAGGAGGTCACGATCAAGGGGCAGGGCACCGGGCCGATTGACGGATTTGTCGATGCGCTGACAAAGCACATGGGCGTTGAGATTGCCGTCATTGATTATTCCGAGCACACACTACGCCCAGGCGCAGATGCTTCTGCCATTTGCTACATGGAAACCGAAGTCAACGGCAAAAAGGTTTTTGGCGTTGGGGTCAATTCAAACATCGTGGCTGCCTCACTGGAAGCGCTTGTAAGTGCGGTTAACAGGGCGGCATAGCCACATGGGTGTTGATCTTTCAAAGGGTGCTGCGTGGATGAATGGGGAAATTATCCCCATTCAGGACGCAAAGATTTCTGTTCTGGACTGGGGGCTGACGCGCTCGGACATTACCTATGACGTGGTGCATGTGTGGGAGGGGAAGTTCTTCCGCATCGATGATTATCTTGATCGCTTCATGGTTTCCATCGAAAAACTGCGTCTGGATATTCCCCAATCCAGAGCGGATATCAAACGCATTCTGCATGAGATGGTTGGTGCCTCCGGACTACAGTCCGCCTATGTTTCCATGGTGGCCAGCCGCGGCACGCCATCTGTGCCAGGCACGCGGGACCCGAGGCTTACCAATAATCATTTCTATGCGTGGGTTGTGCCTTTTATCTGGGTCATTCCGCAAGAGGTGGCCAAGCGGGGTGCGCATATTCTGTTGAGCGAAAGTGCCACACGCATTGGCATGAAATCGGTCGATGCCACGGTCAAGAATTATCATTGGGGCGACATGACAAAAGGTCTCTTTGAGGCGCTGGACGCAGGTTATGACACAGCAATTCTGCTCGACGATGATGGCTTTGTAACCGAAGGGCCAGGTTTCAACATATTTGCAATTGTCGATGGCAAGGTGATTACACCACGCTCTGGAATGCTGGAAGGCATTTCACGCAGAACCGTGCTGGAGATTTGCGCTGAATTGGGGCTTCCTCATGAGGTCAAGGATATTACGGCAGAAGAATTCCTTTCTGCCGAAGAGGTTTTCACGGCAACTACGGCCGGAGGGCCGGTCCCGGTAACGCGGGTGAATGACCGGATTTTGGGCAATGATGTTCCAGGACCCATGGCCGAGCAAATTACCAAAACCTATTGGGACTGGCATGAGCGAACCGAGTTGACAGAGACCATAACATACGACTGATCCGACTTGCGCAGCTTGAAGCCCTGCTGAAACAAGTTCAGCAGAGCCATCTTTGCGTTGCCTCAGATCGTGCCGACGTTACTGCGTGGCAGCAGCATATTCATCGATGTCGAGGGCGCCATCTGCATTCTGGTCAGCGGCTTCAAACTGCTGCTTTGTCCAGGGCAGGCCTGCTGCACCGGCCTCTGCCAGTGTGATGCCTCCGCTTTGATCCACATCGATACTTTCAAAGCTTGTTTGTGCAAATGCATTACCAATTGCAAAGCAGGAAAGTGTTAGTGCCAGAATAAGTTTCTTCATGATTTTAGTCTCCTCTATTTAACCGCCAATTGCAGGATTGCCATCAGCGGTTACCGCAAAGGATGAGGGCTGATTGCGGCATGTTTCAGCAGAATTTTCGGTGATTTTCCGGCCGTGAAATCAAAGCATGTTTCATCACGTAATATATCCGTTTGTGATTTTTGCCCGATTTCAATTCACTTTTGCGACAGTTTTCTTCTTGCTCATTTCATCTCTTGGCGATTTGTATTAAGGTTTGTCAAAATCTCAAACCGGAAGAAAACATGACCCTTGATTTAAACCGAAGAAGCTTCCTTGGTGCTTCCATGGCATTTGGCTTTGCCGCTGCTACAACACCTGTCAATGCAGCGAATGTTTCAGCCGTTTTAAGAGGGGATGCACTCAAGTTCAATGGTGCCGTGGTTGATCTCGATCCACTCAAGAAATACTACAGGGGAAGGCTAGGCAAGGGCATTTGGACTGGCAGAAAAGGTCTGAACAAGAAAGGTGTTGAGCTGATCAAGGTCGTTCAATCTGCCCGTTCTGATGGGCTTGAGCCTCGTGATTACATTTCAGCACTTCCAAAAAACATACAGTCCTTGAGTGGCAAGGAGCTAGCTGCTGCGGAGTTATATCTTTCGCAGGCTTTCTGGAAGTTTGGCCGTGATCTGTCTGCCGGACGCACGACCCCCGCTGTCTCTGAACCGGACATAATCATTTCCCGCAAGAAAGCTGATATCAAGGGCTGGCTGGATGTTGCGCGCAAGAAAGGACCTGCCAAGGTCATTGCGCAATTACGCCCAGGCCATCCCCAGTACCTTGCATTGCGCAAGGCGCTTTCAAGCGCCAAGGGAGCAAAAGCTCGTCAGATCATCGTCAATATGGAGCGCTGGCGCTGGCTGCCGCGCTCATTGGGTAAAAAACACGTTATGGTCAATCAGGCAGCTTTTGAAGTTCAGGTAGTTGATGGTGGACGGGTGATTGATCGTCGTCGTGTTGTTGTAGGCAAGCCCTATCACAAGACGCCCATGTTTTCACACACCATCCAGTATGCCGATTTTAATCCCACTTGGACAGTACCGCGCTCCATTGCGGGTAATGAAATCCTGCCTAAATTGCGCAAGGACCCTGGTTATCTTGAGCGTAATAATTACAAGGTTCATACCAGCTGGAAAGCTGATGCACCTGTCATGAACCCGCATTCCGTTGACTGGAATGCGGTCAATGGCAAGAAATTCCCATACAAGATTGTCCAGCAGCCCGGTGAAAACAATGCGCTTGGGCAAGTGAAAATAATGTTTCCCAACAAGTTCAATGTTTACCTGCACGACACACAAGCCAAAAACCTTTTCTCCAAAAAGGCTCGCGCTTTCTCGCATGGCTGTATTCGTGTACAGGACCCGCTTCAATTTGCTGAAAAAGTATTTGGCAAGCGCGCCTTGAGCGTAGGTAAAATGAAGAAAATTCTTTCAAACCCGCAAACGCAACGGGTAAACATCAAGAAGCCTGTGCCGGTTCACCTGGCATATTTTACCGCCTGGGTCGAAGGGGGAAAAGTCACGTTTCACAAGGATGTTTACGGCCGTGACAAGCTGGTCAGCAATATTCTGTTTGGCCGAGCCTGATCAGTCAGTTTGCTGAAAACTAGAATTGTTTTCTTGCAATCGTGCTTATATTACCCAAATATCTTGGTTAACAGGATGTAAACAGTGAGTACAGGGTATGATCGATCAGGATTTGGAAGCAAAGGATATAGAACAGCGTGTTCATGATCTAAATCGGGCAATGCGTAAAATCCGGACTGCGCAAGCAGATAAGGATGATGTTGTCGTTGAATTGAAAAATACCCGAATATCAAGGCTTGAACTTTTATATGAAGACATCAAGCCGGTTCAGGATGATATCCCTTACGACAATGAGCAATTCGAGTTTGCCCTGGCAAAAAGTGAACCCCCCAGACTATGGATTGACATGACGTCCTTTGTGAGAATGGGTGAAGATGGCCGTGAGTATGAGTTTGTAAAAGATACCCGAATGGGCCGTGTCATCCTGGGCAATAGCAGCAATCGCCAGAAGATTGGCGAAGTCGTTACCGACTATGTTGCCGAGCGGCTTTTGGAAAGGGAACGAATGATTGAAGGTGAGTGGCTTTCACTCTCTCACATGATTGATGCGCAATCCCGCTACAGACCTGAGGATAAAAAAGAGCTTCGCCATAACCCAGACGAGCAAAATGAAACCGTAGCGGATGCACATTCTGATGTGCAAGTGAACACTAAACGAAATTCTGTTTTTCGTGATCTTGCCCAAAATGAAACGGTAAATTCTGCTGTTGGAGCGCCTAAACATTCCTCGCTATGGTTGTTGATGTGGTTTGTTTTGGGGCTTTTGGGGGGCGCTGCGGTTTTGTTTATTCTGTTCTGGTTTGGTCTCACCGACCAGATTGTGCAAATGGTGCGCTGAAACGTTGGCTTGAGATCAGGCCAACACCATCCTTTTCATTGGTGAAGCCGTATTCCTCAAAACCTGTTTCCCAACCGGTTTTTTCCCTGGTGATTGAAAACAGATTATATTGACCAGCCGGTTTGTGCCCGCCAGGTGCATTGCCGGCTGCAGGTACGCAAATCACCGGAACATCACCCAATGGCCCTTCAATATGGTTTTTGGTATCAAGATGCGTGTGACCGTGAAGGATAAGCTCTGCACCATGGGTTTTGATAACATCCCTGAATTCTTCCTGACCGATCAGCCGTTTGTACCAGGGGGTGGCGTCCGCAATGGGAGGATGATGGATCATGACGATCCGGTACATATCTTTTGTTTGGTCGAGTATCTGCGCAAGGCGCTCTGCCTGCTTTTTTCTGAAATAACCCGTTGCAAAAAAGGGCAGGGTTGCTTCTGCCGAATTGCAGGCGATGATTGCAATGTCGTCGCGTTTTCTCAGGATTGGATAGTCGTTCGCGGTTGAGATAATCTTGTCGTCGCTTGATAAATAGGGCGCCCATTTTCTGATTGATTTTTGCAGGGAGCCTGGCAAATAGGCATCATGATTGCCGCAATTGGCGGTGACATTTTCCGGTTCTCCAAGAAGTTTCAGAAAGCTGTGTGCCATGTCAAATTCCTCCGGCAGGGATAGGTTCATCAAATCACCTGTCACGAGGATATGGTCAATGGGCTTGCTTTGTATGTCACCAATGATGCCGCCTAGATAATCGCCGGCCAGAACGCTTTTGCGGTTTAACTTCCAGTTTAGATATCCTGTGATACGCTTGTTTGCCAATTGGTGTAATTTCACCTTTGGCAAGGGCCCGAGATGGACATCTGATATATGGGCTATACGATACATGACTGACTGCTTACTACTGCATGTGCAATGCGGCAAGGTCGAAATTCAATCTTATATATGACAAGATCCTCTTATGGCTGACAATAAAATACTTCGAAAACTGTTCCACACCTTCTTTCTTTTTTCACGTCCGATGACACTTGGTGTGCGGGTTATTGTTGAAAATGAAAAACAGGAAGTTCTGTTGGTCAAACATACCTATGTGGAAGGCTGGTACCTGCCTGGAGGGGGCGTGGAAAAAGGGGAAACGCTTGCACAAACTGCAATCAAGGAATTGCGTGAGGAAACTGGCATAGAGACAATCAGCAAGCCCAGGCTGATTTCCGTTCATAAAAACGAGTCTGCATCAAATCGCGATCATGTTGCCTTGCTGCATGTGGAGGAGTGGCAACAATCCGAGGCTTTCTCGCCGAATCGTGAAATCAGTGAAATGAGATTTTTCCCGATTGATGGGTTGCCTGATGATATCACAAGGGGCAATCTGAGCCGCTTGCGCGAAGTCTATTTCAGTGAACCCCTGTCTGAATACTGGTGAGTCACTGCTGGAAGCTTTTTCAATAAACCTGCATGAAGTGAATTTTCGGATAGACGAATGCAAATGTGCATGATAATGAGCTGACATTCGAAGAGAGAATATACGATGTTCAACAAAGGCCAGTTACGACGACGAACCACCTTGCGCCAAAAGCGCATGATTTCGCTCGTGTAACCTTTGTGCTGACAATTTCAGGCGAAGGTTTGAACCAACCTTTTATATAAAGCCTGAACAGATGAATATTTACACCGATACACTCAAGCCCGAGCAACCTGAATTTTACGATGCTGTCGAAAGCCTTGCAGAGCAGGCGTTTGGCCCTGGTCGTTTTGCCAGAGCCGCCTTTCGCCTGCGCGAAGGCGTGATGCACGAACCCGAGCTTTCCTTTGTTTTGTTAAGAAAGGAAGAGCTTATCGGTTCTGTTCGCCTTACCAAGATTATGGTTGGTGAAAATGAGGCCTTGTTGCTTGGGCCACTGGTTGTGAAGCCTGAATTCAAGAATTGTGGGATTGGTGCCCAATTGATGAAGAAGGCCGTAAGCAGTGCACGGGAAGCCGGTTTTGAGGCCATCATTCTGGTTGGTGATTTTGATTACTACAAGAAGTATGGCTTCAAACAGCTGCCACACAAGCAGATTGAACTGCCTGGACCTGCTGATCCTGCGCGTATTCTGATTTGTCCTTTGGTGGAAGGGATTGAGAGCAAGTTTTCAGGCCAGGCTCGGCGTTATGAAGTAAAGCCCGGGTCTCAAATAGACTGAATCCAAAAACCCTAACGCCCTTCGCGGAACCACATGCTTGCAAAGCCC
>CALDZZ010000102.1 GCA_937944075.1 uncultured Rhizobiaceae group bacterium
ACTCATGCAAGTGCTGGCGCGAGCATGTGGTCATGATGATTTGTCCAAATTGAACTCAAATGATCTCACAAGCTGGAAAAAGGAAATCGCAGACCTGTCGGGAGTTCAATATGGAGGCATCTCATGAATAGGTCCATCATACAGAAAACAAAAGGGGTGCCAGCCACGGACGGAGCGGGTGTAAAGCTAACGCGTATTATTGCATCACCTGAACTCGATATGGTCGACCCGCTATTATTGCTCGACAGATTTGAAAGCGATAAACCTCAGGATTACATTGCTGGCTTTCCCACTCACCCCCACAGAGGATTTGAGACAGTAACCTATATGTTGGCAGGGCGTATGCGCCACAAAGACAGCGCCGGAAATGAAGGTGTCATTGAATCTGGTGGTGTCCAGTGGATGACGGCAGCCAAAGGCATTCTCCATTCAGAAATGCCTGAACAAGAGGATGGTCTTTTAAGAGGCTTTCAGCTTTGGATAAACTTACCTGCTACGAACAAGTTTGATGAACCAAAATATCAGGAATTCTCCGCAGATGAAATGCCTCTAGAAAACCTAGAAACAGGCGGAACTGTGCGTGTGATTTCTGGTAAAACGGATGGTGGGACAACTGGCCCAGTCGTCAACACTCTAACAGAACCACTTTATCTAGACATATCACTGGGAAGCCAAGAGAGCTTTCGCCAACCTCTACCTCAATCCCAAAATGGCGTCATTTATGTGATCGAAGGCGATCTCACCTTAGAAGGCACGTTTCTAGAATCTGAAGAGCTTGGCGTTCTTGGCCGCGGTGAAACTGTATCCGTTATGGCTGGACTACAAGGGGCTCGGCTTTTGCTTATGTCCGGTCGGCGTCTCGATGAGCCAGTTGCCCGTGGCGGTCCCTTTGTGATGAACACAAAGGCAGAAATTCTGGATGCGTTTGCAGACCTGCGTGCCGGACGCTTTGGATAATAAATCAACCAAAGAAAGTAATAGGATTTTCCGGCCATCGAAGCCGCGTATATTTAAGGAGATAGAAATGATGAAAAAGACATCGAAGTTCACAGTCAGCATGCTCGCAACAGCTTTTGCCCTGTCCGCTTGTGGTCAAAGCAACCAATCTGAGACCACCCAAATATTAAAGCCTTCCCAGGACGCTGCGGCCGAGAAGTCTGTCTTTCAATCGGCCGGAGCATTGGCTTTTGACAACGAGAATGTCCTCTTCGTTGGAGATAGCAAAGCTGGGCAAGTTCATGCCTTTGAGTTGACAAGCAATCAACTGAATGACCAATCTAATTATAAGTTAGGCCGTGCTCAAACTTTTGAAGGCAGAACCATTATTAATGGTCTGGACCGTAAAATTGCGGATTTGCTGGGCACAAATCCGGAAAATATCAGCATAAACGATATGGTCATTCATCGCGGATCAAAACAGATATTTTTATCCGTACACAATGGTCATGGTCCTGACGCGAAAGCTTATGTTCTTAAAGTCAATAACGGGAATATTGAGCATGTTGATCTGAACAACGTAAAGCATTCGGTTCAAACTGTTGGTCCCGTTCCTGATGGAGAGGCGCTTGAGTTTGGACAACCCTTAAGGTCCCTCGCGATTACTGATATTGATTATTACAATGGCGAAATTTTTGTTGCGGGTATTTCAAACGAAGAATTTAGTTCGAAACTTCGTCGTATGTCCTATCCTTTTAATGACGCTGTCCAAACATCTTCAATAGAAATTTGGCACGCGGTGCATGCACAATATGAAACACGCGCGCCGATTATCACTCAAACAATAACTGAATTAAATGGTGAGCCCACACTCATCGCGATTTATGCCTGTACCCCAATCGTGCGTATCCCGTTATCTGAACTCAAAGACGGTGCTCAGGTTCGTGGACAGATGATAGGTGAAATGGGGTTTGGTAACACGCCTATTGATATCGTCAGTTACGTTAACGGGATGGACCAATCAGATAATGTCATTGTAACGAATACTAATCGCAGTGCGGCGACAATTCCACTGCAAGCCATTGCAGCGGCTGAAGAGATGCCTAATGGCGAAGGTGTAGCACCGGTATTTTCAGTCAGTGGGGTGGCTCAATATCCAATGCCAATGAGCGGCACTCAACATCTTGATATCTTGGATAATACCTGGGCTGTAACTATCCGCCAAAGTCCTGAAGACTCTCGCAATATCCAGCTTCATACGATTCCCTTGCCATTCTTTTTTGATAGAGCCGATCACATCGTAGAAATGAACTGGAAGGATGGCCCAGATCCTTTTGGGTACAAATCTGCACCGCCTGTAACATATGAATAATTCAATTCTAAATTGGCTTTTGCGGCGGGCTCTGCCCGTCCTATTATGCATGCTATTTGTTGCCGCTTGTAATGTAGAAAATCGCTTTTCCGCAGCTGTGTCTTTTAACCCTGATGCGTCGACAATACCCGCGAACACCTTGCGCTTATATATACATTTCTCTGAACCGATGGCACGAGGACAGGTTTCCAACTACATATATTTAGAAAATGAAATGGGTGAGAAAGTTATCAATCCCTTTTTGAATTTGAAGACAGAACTTTGGAATTCAGAGCAAACTCGATTGACACTTCTGTTTGACCCAGGGCGTGTCAAGCAAGGCGTAGGTCCTAACGAAGTTTATGGAGCGCCACTCATTAAAGGGCGAGAATATTCTTTATATGTGAGCAAGGATATGAAAACTGCCTTGAGTGAAGAACTTGGGACAGAATACCGAGCAACATTCAAAATTGGTCCTGCTGTACGCAGTGCCATCACACCAAAGAGTTGGACTTTGCAATCGCATCAAAGCCAAACACGCTCTGACTTTACTATTAGGTTTGATCGCCTCATGGATACAGCTGTCGCCGTGAGTTTGTTGAAAGTAAAAAATCAGGCGGGTGATTTCTTAGAAGGGGAGGCCACAAGTGATGGGATAACCTGGAATTTTACGCCTTCGGACCCTTGGGAGAAAGGTTCCTACGAACTCATTGTTCCGCCATCCCTAGAGGATATAGCGGGAAATACTCCATATTCTTCTTTTGATGCCGAAGCCGGTACAATCACTTTTGAGGATGAAGATGGCACGGACACGACCCTTCCGGTCACGGGCGGCAATGTGAAACTGCAATGGAAGCCTGACTTCGGTATGCGCTGGGCCGCGCTCGGCGTGGACTTTGAAATGT
>CALDZZ010000103.1 GCA_937944075.1 uncultured Rhizobiaceae group bacterium
CATGTCGGCAAGCTTCTTCTGGAAGAGTTGCGTTCCCGCAAGTGGTTTATCAAATTGTTTGCGGTCCAAACCATATTGACGAGAGCGGAACCAACAATCTTCAGCAGCGCCCATGACACCCCAAGAGATGCCATAACGTGCTCGGTTCAAACAGCCAAACGGACCTTTAAGACCAGAAACATTTGGCAAAATTTGTTCGTCGCTAATCTCAACATTGTCCATAACAATTTCACCCGTTGTTGAAGCTCGTAGTGAAAGTTTGCCTTCAATCTTTGGTGCTGACAGTCCCTTCATGCCTTTTTCAAGAATGAAACCTTTAATCTTGCCATCATGGGCTTCTGACTTTGCCCACACCACAAAAACATCCGCGAAAGGTGAGTTTGAAATCCACATCTTCGAGCCGTTAAGCACATAACCACCATCGACTTTCTTGGCAGTCGTTTTCATGCCCGCAGGATCGGATCCAGCGTCTGGTTCAGTCAATCCGAAGCAGCCAATGAACTCACCAGAAGCAAGCTTAGGCAAATATTTCATACGTTGATTTTCTGAACCATAAGCGTAGATCGGATACATCACGAGGGATGACTGAACCGACATCATGGAACGATAGCCTGAATCGATGCGCTCCACTTCGCGAGCAACCAGCCCGTAAGCGGTATAGCTGGAGCCAAGCCCCCCATATTGCTCAGGAACAGTTACGCCCAACAATCCCATCTCGCCCATCATGGGGAAAAGCTCAGGTGCCGCCGTTTCGTTCAAATAGGCTTCTGTTACACGAGGTAAAAGAGTATCTTCTGCAAAGGCCTTGGCACTGTCGCGTACCATCCGCTCATCTTCTGCCAGTTGGTCTTCCAGCAGAAAGGGATCTTCCCAGGAAAAACTCCCCAAGGATGGATTGCTTTTAGACTCAAGTGGTTTGGCAGCTTCGCCCATTGTGGTTATCCTTAAATGATCTTTGTAAGCCCTAGTTTTATACTGACGTTCAAAACTGTCAAATCAGAATTGACGGTAACCATGTCGCAGTCGCAGGAAACAGAAAAACAATAAGCAGTGCAAATATTTGCAATCCAATAAATGGAACGACTGCCTTGTAAAGCATAGCTGCCCTGATTTTTGATACCGACTGATAATAAAACAGTGCAATCCCAAGTGGCGGAGTCAGGAACGAAATCTGAAGGTTCACGGCAACAAGTATAGCAAACCAGACGGGATCAACACCCATCGAAAATAACACAGGCGCCGTTATCGGGATGATGATGTAAGTGATTTCAATAAACTCTATCACAAAACCCAGCAGGAAAATAACAAGCATAACTATCAAAAGCGCTCCCATTGCTTCCCCCGGGATTACAGACAAGGCACTTGCAACACTTTCATCTCCGCCAAGCCCTCGAAAAACCAATGCAAGGACGGAAGCCGAAATAATGATGCCAAAAATAACACCCGTGAGTTCAAGTGTTTGAACCAATGCTTTTTTATAAATCTGACTTTCAAAATCTGCCAGCGTCAGCAGACATACCCCGATTGCGCCAACACTTGCAGCCTCGGCGGCTGTTGCAAAGCCAAAGATGACAGAGAGCGGCACCATGACCAGAACCAGAACAACCATGAGTGACTGAAACAAGGTGCCCTCTCGCTTCTTCATGGAGAGAGGTTGTGCAAGGTCGTTCTGCAAATCGGATTTCTTGCCAGCATGCGATTCTACTCTTGTAACAAAGAACAGGTAGATTGCATAAAGCACCGCCAGTATGATTGCAGGTAATACGGCAGCAGAAAACAAATGCGCAATCGAGATCGGTTCAGGTGCAAAATTTCCGGCTTTTCTCTGACTGAGAACCCATGCGTTTGAAATCTGGTCACTCAGCAAGATCAGAACAATTGAAGGCGGGACCAGTTGTCCCAGTGACCCTGCTGCGCAAATCAGCCCGGCAGAAATTTTCTCATGCACACCAGCACGGGCAAGAGCCGGCAAGGCAATTGCTGCAAGCATGGTAATCGTAGCACCGATGACCCCCGTTGCAGCTGCGATAATGACACTGGTGAGCAAGACTGCCAACCCGAGAGAGCGTCCTTCATTAGTCGAAAGACCCGCCATGTAAAGCAACATTCGTTCAGCCAATCTTGAATGTTCAAGCAGTTTTCCCATCAGGATAAACAATGGAATTGCATATAGAACCTGGTTTTCCATGATGCCAAATATGCGTTGTGGTATTGCATGAAATAATGCTGGATCAAACGCCCCAAAACCTGTTCCCAACAAGGCAACAACAAAAGGCACTACCATCAACACAAGTATGATGCGAGCGCCTGAAAGGATACCTGCCATCACACCCGCAAACAGCGCCAAAAGAAGTATGGTTTCCATACTCATTTGGCTTTGTCATTTCTGCCAATGCACAAAAGGACCGCGATCAAGACAAATGTAATCGGCAATAGCGTTTTGACCAGAAAGTAACCTCCCAGTCCGTTCAACTCATTCGAGCCTTCTAGAATAGTCCATGAAAATCCGACGCTTCTCGATGCTAAATACGCAATGGCTGCAAATGGAAAAGCAGCCAGAATTCTTGCAACACGGCTGTGAAACAGTCTCTTGAACGTAAAGTCGATATTTACCCTGACATGCGCATTGGCCATGAAAGCAATCAACACGCTCAAAAGTACCAGAGCGGCAAAACTGTAACCAATGAAGTCTTCCAGTTTTACCGATCCGGCATCAAACCAATACCGCAGAACAGACCCTGAAAAAACGGACACAACAAATCCGCACAGTATCAAAACGCAAACTGCAACAAATAGCTTTCGAACTTGCTTTAAAGAAGCGAAAGTTACGGACATGAAACGCCCTCACCCAATTATCGTATTACTTGCCAGTCAAATAACACGCATTTAATCAAAGCAACAGCATAGCAATGGAATTTGACTATGAGCAATCAACCATTGCTGACAAGGCTTGGCACGAACGTTTCATTTTCACGGTACGGCTGGATCGTCGGTTGCTCAAATATCATGCGTCGTTCTGTGAAGCTTGAATCGAAAATTGGATACCGCCTAAACAGTTCTTCCCTTGTGTCTTTAACATTGCCACGCAAAAGGCAAATAGTAGATTTCAAGAGTGGATAGGGCCGAGGCTCGCACATGTATTCGGCATTGAAAATGCGTTTGTAAAAAGCCGCATGCTCCTTGCGCACTGTTGCCAGGGCATAATCTGCATTGAAATATTCATAGGCCATATAGCCTGCCCTTAGAACCACATAAGGCAGTTCAGGATATTTCTTGGTGGAACATACTTCAGCGGCAAATCGGGTTGGATCAATCAGGGTCATGCCCTGATCTATCATCGGGCCTACAATATCCGGAAACACATCATAAGCCGGGCCTTTTCTGCTTTCCGGAGAGATTACATGTAACCGGATTGAGCCTATTAATTCATCATCAATATAAATGCCGAAAAGCCAGCAGTTTTCAAAATCATCATAAGGATCGTGAAACATACCAGTGGGATTGGGATCAATTGCGCCTTCATTCAGATAAGAGGCATAGCGCTGTCGGAATATTCTTTCCCTGTCTTCCTTAGTAAAGGCGACACGGTAGTCAACCTTCTGCAAATATCCCGTTAATTTGGTCGCAAAACTGCTCCCGTTAGGTGTAGTACTCATTCTTTTTGCCCCTCAAACTCTATACCCGAGGCTAAAGTTAACAGTTTCCTAACAGTTGTAAAGAACAACAAAAGTTAAAGAGTTAACAAGAACAAGTTTTTAAGATGAATTTCAGGATTTATAAGCAATTTTGGTGACATTTTTGTCCGAACCCATGTTCATTTTCTTGTGAGCCAGTTTTGAAAAATCAGCAGCAGACATTGGTCTAAAGAAAAGATAGCCCTGATATTCATCAACTTCAAAGCCTTTTTCCATGATTTCAAGCTGTTCCCTTGTTTCGATGCCTTCAAGAACAACTTTCATTCCAAGACGCTTGATAAGGTCTACAACGCCTTGCAAAAGAACAAGGGAGCGTTCATTAGCCACACCATTGTCCAGGAAAGACTTGTCAATTTTGACCTTGTCGAATGGCAATGAGTGCAAATAACTCAAACTGGAGAAGCCTGTACCGAAGTCATCCAAGGAAATACCAACGCCCAGATCAGATAATTGCTGCAAGGCATGTGTCATGTCTTCTACATTATCGATCATCGCAGTCTCGGTAACTTCAATAATCAACTTGTGAGAAGAAAGTCCTGTTTCTTCAAGAAGCCGCTTTACGGTATTGACGATATTACCTGTACTAAATTGCAGAGATGAGACATTGACCGCAACCCACATGTGATCAGGCCAGCGTTTGCACTCTGTCATTGCCTTGCGCAGGGTTTGCTCGCCAAGCGGTACAATCAGGCCAGTCTCCTCTGCTAGCTGAATAAAATCAGATGGTGAAATATTGCCAAGCGTTGGGTGGTTCCATCTGGATAAGGCTTCACACCCGGTAATCGTACGCTCATGCACACCGAACAATGGCTGGTAATGAAGTTCTATTTCATCATGTTCGATGGCTTTTCGAAGATCGGCTTCCAACTGAATTTTCTGATTAACCGCTTCACCAAGTTCTTTTGTATAAAAGACATAGGTAGAACGTCCACGCGCCTTGGCTTCATAAAGAGCGGAATCTGCATGTTGCAACAGGGTATTCAAATTGCTTTCATTCGAATCATAAATTGAAATACCGACACTCGCACCAATATCAATTTTATGGTTTTTAACCACAATCGGCGTATTCAGTTCAGAAAGGATTTTTCTGGCAAAGGCAGCAGATTCTTTTTGAGATTTTATGTTCGGACAGAATAAAACAAATTCATCCCCCCCAAAGCGACATAGAAATGAATCCCTTTCCAGCAAGAGCTTAAGCCTTGATGCAACAACCCTTAGAAGGTCATCGCCTACACCGTGACCAAGCGTATCATTCACATTTTTGAAATTATCCAGGTCAATGAAATACATGGATGCTGCGCCAGCCGATCGGCTGTTTTTAAGGTAGGTGGTAATTTCCTCCATAAAATGACGCCGATTTGGAAGGCCCGTTAATGCATCGTAGTTGGCAAGGTCCTGAATGGATTTCTCAGCCAGTTTTCTTTCAGAAATATCTGACAGTACGATTACACCACCATCTTCCATTGAATTGTACTCGGCTTCGACGTACGTGCCGGATATCAATCGAAACGTGAATTTTGTATATTTGTCCTCATCAAGACAGCGTGAAAGTTGTTTGCCAAGATTGGAGTGCTCTGCACCATTAATGCTTACGGGTTCCAGAATCGATACATGACAATCCACGATACTCCAGTCGCTTAGACCTGCAAGTGTTGTAAATCTTTCATTTGCCGCAACCAGCACGCCACTTTTATCAATCATCGCAACACCGTGCGTCACGTTATCAAGAGCTGCATCAAACCGGGTCAAGACGGTTTTGTAATTATGGGCATTGACGACCGCATTAAACAACATCCTGCGCAGGCTTTCAGACATCTTGTAAGTTGCAACGAGATAGGGCAGCAGAAACATTGCAAGCATGACGCTGTAAAAGCCGTGAGAATGGTCAAATGCCAGTGTGCCGCCAATAAGAAAAAAGATGGAGATTAAGACCTGTGATCGGACAACCTTTGAACTGGCAAAATTTCTACCAATAATACCTGCCAGATAACATAAAATCAGGGCTAGGGAAGAAAGCTGAACATAAGGGTCTTCAGAACGGATTAATCCGTTGATGTACCAGGATCCAAGAATGACAAGGTAAAGGGCTCCAACAATATTATACTTGTCTTCCCAATCCCTGTAAGTCTGCGTGGTCAGGTCGTTTTTCACCGCTCGATGGAAGGACCAAGTCATGGAAACACGTATCATGCCAAGCAGAAAAAACAGACTTGAGAATATTAATTGCGCCGGGTCGCCTGTTTTCCAAAATAAAACAAGCGAAACTGCGACGCAGCATGCCACGCCAATTGAAAGTGATATCGGATCTTTATAAAGCGACGAAACTACAGACTTGTAAATATCATCCGGTAAATGCTTTTCGTCGAACTGATCCCGTTTTAATGAAGTAAACCTCATCATACTATTTATGCCCCATATATGCCCACCTGAAATACTATGTGACAAAGTTTATAGAATGGTTAAGGACGGCACTGGCAACGGCTGGTTCAAAGCATATTTTTTACTGTGGTAATGGGCAGTATTTAACACAATGATAACAAGTAATTATGTTGTTCAGTAAAGAAATTGAGACCCCATGAATGGACGGGGGAAGCATAAAAAAGAAAAATATAATTCAGCTATTAGACGAGATAAATCAAATCATTGCTCTGAAAATCAGGGAAACTGATGCAATCGCTGATAATCCCAACAACAAAGCGGAAACCGTCCTTGAAGACATTTTCTTAAACGGAGCAGAGACCAGGATTCCAAAAAACATTGCGGGCAAAAATAAAAGTGCTGCTATAAAATCCTGTATGGACAACCATCCACTTAATCCAAGACTAATAAGTGCCAAAACCGACCCGGCAAAGAAAAAGGCATTTAGCGTTGGTCGAACCACCGCAGGATCACGCTGGTGATAGATAATGGCCATTGGCGGTGCTCCAACACCCGTAATTGTGCCCATCATTCCAGACAGGATAGAGAGATAAAACAATCTTTTGAGCGTGAAGGCCAATTGCGAACCAAAATATGAAAGCATGACAGCCAATAACATCACAACCCCGAATATTATGAGAAAGCTGTTGATGTCAGGTATCAGCAAAAGCAGACAAAGCGACAACCCGCTGCCTATGACCCGGCCTCCAATTCCTCTCTTTAGTTCAGCAGTGGATATATTACCCCGCTCACGCCAAGCGCCAGAAAAAGCAACGAACAATCCCATTGCAACAATGGATCCTGGAACCAGCTCCGGCTTTACAAGGGCAATAAGTGGTGAGGCAAGCATACCAAACCCCATGCCGACCGAGACCTGCAAAATCGATGCAAAAACCACAATGCCACAACACAGCAATAGCTCGGTCGCCGTGAGAAAATCAAAAATTATTGGCACTTGTTTTCCTTTGAAAGACAAGCAATTATCAGCCTGAAATATGGCAGGTCGAAACTGTGCTTGCTGGCAGAACTGTAATTTCCTTGTTCATTAAAACAATGAACCAGTCACGAAGAGTGTTCAATGGATAACTTGTGCAACATACCGTTTTTTTCTTCTCTCGACGAAAAGCTTGGCGAGGAATACGCCAAACAATGCATCTGGAAAGAATATGATGAAAATGAACTTGTCATTGATATTGACGAGGAAACCAGTGATGTGCGGTTTGTAATTTCCGGACTGGTTCGCATTATCAGCAGACTGTCTATCGGAAAGGAAGTCATACTTGGAGAAATGGGGCCAGGAGACTTTTTTGGAGAACTTGCGGCCATTGATGGCCAAACCAGAAGTGCCAATGTTACCACGCTTTACAAAAGCAGGCTTTGCATCATTCCCAAAAATACATTTCTAAAAATTATCACCTCATCGCCCGAGCTTAATCTCGACGTGATGAAAGTACTAACCAACCGGATTAGAATGCTGAACATGCGCCTTGCAGAACAGTCTTTCTTGCAGGCAAAGCACCGTATTTATGCAGAACTGCTACGCTTGTCCAAACCGAGATCAGGCCATGAGGGACAAAGAAGCATTAGCCCTCCCCCGACCCAAAGAGAGATTGCAGATCGAATTGGCACACGCCGTGAAGTGGTTTCGCGTGAGCTGAATGCGCTTCACAAAGAGGGAATATTTGAAAAAACAAAAGGCGCACTCGTTATCAAGAATGTTGCCGAACTTCAAAAACGCATTTCGGATGCCTGGGAAGAATAGTCAAAACCATTCCCCTCATGCAGGCATGATTGTTTCTGCAAGCTTCGCCCAATATGATGTCCCGTATGGAATTGCCTGATCGTTAAAGTCATACTCAGGATGATGAAGACCGGCCGTATCACCATTTCCGATGAAAATAAACGCACCCGGGCGTTCAAGCAGCATGTAAGAGAAGTCCTCTCCACCCATGGTTGGTTCCCTTTGCGGATCAACCTTGTCACCCCCTGCAACTTCAGAAGCAATTTGCACTGCGCGTTCTGTTTCATCCGGATGGTTTGAAGTGACAGGATATCCCTCATGAATGGAAACCTTGACCTCCGCATTATTGGCAGCCCCATAACCTTCGGCAATTTGCCTGAGTCGTGTCATGCCAAGCTGGCGGGCTTCCTCATCAAGGCTTCTGATTGTACCGGCAATTTCAACCGTTTCAGGAATGACATTCATCGCAGTACCGGCATTAAACTTGGTAACTGTAACCACTAAGGATTCAAACGGAGAGGCATTCCTTGCAACAATCGTTTGCAATCCGGTAACAATCTGGGAGCCAATCACTATGGGATCATTCCCCAGATGAGGCATCGCCGCATGGGCGCCTTTTCCGGTAATATGGATATGGAATTCATCCGTAGCTGCCATGATCGGGCCAGGCCGTATGGCAAATTCACCCACATTAAGGCCAGGCAGGTTATGCATGCCATACACCTCACAAATGTTGAAACGCTCCATCATGCCATCATCAACCATTGCCTTGCCACCAGCACCACCCTCTTCAGCGGGTTGAAAAATAACGGCAACCGAGCCATTGAAATTTCGGGTCTCGGCAAGATATTTTGCTGCCCCTAACAGCATCGCCGTATGCCCATCATGTCCACAGGCATGCATCTTGCCAGGCGTTTTTGACTTGTAAGGCAGATCCCTCACTTCCTGTATTGGCAAGGCATCCATATCAGCCCGCAACCCGACACAGTAATTGCTGTCATTTTTCTTGCCGTGAATAATGCCAACGACGCCAGTTCTGCCAATACCGGTCACCACCTCATCGCAACCAAAGGCTTCCAGCTTGGAAGCAACATTGGCAGCAGTTTCATGTACATCATATTGTAATTCGGGATTGGAATGGATTTCCTGGCGCCATGCCGTAATTTCATCGTGAAGTTCGGCCATACGGTTAATTATTGGCATGTTTATTCCTGACAAATGTGCTAGGTGAGCAGTACTTGAGCAATCGATGCTGTTGCCAACATCACATTAAACCAAATACAAACACCCGTCCGTTGTAAAGTCTATTTTAAGTCCATGTATTCGCTAAAAACAATGTATCGCCCTCAACTGCTTGTTTCAATGATCTTGCTGATCATTTCCATCACAAGTCAAACCGCAGGCGCAGAACCCTTGAAAAGCCGCAACCCGTATATTGTGGTCGACGCTGCAACCGGGACAATCATTACCCAGCACAAGGCGAATGACCGGTGGTATCCGGCATCCCTTACAAAACTCATGACCGCCTATGTCACATTCAGGGCCATCAAGACCGGCCAGATCGAGGCCGGTTCTCCGGTTACCATTTCCGCAGCAGCCATCAAACAACCGCCAAGCCGAATGGGGTATAAACAGGGAATTCAGTTGCGCATAGATACAGCGCTGAAAATCATCATTATCAAAAGCGCCAACGATGTTTCCCACGCCCTGGGCGAAGCGGTTGCAGGAAGCCTGCAAAACTTTGTTGCAAAAATGAATAATGAGGCAAGAAGGCTGGGCATGGCAAACACCCGGTTTACAAATTCCAACGGACTTCACAACGCAAACCAGTATTCATCTGCTCGCGACATGGCTCTTCTATCAGCACAAATTTTGCGTGAGTTTCCGGAATATGCCTATATGTTTGAAGCGGTCGCAATCAAAACGCCGGTGAAAACCCACTACTCCTATAATCTGTTGCTTGAACGGTTTTCTGGTGCAAACGGATTGAAAACAGGATTTGTTTGCGCTGCCGGGTATAATCTTGCAGGCTCTGCAAGACGAAATGGCCGAACCTTGATTGCAGTTGTCCTGGGCACAGCATCTCAAACAGACCGTGCAATTACTGCTGCACATTTGCTGGAAGAGGGGTTTGGCAACATACAAAAAAATCTTGGAAATATTTTCAAACCTGTTTCCGGCACAGGCGCCAAACCCAAAAACATGCGTCCCGTTCTCTGCACGCAAAAGGCAAGAAGCCAGCGTTATGATCCTGCTGCCGGACAGGCAAAGATTTCTTCTGTCCATCTTCAGCCAAGACGCATTTCATCCAATATTTTGAACATCACAACCGGCGGCATAACAGGCCCTGTCAGCAGTAGCAGACCACTGAACATTCCCATACCCAGCAAACGCCCAGGTAACACACTGGACGTTGGCCCGGTTGTTCTGGAAACAATCGGGAATGCCGCCACTGGTATCATACCACTTCCCACCAAAAGGCCATGAGTGATGAGCTCAAATGAAATCCAGAGACTAAAGCCTGTCTATATTCTCTCCGGTTTTCTGGGCTCGGGAAAAACCACCGTTCTGAACAAGCTTTTAAAAATGGAAGCTTTCTCGAACACGCTTGTTATCGTCAATGAATTTGGCGAAGTCGCATTGGATCATCTGCTTATCGAAACCAGCTCCGATACAATCCTGGAACTCTCAAACGGTTGTCTGTGCTGCAGTATCAGGGGGGAAATGGTTGATACGCTGCTTGCATTGAACCCTCAACGCTTTGATCGTGTCATTATTGAAACAACCGGCATTGCAGACCCCTTGCCTGTTTTCCAGTCGCTTGCCTTTCATCCGGTTCTGGCAGGAACCTATGCACCGGCTGAAATCTTGGTAGTCTATGATTGCCTGCGGGGCGAAAACCTCATCAATCAAAATGATGATGCAAGAAAACAGCTTTCGATGGCTGACGTTATTATCCCAAGCAAGATGGATATCTGTAACAAACCAAACGCAAGCTCATCACAAATCAGGAAATTCAATGAACTTGCCTTGATTGTTGAAGACCTGTCTGGCCTTACACCGGAAGTGATTTCTCAAAGAGTGATCAAGCCTCAAAAAGCGCCACATTCACACAGCTCGCAATATGCGTCCCATCTGCTTGAGACAGAAAAGGCCATGGATGTTCAAACCATTGCAGGTCTTTTGCATCATCTGGTGAGTCAGATTGGCAGTTCCTTATTGCGCATCAAGGGATTTGCCAAAATTGATGCATTTCCAGAAAAGCCTTTGGTCATTCAGGTCTCGGGTCAGGTCGTCCATGACTTTGAACAACGAAGCGACTGGAATGGACAGTCCCCTCACACCCAGCTTGTGGTCATAACGAAAAACTGTGATCCAAAACTTATTCAAACGGTCTTTGATGCCTTTATCGGCAATCTTGCCATTGATACACCTGACAAGGCAGCCATTACGAACAACCCTTTGGCAATGCCCGGCTTTGAACTTTAGGCCTTTGCCTTTTCTATCAAAAACCGTGTAGTGGATTCCTTTTCCTGAGTTTCCAGAAGGCTGTGCCCATGTTCATTACAAAATGCAGGAATATCAATCACGGCCATCGGATCCGTGGTCTCCACCCACACCTGCGTTTCAGCCGGCAAGGCCTTCATGGCCTTGGCAGCCTTTAAGACTGGCAGGGGACATTTAAGTCCTTTCAAGTCAAGTATCCGGATTGCTTCATTATTCATATTGTCATCCATCTACAGGGATTGGCATGGGGAGTATTTATCTAGAGCTTTTGTTTATAGTTTACAATCAGTAAAATAAACGCCTGAAACCCTTGGAAATCAGCCATTTTCAATCCCTCTTTGCATTTCCCGCTCCTCGCATTCAAACTGTTTGTTAAATCATTCATGCTAACCTTGCGTCAAAGGTGAGGTAGAGTGAAAACAATAAATCTGCAACAACTCGGCGAGAGATTTCTCCATGGGAAATTGAACAACCATGCGCAACCAATTCTGCGCAAGGCCGATGGTATTTTGTCCGGCAGCGATGCAAATTCAGCCTCGCAACGCATCGCAATGATTACATTTGCAATTCGCGTCATGAGCGCCTTCATTGCGCTTGTGTCACAAATCATGCTTGCACGATGGCTAGGTACATTCGAATACGGCATCTTTGTTGCAATCTGGGTTGCCGTCATTATTCTGAGCACGATTTCCTGCATTGGGTTTCCGTCTGCTGTCGTTCGCTTTCTGGGGGAATACCGTGAGTTGAAGCGACCCGATCTCATGCGCGGCATCATAAACGCCAGCATGTATATTTCCTTTATATCATCCGCCGCAATTGCGCTTACCGGCAGTTATATCGTTTATGCGTTTCCAGAAGTGGTCACGAATTACTTCGTCATGCCGATCTTCCTGACGGCTGTTTGCCTGCCACTTCTTGCTGTTGAAGGTGTTATGGATTGTATTGCGCGAGTCTTTAACTGGCCCAAGATTGCCTTTGTGCCTACCTATATCCTGAGACCCCTAGGCATTCTCTTCTTTGCTGGCATGGCAATACTATTGGGGTTTGAGGCAACTGCTGTCACCACCCTTTATGCAGCCATTATTGCCTCATTCTCAACCTTCCTGTTTCAATACATTGTACTGTTTGCAAAACTGCGAAGGGAAATTCCGCAGGCCAAACCGACTTATCAGGTGAAACAATGGATATTGGTTGCCCTGCCAATCTTTTTGGTAGAGGGTTTTTATTCCCTGATGACCTCAGTGGATGTCCTCTTTGTCAGCGCCCTGATGACGCCTGAAGATACAGCTGTATATTTTGCCGCCACCAAAATTCTTGCCTTGGTACACTTTGTATATTTTGCAGTTAGAGCCTCAGTCTCGCACCGCTATTCAGCATTTCATACAAATGGCAATCATGTTGAGTTTCAGGATTTTGTTCAAAAAACTGTCACATGGACGTTCTGGCCTTCCCTGCTGATTGCCTTTGTAATGGCGATTCTTGGAAAATTCTTCCTCATGTTATTCGGGTCTGATTTTACCCAGGGTAGCGAAATTCTGTATGTACTGCTTCTTGGCATTGTTATCCGCTCCAGCATTGGGCCTGCCGAAGCCTTGCTTGTCATGGCTGGCAGGGAAAAAATGTGCGCAGGCGTATATGCGATGACCTTGAGCGTGAATGTCTTGCTGAACTTGTCCTTCATACCAATCTTCGGCCTGATGGGCGCAGCCCTTGCAACAAGCTTTGCACTGATTTTTGAATCCGCCGCACTTCACGCAGCTGCAAAACGCACCTTGAATATTCATGCCTTCATCATCCCTACAAGAACATTGCCAAAAGTAGGTGTTGCATGAGACAGGATACAAAAAAGCCTATTCAGGAACCGATTATCCGGTCTTTTCAATCGGAGATACTGAGCACGCATGCAGGCATGGATTCAACTTCGTGGCAGTTGGGTTTGGCACCCTCACTTGACGATGAAGTCTTTTTTCAAAAAGTCAAAAAGCTGTCAGAGGAATGCACGCATTCAAATCCGTTCTATCTGCCGGAATTCCTGATGACGTCAACCAGATTACTGGAGGACGATGAGGTAAGCTTTCTTTACTTGAGCCAGACCATTGGCTCTGAAGAAACACTGAAATTCTTCACACCTGTCAAAAGGTTGAAAACCAAATTATCAAGACAAAAGGTTTTATCCAGTTTCGTTACTGAGTATACACCCTTGGGCGACCCCCTTATTCTTGAAACAAGTTCAAACGAGACCATGAACGCGTATGCTGAATGTATCAGGAATATTGACAACGGAGAGATAAAGGCGATTTTGCTGGAGCATGTTGCAAAGAGCAATCCGTTTATTAATGCCCTGTACACATCCACTACCCTTTCAGATCGTTTGTTGCTGACAAAGGGCTGGAAGCGTGCTGGTCTGAAACCGGTTAAAAACCTCGATTATATTGGCACATATTTTAGCGGCAAAAGAAAACAGCGTTTGCGCGTTGCCCAAACGAGACTTGAACAATTGGGTACGGTTACCTTTGAGCGATGCGATGCGCAGGCATGTGTATCCCAGGCATTCGATGAATTTTTAAATCTTGAATTAAAAAGCTGGAAAGGTGAGCAGAATACTGCCCTTGCCAATCGCGAGAATACAAAAGAATTCAGCACAACAGTCATTGCCAAAATGGCGACAGCCGGGAAATGCAAAATCCATATCTTGAAGTTGGATGGCAAGACTCTTGCCTGTCTTGTTTCGCTCAATAGCAATGGATATTATTATCCCTGGAAAATTGCCTTTGATGCGAATTATGCAAAATACTCCGTCGGCAATCTTCTGGCAGCACATGCGACACAGGAATTTGCATCGCTCGACAGTTTCAAGGGGCTGGATTCCTTGGCAGACGAACAAAACACAACGTCATTGCGCTTTTGGCCAGACGAAAACGAGTTTTACACAATGGTTATCGGCATCGGATCAAACGCCAGCAGAAACACTATCAAGATAACAAATGAAATCGGCTCGCTGAAGAACTTCAAACATGTGGCAAAACGCTTCGTCAAAAAGCATCCCTTTCTGGATTACTTTGTTTCATCACTGCGTATGTGAACATCATTCTGCGGGAACGGAATTTCAATGTTCGCCTCACGCAGCGCTGATAGAATAGCAAATCTCAATTCGCTGGATACAGTCAAGCTGTTGTTGATGTCCGCCAGAAAGCAGCGCAATTGAAAATCCAGTGAACTCGCACCAAAATCCATAAAGAACACATTTGGCGCAGGCCTACCCAGAACCAGCTTATGCGCCTTGGCACATTCCAGAAGAATTTCCTGAACCTGAACAGGATCGCTGTCATAGCCCACACCGACCGGAATGATAATTCGGCCTGTCTTGTTTTCATGAGTCCAGTTGGTCACATTATCCGTGATGAGTGTCGAATTGGGTACAATCACGGTAGCACGGTCAAAGGTTTCAATCTCGGTTGAACGAACAGAGATTTTCTTGACTGTGCCCTCACCGCCAGAAGTTACGATCCAGTCACCTGCCTTGATTGGACGCTCTGCAAGCAGGATGAGGCCTGAAACGAAGTTGTTTACAATACTCTGCAAGCCGAAACCCACACCCACAGACAAGGCACCGGCAACAATCGCCAGATTTGACAGGTCAAAACCTGCAGCACTGACACCCAAAATGGCAGCAAGGATAAAACCAATATAGCCAAACACAGTCGATATGGAATTACTGATCCCGATATCCAGTTTTGTGGTGGGAAGCAGCTTGTTGTTTAGCCAGTTTCTAAGCGCAACCGTAATCGTGTAGCCAAGGAAAAACAGGCCAAGGGCAAGCAGTACGGTAGAAATTGAAATGCTCAGGCCACCAATTTCAAACCCGAAGAATATGTTTTTGAAAAACTGGTAAAAGTCGGTTGTCCGGTATCCCCATGGCAACATGAGCAATATGCCACCAGCGAGATACACAATCAGCTTTAATATACCGGAACCCAAAATGGCAAACTGACTGGCGGAAGCATCCTCATCTCCTGGCAATTGCGCGCCCTGCACAATCAACGAAGGCGCTGCGACCGCAAACATGCTTTCGATTGAACGCAACAGCAGCCATGAGATACCAATCACCACAAGACCAAACAAAAGCTGCTGGGACAAAAACTCTCCAAGCGCGATATAGCCAGTGAATGAGGATAAGATAATAAAAATTGCAACCGCCCAGGTGACAATCGTCAAATAGGTAAACAGCCTTGTGGTCTTCGTCTGCTCGATTATTTCAGAGCGCTTCTGCTTGTCCTTACGTATAGCCCAAAGCCCTGCAATAACCATGGCAGCAATCACAATGCTGAATAGCAGACTGAGACCTATGGTGATTTCCACCGGTGATACAAACAGCCTCGAAGTGGAACTGACAATCGTTATAAGCAGCCCTGCACCCAGGCCAACCGTCGCAATCCGCAAAATATAACTGGCAGTCGCATCACTAAGTTTCGAAGTGCGTTCCCCGTTGGCATTGGGCGACAGAATTATCCGTAACAAAACAAGCGCAATGATGAAAAAGCTGACTGGAAAAAGGACTACAGACAAAAAGTCATAAAACCTTTCTGTCAGCAAAAACAGAACATCGAACAATTGGTAAACGGCATAAATGAAAACAACCGGCAGCACACCCTGACGGCAAAAACGCGCAAACCTTGAATTATAAAAACTGCTGTACCCATCTAGAGCATCTTCTTCCATGGCAGGAGACAAAAATCGCCTTAGCCGAATGAAAATGAGAATAAAGCCCAGAGTGAAAAACAGTAGCGCAAAAATTTTCCATGGCTTTTTCTTGAATTCACCAAACATGATGGAGATGGAATCGCTGAACAAAAGCGAAAGACTGCGCGTGTATACCTGAAATCCACCAATGAACTTGCCCCAGAATGAAGAGGTGGAAACAGCGTTATTGCGCACGGAAATGGAACTGAAAAACCTGTTTTGCCTTTCCTGGGTAATAGTACGCTGAATTTGCTGGGATCGCACAACCGCAAGTCGGGACGCCTTGACGTCGGCATCAATGCGACCGAATTCCTCGTTCAGGGTATTGCGCCTTTGCTGCACCTCAGGCGTTTCCGGCGGGGCACCTTCTGCAGGCGCTTCACCCAATTCCTTTAATTGCTGGCTAAGTTCATTTAGACGGGGTTCAAGCTTGCTGATTTCCTGCGTGGCAAGATTTTGAATGCGCTGCGCCTCAGCAAAAAAACTGTCCAGTTGATCTGCAGCAAGACCTTCACGTCTAAGTCCTTGCGAAATATTATCCAGAATGCCGGTCCAGGAGGCCAGATCAACCTCGGCTTGCTCGGCAATCCCGGGCGCTGCAGATACACCGTTTTGACTTTGAGACGGTGCCTGACCCTGAGTCTGCGTGGACGTTTGTGCAAAAGCCGTTTTACCGGACACCCCGGCAAGACAAACAACAAGGAAAACCAAAAATGATAAAATAAAACGTGACATGCCAAACCTTCATGTGAATGAAGGTAGCCTATACATGAATTCACTTCCGAATTCGAGTAAATAGCGTATCAACAGTTCGTATTATTTTATGGCAGTAACGCTATAGCCCTTGTCGCGTAGCAGCTTCACCAGACCGGTTTCACCCGGCAAATGTAGCGCGCCCACGGCAATAAAGGCGGAGCCTGATTTCAAAATCGGTTCTGAACGTTCCGCCATGGTTACATTTCGCTTGTCAATCAGCTCTTCCTGCAACTGCAGGGCACCTTCGCCCTTGCCGGACTGGGGCATGACTTCCTTCATCAGCGGAAATACAACACCCATGTTGCCAGCCAGATAGCTTTGCTTGAGTGTCTCAATCATATCGACAGCAAGATCACCGGAAGACAGGGTCTCTTCAAGAGCCGAAACATGATAGGACTGTGGAATAGAGGCCAATGCAGTCAGTTGCTCGGCTATGCTCTCAAGTCCTGCGATTTCCTTGCCAGAAGTTTTTGCATAATCAGCCAAAACCGCATCAAGCACTTTCTCACCTGATTGCTTTCTTTGAATTTCACAAATTGGCAGGGCGATTGTGGTTGCAATCAGCCACGGTTGCATTCTGTCTGCCAACTGTATTGGCAATCCACGAGCTGTAACGGCTGTTTCCAGTTCATCTTCGAGGTCATCTTCCACCAGGTCTCTCAAGGTTCCCTCGGTCAAAAGTGTCAAATGGGCAAGGCTGCCCATCGCCTTTTGAGCCGCAACCGGATCAAGCGCTTCAACCGATTCAATGACCAGTGTATCACTTGCCTGGACAGCCTTTTTTACATCCTCACGCAAGGTGGCAATGTCCGGATCAGCCATGTGCATGGTACCAAACAACCAGGAAGGTTTTTGCCCTTCTTTTTCCACTTTCCAGAAAATAGAGTCAGAATTTCTGATTTCACCAGCCTCGGCAATGATGCGATCATAGGCCTGCTTGTCTTCTGCCTGCAATGTTTGCAGCAAGTTGTTCCCCTTGCAAGAGGCCTCACTTTGCGCATTTGCGTTTTCCGGCATGGCAAACATGGCTCCTGAGAAAAAGGCAGCAATCAGCAGTACCTTGATAAGGGTAAACAACAAAAGGCTACGGTCACAAACTGTCTGAAAACGCATAAGTTCTGAATCTCCGAATATTATCGTCCGCACTATCGGACTTAATGTTGGATATTGAATGAATCAGCAGGGTAAATAATTCCTGAAGATTCGTCCATCTTCAGGCACGCGGGTGTGCTTTTTCATAAATATCCATCAACCTTGAGGTATCCACGCTCGTATAAATCTGCGTGGTAGACAAACTCGCGTGACCCAATAATTCCTGAATGGTGCGCAGATCTCCACCCCCTGCCAGTAAATGAGTTGCAAAAGAATGGCGAAGTGCGTGCGGCGTGGCACTGTCAGGCAAGCCCAGCGCACCGCGCAGAACCCGCATCGTCTTTTGTACAATGGCAGGTTGCAGCACCCCACCCTTTGCACCACGAAACAGAATATCATCCCCCTCCATCACATAAGGGCAAAGTTTTTGGTAAGCCTCAACCGCCTCCACCACTTGCGGCAAAACCGGCACAAGCCGCGTGACCCCGCCTTTGCCAGTTACCCGAATGCTGCCTGTTGATGCAGATTTCATCATGTTTGGCGTAAGTGAAAGCGCTTCGCCAATGCGAAGGCCACAGCCATAAAGAAGCGTCATCACTGCTGCATCACGCGCTGCAATCCAAGGCGTTTCAGACAAGTGTTCTCGTGCCTCTGTCAGGCGAACCGCTTGTGAAGCCGGCAATGCCTTGGGCAGGGTTTTTGGTTGTTTGGGAGAACGCGTTGCAGCAAGACCGGCAGAATTGGCAAGGCCTTTCTTTTCCAAGAACCGAACAAAAGAACGAATGCCCGCTAGCCCGCGTCCAAGTGTGCGAGCCTCGGCGCCTGCTTCCCGCCTGCGGGCCATAAAGCCCCGCATGTCCAGCGGCTTGAGATTTGACAAATTGTCAAGGCTGGCAGGCTCACCAAAATGTCCGGTTATATATTGTAAAAACTGACGCACATCACGCTCATAAGCATCCAGCGTCTTGGGCGACATCCGCTTCTGATCCGCACACCAGGAGAGCCACAACTCCTTTTCCCAAGCAAGCTCGGGAACGCAAAAAACAAGAAATTGTTCTGTATCAGGGTTTTTGGTCATAGCCAAAGGTTAGCGTGATATGGTTAGGGAATGGTGAAAACAAACAAAGTTCAAAAAGTTGAACTAAGTGTATTTTTTAGACCAATAAGCGGCTTCGCCTTCTGGGGAAGCACGGGAAAAAGCTTTTCCGTTTTCATCTAAAACCCAGTGTTCAAAATGCAGAAGTTTAACTCTCGCAGGCTCATTCCACAAAAAATTTTTCATTGGTCAGCATGGTAGCAAACCCACAATTGCTAAAAGCTTTCATTAGGTTTTTATCTTGTTCGTCAACTTCAAATGCTTCTAATGAATCCATGTGATTATAATAATCTAAATTCTCATAAAACCTGTTAATAAGAACTTCTAGGTTTTCTGAATTTAAAAATTTTATAGGTCCATTTTTAGAGTTGAAAATTTTTTGATTTATCACTCGATAATTATGAGGCGCGTTGATTACCAAACGCTCTATCTGTACAAACGCCTCACATAACCTTGTAATATTGGATTGTGCAGAATCATGTATATTTTCATGAATTTTACCGGCGTTAAAATGTCTCAGCAATCTCCACAAAAACTCATAAAGTGCTGAGAACAGCTGCTATTCGGCACTTACAGACGCAAGTTTAGATGACCCACTACCCAATACTTTGCCCGGTCTTCGCCCAATCAGCCATAAACGCATCGAGACCCTTATCCGTCAGCGGGTGTTTGACCAGCGCTTTCAAAGTCGATGGCGGGATGGTCGCCACGTCTGCGCCGGCTATGGCTGAGTCTTTGACGTGGTTCACGGTGCGGATGGAGGCGGCCAGGATTTGTGTGTCGTAGCCGTAATTATCGTAAATCGTGCGAATGTCTTCGATCAGTTCCATGCCATCGATGCCCATATCGTCCAGACGACCAATGAACGGGGAAATAAACGTTGCACCAGCCTTGGCTGCCATCAGTGCTTGGGTGGCCGAGAAGCAGAGCGTTACGTTGGTTTGGTGGCCTGCACTGGTCAGCGCCTTGCAGGCTTTCAGGCCATCCATCGTGAGCGGCAGTTTGATGCAAACGTTATCTGCAATTTCAGCTAGCACTGCCGCTTCCTTCATCATGCCGTCATAATCCATGGCAGTAACTTCAGCAGAAACAGGACCATCGGTCAGGCCACAGATTTCTTTGGTGACTTCCATGATATCACGCCCGGATTTCATGATGAGCGAAGGATTGGTTGTAACCCCATCCAGCAAGCCAGTATCAGCCAATTCACGGATTTCATCCACATCTGCAGTATCAACAAAAAATTTCATGGCGTTCTGACCTTTATATGCATATTTGTATTCAATGTTATCTGTTTAACTCCATACAGCACTTTACCAGATTTTTGAAAGTTTAATTTGTCATTACCCGGCTTTGAACAAAAAACCGTCTCGGTCCTGCTGCCCATCCCGACCGATGGGGCCTATAGCTATGGCGTGCCTGATGGCATGGAGCTGCAACCGGGAGACTACGTGCAGGTGCCCCTAGGCACCCGTGAGGTGGCAGCTGTAGTCTGGGACAGGCAGGACAATGAGATTGACCCCAAGAAATTGCGCCACGTTATTTCCAAATTTGCATGCCCTCCCATGAAAGCCGAAATGCGCAAGTTCATTGAATGGGTCGCAGGCTATACGGTTTCCCACCCCGGCATGGTGCTCAAGATGGTTCTTCGTGTACCAACAGCATTGGAACCGGAAGCACCCCTTGAAGGTCTGTCTTTCACACAAAGACAACCTGAACGAGTGACCCCTGCCAGAAAGCAGGTAATGGAGTTTGCAAATCACGGCCTCTCATGGACCAAGTCCGGATTGGCCCATGCCGCAGGGGTTACCCCCTCTGTCATTGATGGCCTTGCCAAACAGGGTGTAATGGAAACTGTCGAACTCCTGCCCCAACCGCTCTTTCCAAAACCAGACAGCACCTATGGCACCGTTGAATTGACACCTGATCAGCGCAAGAAAGCTGATGAACTGCGAGCTATTGTAAAATCAGGCGTTGCAGGCGCAGCACTTCTGGAAGGCATCACAGGCTCTGGTAAAACGGAAGTCTATTTCGAAGCTCTGGCTGAATGTTTTGCGCAAGGAAAACAGGCGCTCGTGCTTTTACCTGAAATCGCCCTTACCTCTTCCTTTTTGGAGCGATTTGAACAACGCTTTGGTGCGCGACCGGCAGAGTGGCATTCTGAACTTGCTCCAAAGGCACGCGAAAAAACCTGGCGACAAATAAAAACCGGAGAATTACAGGTCGTTGCCGGTGCACGCTCTTCCCTCTTTCTCCCCTTTGATAATCTGGGTCTTATCATTGTCGATGAAGAACACGACCTGGCATACAAGCAGGAAGACCGTGTTTTCTACAATGCTCGCGACATGGCAGTTGTGCGTGGCCAGATTGAAAACCTTCCTGTCATTCTTTGTTCTGCAACACCTGCCATAGAAACACGCGTGAATGCGCAACTGGAGCGTTATACCTATTTGAAAATGGACGCACGGTACGGCAATGCAGTGTTGCCTGATCTTGATGTCATCGACATGCGCAAACATCCGCCGGCACGCGGCAAATTTATTTCCCCGCTTTTGATCAAAAACATTGAAGAGACAATCGCCCGCAAGGAACAGGCCCTGCTGTTTCTCAACCGAAGGGGTTATGCACCGCTCACCCTTTGCCGTGTTTGTGGCCATCGCTTTGAATGCAGGAACTGTTCAGCCTGGCTGGTTGAGCACCGTTTCCGCAAAACACTCCAATGCCACCATTGTGGCGACAGTCACCCAACGCCTGAGGCATGCCCCGAATGCGGGACGCTTGACCATCTGGTTGCCTGCGGACCCGGAGTTGAGCGCCTGGGGGAAGAAATTATAGAAGCCTTTCCGGATGCAAGAACCATCATCCTTTCCTCCGACATGGCAGGCGGCATGAAACGCATGCGGCTAGAACTGGATGCCATCGCAAAAGGGGAAGCCGATATCATCATCGGAACGCAATTGGTTGCGAAAGGTCACAACTTCCCTTTGATGACCCTTGTTGGCGTTGTGGATGCAGACCTTGGCCTTGCAAACGGAGATCCGCGTGCAGCAGAGCGCACGTTTCAGCTTTTGCATCAGGTCACCGGCAGAGCGGGGCGTGCTGGCGGCAAAAGCCAGGGATTGCTTCAAAGCTACCAACCTGAACATCCCGTCATTTCCGCCATCAAAGCTGCTGACAGTGAAGCCTTTTATGAACGGGAAATAGATGCACGAAGGCTGTCCTCACTGCCACCTTTTGGAAGATTGGCGGCAATAATCATATCTGGCCGTGACAGACGGGAAACCGAAACTTACGCGCGTGCCTTGAGACAAGCCTGCCCGGCATCAAAGGAAGTTCGCGTCCTTGGGCCTGCAGAAGCACCGCTTTCACTTGTAAGAGGCAGGTATCGTTTTCGCATGCTGGTTCACGCACCACGCAGTTTTGCCGTACAAAACTGGCTAAGGGCATGGTTTCGCGAAGGTCCGAAACCGCGTGGCAATATCCGGGTACAAACGGATATCGACCCGCAAAGTTTCGTATGAGGGTTTGACATGAACCAGCCCACCTTCAGATTTGCACCCAGTCCCAACGGTCACCTTCATCTTGGCCATGCCTATTCAGCCTTGCTGAACCTGAAAATGGCTCGGGACCATGGTGGCAAGTGCCTTTTGAGAATAGAGGATATTGATACCCAACGCTGCACCCCCGAACTCGAACTTCAAATGCTGAATGACCTAGAATGGATAGGCTTTGAATGGGATGAAGAGCCAAGGCATCAATCCCGACATTTTGAAGAATACCGCGAAGCCTTGAAGGAGCTGGACGCACAAAACCTGGTGTACCCTTCCTTTCTGAGCAGAAGCGAAATCAAGAAACTGATACGAACCAGGGAAACAGCCCACGGTGAGTGGCCACGAGACCCGGACGGATCACCCCTGTATCCAGGCCTTGAAAGGCATTTGCAAGAAGCAGAAAGAAATCGGCTCATGGCAGAGAGCAAGGACTTTGCCTTGAGACTGGACATGGAAAAAACCACACAGGAAATTGACACGTCAATTACATGGACAGAGATATCGCAAGACGGAAAATCAACGTCAGAAATTGAAAG
>CALDZZ010000104.1 GCA_937944075.1 uncultured Rhizobiaceae group bacterium
TTGAACCTGCTGAAAAGTAATTCCCAACTTCTCGCCCAGCTTTTCCTGGCTTAAATCGAGCATGGTTCTTTTCAATCGCACACGCATGCCTACGTGTGCATCAATAGGATGTGGAATTTTTTTCTTTTCTGCCAATGTTCAACGCCCTGGAGCCTGGTTAATAAAATAAACCCAACCAACTTAGCTCCTATTCATCCCCCCAAAGTTGGTAAAACAGCCATACAAAAAAAATATACAAATGACAATACGCAGCTTTTGCGTAGTCTGTTTTGCACTTGTTCAGTTTCTACTTCTCAGGGAAATCAGGCCAATCAAAAAGAACCCGCCCATGACAATCCAGTGCAGAAGTCCGTTCCATGCCTTGAACAGTGTTGGCTTCAGGGCGACCGGCAGTTTTGAATCAATTATCCCGGACTCTCCAAGGGGTAGTTCATCAAGCTTTCTGCCGTAGGCATCATAGACACCCGATATTCCGGAGTTTGCCACTCTTACCACAGGCAGGCCTTCTTCAACGCCACGCAAGACCGATTGTCTTAAATGCTGATAGGGGCCCGGGGTATTTCCGAACCAGGCATCATTGGTCAGATTCATGATCCAGCCCGGTCTTTCATCGTCATTCCACAAATCTCCGGAAAATATGATTTCGTAGCAAATGAGTGCCAATATCTTTGGCCCGATACCGGTTGATAACAGTTTGCGCGAACTGCCTGCTTCAAAGCCACCATCCTGATTTGCCAGTTGCTCTATGCCCAGAATATCAGCCACATGTTGAAACGGAACATACTCACCAAATGGCACAAGATGTGTCTTGTCAGCAGCAGACACAATCTCTCCCTCATCATTGATGATATAGATTGAATTGAAGACAAATCCTTCGCCACCTGATGTGGCAGCCTCTGCGCGCGCTGCACCGGTCAGGAGACTGGTTCCCTCAGGCAACATGGCACCAATTGAAGCGAGTGTGTCACGACGTTGTGTCAGCAAGTACGGGAAAACAGACTCTGGCCAAATCAGGTGCGTTGTTCCCGACAGGCCTTCCTTGTCTATATCTTTTCCAGCACCGCTAGATAAATCCATATAGACCTGAAAGTTTTCCTCTTCCCGTTCCTTGTCGAATTTGAATCGTTGATCAATGTTTGGCTGAACAAGCCGCAAAGCCACTTCCGGTACGAAATCCTGGCTGGCATTTTGCAGGCGAACTATTCCGAAGCTGACGTGCGCAATTAAAAATACAGCTGACAACGTAAAGATCAGTTTGCGCGTTTTACCCTGATTGTTAATCCCGGGCACAATGACGGCTGCCGTCGAAAAGGCAAAGACCGCAAAGGCTGTCATCGCATAGATGCCCAGCACAGAGGCTGACTGCATCATCAAGGGTGTGAAATAGGCTGCCCCACTGATCGGGTTCCAGGGCAGACCGGTCGCAACAAAACCGCGCAAGTATTCAAACAAGGTAAAGCTGGCAGCAAGTGTGAACAAACGCCCTGCATTGTCTGACCAAAAAATTCTGGCAAGCGCCGTTGCGCATCCCCAAAACAGTGATAGTGCGAAGGGAACTGCAATAATGGCTATTGGCAAGGCCCAAAGAAAATCTTCTGCCTCAACAAGAAAAGCATTTCCAATCCACCAAAGACCTGCAAAGAAATATCCGAAACCAAAGAAAAACCCGGGCCTGAAACCATCCATCAGTTTGGAGAAAATTCCACTGGAGGGTTCGCTGGCGGCACCATCCATCAACCATATCAGAACAGGGAACGTAAAAAACAGAACAAACACGAGATCAAACGGCGGCATGGCCAGGGCTGAAATGAGCCCTGCCAAAAAGGCAATACCATATCTGCGCCAACCGGATAGCAATATCAACCAGCCAGCTAGATCCTCTATGTTTGATATTAAGCGATTAATAATAACATCCCCCAAGATGGTTCTTTAGCAAGAACCGAATCAAACCAAGTCTTGCTATATGCTTAGCCGATAGGGAGACAAATGGGAATCCGCTGATAAGGGTTGGAACATAGCATTTGGGGGATATCCATGCAGATAGATGCAGTCCACTGTCGACGGCACCAAATCTAAATGCGTTTTACGCGGCGCCTTGATGATTTCAGCAATTCAACCCGTTTGATCCTGCGCGGATCGGCTGCAAGAATCCTGAACTCAAACCCGTTGTTACTGATTACCTCACCCCTTACAGGCACTCGTCCGGTGATATCGAATATCAAGCCACCAATGGTGTCGATATCCTCTTCATGTTCACCAAAGACAAATTCATCACCAAGCAATTCACGGATATCATCAAGCTCTGCCTTGGCATCACAAATGAACGTACCATCACCCTTGTCCTTGATCAGCACGTCTTCATCGTCATGCTCATCCTCGATTTCACCAACAATTTCCTCAACAATGTCTTCGAGGGTAACAAGGCCGTCAGTGCCGCCGTATTCATCAATAACCAGCGCAATCTGTTTCCTGTCTGCCTGCATGCGTGCCATGAGCTCTCTTGCGCCCATGGAAGGCGGCACAAACATAACTTCTCGTAACAGTTTCAGGCTTGATATGGGTTTTGCAAGACTGACTTTCTTAAAATCCAGATTGGCCGGGAGTTTGGTTTTTCGCTTGGCAGCTTCTGCCTTTGTGAGGGACGATGTTTTTGTAATATGGGCAACAACGTCTCGGATATGAACCATGCCCTTTGGGTCATCAAGCGTTTCACCATAGACCGGCATGCGCGAATGACCGGACTCTTCAAAAATTTTCAGAAGTTCGGCAAGCGTAATATCTTCAGTAACCGCCATGATGTCGCCACGGGGAACCATGAGATCCTGAACACGCACATCACGCAACCGCAGAATGCTGGTGAGCATATTGCGTTCATCCAGCGAGAAACCCTCGGCAATGCCCTGCCCTTCGAGCAACGCGTCCTCAAGATCCTCGCGGATTGTGGCACCATTTTTCTTGCGTCCAAAGATGCTGTAAACCCAGGAAAACAGATAATCGACCTTGCTTCGGCCATCCGTTTCCTCAATGGGAACGAGCGACTTGCCAGGCTCCAGTTGATCTTCATCAACCAAATCAGCGCTTGTGTCTTCTATAGGGGGGTGAGCATTTTCACTCATGGGTATTGTTCATCTTCATAAGGGTTGGCAATGCCAAGTTCATCCAGAATCCTGATTTCAAGACTTTCCATTTCAAAAGCCTCTCTATCTGTTTCATGATCATATCCGAAAAGATGTAAAAAACCGTGAATCAGTAGATGACTTAAATGGTCGTTAAAAGACTTGTTTTCAAGATCAGCTTCCCGTTTTGTTGTTTCAAGTGAAATAATGATGTCTCCCAGCATGATGCCGGCTTCCTGTCCAACCTCAATGTCGTCGCCCGGAAAAGACAAGACATTGGTAGGCTTGTCTTTGTCCCGCCACTCACTGTTGAGCGATTGGAGGGTTTTGTCTCCTGCCAGAACCAGGCTTAACTCTGCTTCCTTTGGAAACTTGAGTGCCCCAATCCGAACAGCCTCATGCAGCACATGAACAAACCTTGCAAGCATTGCCGTTTCATCAACTTGAACATTATCTTCCAGGGAAAGATCAATCCTTGGTATCATTTGAATTTTTCTTTTTGCGCAAGACGTCATCATAGGCATTTACGATTTCTGCCACCAGCCTGTGGCGGACAACGTCTTTTGCGCTAAACCTGATTTTGGAAACGCCCTTGATGCCGCCAAGCAAATCTAGCGCCTCAACAAGGCCGGATTTTACACCGCCAGGCAAGTCCACCTGACTGGGATCTCCGGTTACAATCATGCGCGAGTTTTCACCCAGACGGGTCAAGAACATTTTCATCTGCATGGAAGTTGTATTTTGCGCTTCATCCAGAATAACCGCCGCATTGGCAAGCGTCCGCCCGCGCATGAAGGCAAGGGGCGCAATCTCGATCGTGCCAGCTGTAAGCGCACGTTCCACTTGTTCACCCGGGATCATGTCATATAGCGCGTCATACAAGGGGCGTAGATAAGGGTCTACCTTGTCTTTCATGTCACCTGGCAAAAAGCCAAGGCGTTCACCCGCTTCAACCGCCGGCCGGGAAAGAATAATCCGGTCAATTGCACCACGTTCCATGAGCGCTGCTGCATATGCAACAGCAAGGTAGGTCTTGCCAGTGCCCGCAGGACCAACACCAAAGACAAGTTCCGATCGGTCCATTGCCCTGATATAGGCATCCTGTGTCGGGGTTCTTGCCTGGATTACTTTTTTTCGGGTGCCAATTTTTGCCATCGAAAGCATTGATGTTTTTTCAGTGCCGGGCAGTGAGAGCTGGTTATCGGCTGCCGCCATTCGTATGGCACCATCAACATCGCCCTGTTCAACCGTGTCACCCGTTTCAAGTCTGGCATACAAATGTTCAAGTGCAACGCGGGCTTGCCTGATGGCTGTACTTTCGCCCTTCAGATTAACCTCATTACCACGGGCAACCGCCTCAATATCCAGTTGTTGCTCCAGCATTGCGAGATGTTGGTCATATTGACCAAAAAGCTGTGAGGCGAGTGCATTGTCCTTGAATTCAAGGGCAATGTGCTCAAACTCTGCCGAGTGTTCATTCGTGTCAGTCAATCAGGTTTCCTTTTGCGCAGCCACTGCGTTCAGACTATTGGGTGCTGCATCCGTTATCTCAACATGAATGATATCACCAGGTTTGCCAAGCATATCATCCACAATTACAGATTGCAGCCATGGCGAACGGCCAATCAACTGCCCTTCACGGCGCCCCTTCTTTTCAAGAAGAATATCCATTTTTCGGCCTATGCAAGTACGATTGAACTCAACCTGCTGTTCATTCAACAGGTCCTGCAATTGCCTCAATCTCTCTGACTTCACCTCTTCGGGAACCTGGTTTTCCATGTCAGCGCCTGGAGTACCTGGTCTGGTTGAATATTTGAAGGAAAATGCAGACGCATATTTAACAGCACGCACAACCTTGAGTGTCTCTTCAAAATCCTCATCCGTTTCACCAGGAAACCCAACAATGAAGTCACCGGAAATTGCCATATCAGGACGTGCCTCGCGCATGCGTTCGATGATATGCATATAATCGGAAACCGTATGATGGCGGTTCATTGCCTTCAGAATTTTGTCGGAACCTGCCTGTATCGGCAAATGCAGATATGGCATCAGGCAGTCCAGTTCACGGTGAGCGTTAATCAGGCTTTCATCCATATCGACAGGATGCGATGTTGTATATCTGAGGCGCTCTAGCCCTTCCATGCTTGCAAGGCCATGCAAAAGCTCACCCAGCCCCCACTCGCGACCATCCTCACCCACGCCATGCCAGGCATTTACATTCTGGCCCAGAAGCGTGACTTCCCTGACGCCGGCATCAACCATGCCCCTGGCTTCGTCAATGATCTGATTTACACTGCGAGAAACTTCAGCACCACGCGTGTATGGAACAACACAAAAAGTGCAAAACTTGTCACAGCCCTCCTGTACGGTCAGAAACGAGGCGACACCACGCGCCTGCACCTGCTTATGGGTTGCAACCGGTAGCTTTGCGAATTTTTCCTCAATTTCAAACTCGGTCTCAACAGGCTTCTCACCCTGCTCGGCCCGATTAACAATATCGGCAATGCGGTGATAGGTTTGTGGTCCAGCCACAAGATCAACAGCCTTGGCACGCTTCATGATCTCCGCACCTTCCGCCTGTGCTACACAGCCTGTGATGCCAATGGTCATCGGGCGGTTTGTATCGGCACGCCTTTCTTTTAGCTTTCGGATACGGCCTACTTCTGAGTAAACCTTTTCAGCTGCCTTCTCGCGGATGTGACATGTATTCAGCAACACGAGGTCAGCCTCTTCCATGTTGGCCGTGCGCTCATAGCCATCCTGTTCAAGCGCATCTTCCATGCGGTTTGAATCATAGACGTTCATCTGACATCCATAGGTTTTTACAAAAACCTTTTTGGGCTCTTCGAGCTTTTCAACCATTTTTGGCACTCATCATGAATAGGATTTGTCGCGTTTTAATGTGTTTTCAGTCAAATTGAAAGCAGAGTCTTTAGTCCGCCTTTGCAACTTCATTGTGACGCCTGTGAAGTGTATTTAAAAAATTGTTTCGCACTTCGGCCTGTATCTGTTTGGTTACTTGTCGGCGATTGGAATTTTCATCAAATACCACAGGCTCTCCAAAGATGACCTCAACATCCCACGCACCCTGCAACATGATATTGATGGCGTGACCGCCCAACTTCATGTCTCCATACCATGCGGCCTGGGCTCGAACATAGCGCCCCATTGGCATGCCGTGCAGGTGTGTATAGGCAATCGAGACCGGCTGGATTAATACACTGTCGACAGCATCTTCTTTCAATGCATATTGCGCAGCACCCATGAGCGCACTCTTGAATTCGCCGATGCGGTTACCGTCATGGGTTGTCCCTTCCCCGAACAAAACAATGGCATCCCCTTCCAGCATGCGTCTTGTAACTTCCTGTGCCTGTTCGCCTGCTTTTCTCTTCTGCTCCCGCACAACGTAGATTGTTCTTTGCAATCGCGACAACAGATTTGCACCCGGCATTTCATTTACTTCACTTTTGGCAATGAAGGAGAGTTCCATCACACTCCCCAGCACCGGAATATCGACCCATGAAATATGGTTTGAAACCAGCATCAATGGTCGTTGTGCGGGTATGTTTCCTGATACACGCACCCTCATGCCAACAAGCCAGACTGCTATCTTGTGCCACCACATCGGCAGTTTTCTGGCCAGCCCGAGGTTGAACTTGATTGCCACCCATTGGAGAGGTGCCATGATGAGGGTTATTATTGCCAGGGCAAGAATTACAAAAATGAGCCGCACTCTCGCCATCAGTTTTTCTTGCTGTCCTTGTCGAGGGGAATGCCATACAGCTCCAGCCTGTGATCGACCAGTTTATAGCCGAGTTTTCTCGCTATTTTTTCTTGCAAGGCTTCAATTTCCTCGCTTTCAAACTCAATCACATTCCCGGTTTTAAGGTCAATCAGATGGTCGTGGTGATTATCAGCGACTATTTCATAACGGGCGCGGCCGTCGCGAAACTCGTGTCTTTCAATAATGCCGGTTTCTTCAAGCAATTTTACAGTGCGATAAACCGTGGCGATGGATATGTTGTCATCAATTGCAGAAGCCCGGTTATACATTTCTTCAACGTCGGGGTGGTCATCTGCGTCTTCAAGCACCTTGGCAATGACCCGGCGCTGACCAGTCATGCGCAAGCCTTTTTCGCTGCATCGTTTTTCCAGTGACATGACCATTTGTCTTGTAACCCTCAAGGCTTTGCTTTGGTTTATCTATCCTCTACCCAAGTTCCAACTGCATGACAAGCGCGGCCGACCGGGTGGACTTTTCATTCGCCTTGTTTTCATAGTAGCCGACACGCTCCCCAATTGGTTTAAATCCAAGCTGTCGGTAAAGGCTGATTGCAGCGTTGTTTGTTTCATCAACTTCCAGAAACAGTTTTTTGCAGCGATCGTATTCAAGCCAGCGGATCACAGAACGCATCAATTGACTGCCAACTCCCTTACGCCTTGCCTGTGGACTGGTGGCAATTGTGATGATTTCGGCCTCATCGGCTATCACTCTGACAAAAACAAACCCAAGCGGTTTACTGTTCCTGGTTTTTGGAGGATGCGCGACAAAGGAAGTGTAGGTTTTGTTGGAAAGCATTTTCTCCAAATCACCATCACTCCATCCATGCCTGAAACTGGCAGCATGTATTTTTGACAAGACAGGCAAATCAGATTTGGTTGCCGGCAGTATCGTTATGTCGATGTCGGAGAAGTAACCCTTCATGAAGGCATTGAATAATGTGAACATTACGCTCGATCCAGTGCAAAACCGGTCTGTACCTTTGCGTCCGCTTCGCGCAGATACAAGGGTTCGGGTGGTCGAGAACCCTCCAGTCGTTGCGCTGCAAGTCTTGCGACACGTTCAATCTCCGGCGCAGAATCCGTGTGGAGGACGGGTAACGCAAGATTGGAGTGTTCATTCAGGATGGATACCCCTGCACCACATGCAGAATAGTTTTTGCCATTCAGTGCCGTTTCCAGTTCATTGCAGGTAGCAATGGCTGGTTTCTCACCCCTGATCTTGTAATAAAGCTGTCCTCTTTTTGCATCCAGCAAGGTTATCAAATGACCCTTATGATCGACGACTTTCGCCTCGCATGCATCAAGCGTTGAAACCCCAATGCAGGGAATGCCCATTGAAAGGGAAAACCCTCTTGCAACGGCCATGCCAACACGTACTCCGGTAAAACTTCCAGGCCCGTTCGTAACTGCAATTCGATTTAACTCGCCAT
>CALDZZ010000105.1 GCA_937944075.1 uncultured Rhizobiaceae group bacterium
GTCGGAACCTGATCGTTGATCTCATACCAGTCCGGCGAAACATAAGCGTCTCCGCCAGCAACTGACATGACTGCGTTCACCTGCTGCTCAAGCATTCCTACTATCGGATTTGAACGCACTAGGTGTAATTCCAGTTCTGTCGCATCTTCATTCAACAGAAAAGGGATATGGCTGAGTAAAGGCCCGTCATCCGCATTGATTGCAAGCGTTCCGAAAGAGCGCTCTCTGGCGAATTCTATATTCTCTTTTTGCGACCGCTTACGAAAGTGATTATTGGGGTGCATGCCCTACCCTTTTTCGCGCATCAACCTGGACTTTTCCCTGTCCCAGTCACGTTTTTTGGCAACTTGTCTTTTATCATGGGCCTGACGTCCTTTAGCAAGCGCGATCTGAAGTTTGGCTATTCCACGATCATTGAAGTATAGGCGATTTGGTACAATCGTCATGCCTTCGCGCTGAACGCCAATCATGAGTTTGGACATCTCCTTCTTGTGTAGAAGAAGTTTTCTGTGGCGCCTGGGATTGTGATTGTTGCGATTGCCTTCAAGGTATTCCGGAATGTAGCTGTTAATCAGCCAGATTTCGCCGTTTTCCTCAGTGGCGTAACTTTCGGCGATGTTGGCCTGGCCGTTGCGCAGGGACTTGACCTCTGTCCCCGTCAACATTAATCCGGCCTCATAGGTTTCGATATACTCGTAATTGTGACGTGCCTTACGGTTGTCAGCTATGAGTTGATTTGTGGAATTGTCCTTTTTTTTGGGTGCCATTTCCTAGATGCGAAGCCTTTTCACTTTAATTTACAAGACCTGCGTGCACCAAGGCATCACGCACAATGGCTTCAGTTGAAGCTTCAATCGGCACTAGCGGTGAACGTTGAATGTTTTCACACTTCCCCATCAGTGAAAGTGCGAATTTTGCGGCGCCAGGATTAGGCTCAACAAACAGGGCATGATGGAGTGGAATTAGTTTATCCTGCACTTCCAGTGCCTTGTCAAAATCTCCAGACAAGGCTGCTTCCTGCATTTGTGCACAAAGACGTGGCGCGACGTTTGCCGTAACCGAGATGCATCCCACGCCGCCCTGAGCATTAAACCCGATTGCCGTCATGTCCTCACCTGACAATTGGACAAAATCCTTGCCTACCGTATGGCGCTGTTTTGAAGGTCTGCTCAGATCACCCGTCGCATCTTTAAGACCAATGATATTATCATGCTCTTTAAACAGTTCAGCCATGGTTTCAACGCTCATGTCGATAATGGAACGGCCTGGAATGTTGTAGATGATCAAAGGCAATTTGGTTGCAGCAGCAACTGCACCGAAATGTGCTTTCAGGCCGCGCTGACTGGGTTTGTTATAATAAGGTGTCACGACCAATACCCCATCGGCACCAGCCTTTTCGGCATGTTCAACGAAATCAATGGATTCTGCAGTATTGTTTGAGCCTGCACCTGCTATCACAGGCACACGCTTGTTTGCCACTTCAATACAAAGTTCTACAACGCGTTTATGCTCTTCATGCGTCAATGTAGGTGATTCACCCGTTGTTCCTACCGGAACAAGACCATGACTGCCTTCCTGAATCTGCCATTCCACGATATCACGAAACGCTTTTTCATCTATCCCGCCATTTGCATCAAATGGTGTAATAAGCGCTGTCATAGAACCTTTAAACATTGTAAACTCCGAAATACTCACAAGAATTATCAAAACTCCACGGACATTATCCATCTAGTCATGATCACGCAAGCATTGATGCTAGTGAGAGCCAAATTTAAAGATTTGTTCATCCTATTTTCATCACTTTGAGCTTTTATCCATTCAGGAAATTCTCAAATGGGAAAATGGACGTGAACACACTCCTCAAGGCTTTTGTTTTATCCGGCATGTCAATTGCAGGTTTTGCAGGTGCGCAATCCGTCAATGCACTTGATATCGGGTTGCTCATCAACAATCACAAAATTGCTATTCCGACTGCGCGGCCAGACTACAGATTTACTGGCGCCATTCAGGCGAAACCACTTGATATATCTCTTGTCAGTTCAGGCCAGAAAAACCATGCATCTCCCATAAACGGCAGTTTGAAACAAGGCTTGGAAGCCTTGAGAAAAAGCGATGTCACCAGGGCTTTGGGCATACGTGCAGGCATGCCACCTGGAAGCCTGGACCGAAAAATACTGGCTTGGTCAATTGCTGTTTCCGGCAAAAAAGGTATTCGCTCCGGCGAAATTTCAAGCATTGCACGCGACCTTGCTCACTGGCCCGGTCAAAAAACCATGAGCCGAAATGCTGAACGAGCGCTTTCAAGGGAAAACCTGGCCCCTTCCAGGATTATCAGTCTTTTTGGAAACCGGAAGCCTGTAACAGTAGATGGTGCAATTTTATTGTCGCGTGCCTATCTGCAATCCGGGCAATCCACAAAGGCCAACCGCATCATTGCACCTTTCTGGCGTAATGAGACGCTGGACAAAAAAACTGAAACAGAAATTCTCAACAAGGTTGGAAGTGTCCTCACGCAAGCAGACCACCGCCAACGCATGCATAAACTGTTATATAATGACCGTATCAGCGCAGCTGAGCGTGTTGCCAATAAAACAGGTCAGTTTAGTCTGGCTAAAGCAAGAAGTGCTGTTATCCGAAAACAGAGCAATGCCGGAAGACTGCTTGAATCTGTTGCTGCTTCATCCAAACGTGATGTAGGCTATCTTTTCGCCCGCATTGAACATGCAAGGCGATCCGGCAACTATACAAAAGCAGCCAATCTTTTACTGCAGGCACCACGTGATCAGAATTTATTGATTGATCCGGATGAATGGTGGGTTGAACGCCGTGTTGTAAGTCGTGAAATGCTCGAACTTGGAAAACCGAAACTTGCTTACCGAATTGCTTCACAACACTCAGCCAGGTCTGCAAGTGACATCATCGATGCCGAGTTTCATTCCGGTTGGTATGCCTTGCGCTTTCTCAATGATGCAACAACAGCACGCAGGCATTTCAGAAGACTTCTTGAGCATGCAACACGGCCTATCAGTCAGGCTCGTGGACATTACTGGCTAGCTCGTGCCTCAAAGGGTGAGAACGCTACTGCTCACTACCGCAAGGCGGCTCACCATGCAGGCACGTATTATGGCCAACTGGCTGCCATGAAACTTGGTGTAAAAAAATTAAGTATCAAACGGGCAAAACCAACCACGGATGACCGCAACCGATACAAGTCGCGGGAGTTGGTTCGTGCAATCAAGCGCCTTGAAGGGATTGGTTCTGGCTGGCGGGCTGATGGCCTTTACAGGCATTTGGCCCTGATGTTGAAGTCACCTGGAGAGATCGCCATTCTCTCTGCTGATGCAGAGCGCAAGGGAAATTATTCTCTCGCTTTGCAAGTTGGAAAACTTGCGCATGGCCGCGGTCTACAGGTTGATACACTATCATGGCCCCTTGGTGCCATTCCATCTTCTGCAAGGATCGGGAATACAGGTCGCG
>CALDZZ010000106.1 GCA_937944075.1 uncultured Rhizobiaceae group bacterium
AATGTCACTGACGTCTTTTCATTAAGGTGACAGGACTTGTATATGCCCTGACTTATACGGCATACTTGGACTAACGCAGATTTGCCAATCAGTCTTGAGCCAAATCTGAAATACTTCATTTGATGCGGGGATTTGAGATGGAAACAGTAATAACACCCTTTACGCCAGGAATGTCATTTGCAGGCGGTCTTGCAATTGGTCTGGGCGCCGTTTTGCTAATGGTTGGACTAGGCCGAATTCTAGGTGCAACCGGCATTATGAGTGGCTTGATCTTTGCGGAGAATAACGATGAGAGATCGTGGCGACTTTTCATGGTTGCAGGAATGATACTCGCACCTTTGGCGATTTTGGCTGTAACAGGTGAAATGCCGGAAGTGAATGTACCGATTTCCCCAGCCATGATTATCATCGGTGGTATTATTGTAGGGTTTGGTGCCAGTCTTGGTTCAGGATGCACATCAGGGCATGGTGTTTGCGGCTTGTCGAGGTTGTCGGTTCGTTCGCTTGTTGCAGTGCCAATATTTATGACGACTGCTGCAATCACCGTGTTTCTGCTTCGTCACGTGTTTGGAGGATAAGATCATGCGATTATTATTTGCTCTTCTCACTGGACTAGTATTTGGCATAGGCATTGCGCTTTCAGGCATGATGGATCCTGCCAAGGTTTTAAACTTTTTCGATGTTGCAGGAACGTGGGACCCCAGTCTTGCCTTTGTAATGGGAGGAGCTTTGCTTGTCACTTTTTTCGGTTATCGAATGGTATGGAAAAGAACCAAACCGCTTTTTGCGGAAAGCTTCGATATTCCATCCGCTACGCTAATTGATAAAGACCTCGTAGTTGGCTCCGCACTCTTTGGAGTTGGATGGGGTGTTGCCGGGTTTTGTCCAGGCGCAGCAATTCCAGCATTGGGAACCGGACGCTGGGAGGTCTTGTTGTTTCTCGTAGCAGTGGGAATTGGAATTTTCTTGCGCAGAGCCATCAACCTGACACCCGGCACCCAAAAGCCAGCCTGAACATTCACGTCGGAATAGGAGTAAACAAATGACTGATTATCCTGTAGACTTGGCCACTAAACCAGATGTTCAAGCATTCTTTGATGAGCAGACAAATACTATAAGCTATATCGTAAAGGATCCTGACAGCAATTCTTGCGCTATCATTGATAGCGTCATGGATATTGATTATGCAGCTGGCAGAATAACCTTTGATCATGCCGATGAATTAATCCGTCAAATACAGGCGCGTGAGTTAAATCTTGAGTGGATAATCGAAACCCACGTACACGCTGATCACTTGAGTGCAGCACCTTACATTCAGGAAAGACTGGGTGGAAAAATCGGCGTTGGCTCAAAGATTACGGTCATTCAGGATGTCTTTGGAAAAATCTTCAACGAAGGAACCGAATTTCAGCGAGATGGCAGCCAGTTCGATGCTCTCTTTGAGGATGGGAACATCTATAAAATTGGCAATATGAATTGCTTCACGATTTACACTCCGGGCCACACACCTGCATGCATGGTTCATGTTATGGGGGACGCGGCTTTTGTGGGGGACACATTATTCATGCCTGATGGCGGATCTGCACGATGTGATTTCCCGGGTGGTAGCGCAGAAGAGCTTTACGATTCCATTATGAAGGTTCTTTCCCTGCCGGATGAAACCCGTCTGTTTATGTGCCATGACTACGGACCTAACGGTCGGGATATCAAATGGGAAACAACCGTCGCAGATGAAAAGGCGCACAACATTCATGTTGGCGGTGGCAAGTCAAAAGAGGACTTCGTGAAGTTCAGGACTGAACGAGACGCACAACTAGCCATGCCAAAACTCATCATTCCCTCATTACAGGTCAATATGAGAGCAGGTGAAGTGCCAAAGGATGAAGCCGGAAACCCAGTGTTGAAAGTGCCTGTTAACGGGTTGTGACACTTTACTTGGTCAACCCGTTCTTAAGGCTGGACTTAATAGGTTAAACTTGGATTTTATAGATATTTAACGAACTTACGTTAAGGTAAAACTCATAGCGCAGATAAAGAGTTTTATCATGAACACCCATAACCCTGAAATATTTTTCTCTTCCCAAACGCCATTTCACGGGTTTCATCTGGCGTGTCATCAGCATCCAAACCATGTGGCTCTGGAAATCGGTAACGAAACATGGACGTATACTGAACTCTTTCAGTCAGCATGTCGTTTGGCCAATGCTATCAAGGCGACAAACCCGGATGCGAAATCGCGTGACAAAACCATTCCCGGACTTATTGCTGTTTGTGGTTCAAGAACGTTGCCTGCCTACACGGGCACGCTTGCAGTTTTTGCTACAGGCCATGCGCATGTGGCTTTGAACCCCCAACATCCGCCAAAACGTTCGCTGGATATTCTTGACCAGTCCGGAGCTAGGATATTAATCGGGGATCATAAGTCTGTTGAGTTCATAAATACCATTGCAGACAGCTTTGACAGCACACTGAAAGTCTATCTGCCGGATGTCAGCAGAGAAGAACTTGCTTCACTTGCTCCAGCATTAAAGCCTGAGAACACTTTCACAGCAGAAGATATTGCAGGATATGATGACGAAATTGATCTGCCGTATCAGGAGCCTGATGATCTAGCCTATCTGGTTTTTACTTCCGGCAGTACAGGCAAGCCAAAGGGCGTTGCAATAAGTCACGGCAATCTCGCAAAATACATGGACAATTTCCGCCGTCTTGCTGCGCCCTTGCAGGAAGACCGGGTAGCAACTTCCTATGAGCTGACATTTGATGTTGCCTTGCATGACATGTTCAATGCCTGGTGGAGTGGCGCAACACTATGCGTGGTGCCGACACGGTCACTCATGGCACCAGGCCATTTCATCAGGAAAAAGCAAATCACCTATTGGTTCTCTGTCGCTTCAGTCGCCATCTTCATGCAACGGCAGGGTGTTTTAAAACCAGGGACGTTTCCGGACTTGCGCGTTGGAATGCTTTGTGGTGAGGCGCTTCCTGCCAAAACGGCACAAGATTGGGCGAAAGCCACGCCTAATGCAGAACTGTATAACGTCTATGGTCCGACAGAAACCACTATGGAAATGGCATTCTATCGCTGGTCTGACGCTGCCTCGGTTGATGAATGTAAACGCGGTATTGTGCCAATTGGCATCCCGTTTGAAAATCATCAAAGCCTGCTTCTCGATGATGCAGGAAAAGAAGTTCATGGCGAAGGCAAGGGCGAGTTGTATTTGAACGGTCCTCAACTTGGACAAGGATACTGGAAAGACAAGAAACGCACGGACGAAACTTTTGTCACTCTCAAAAACCGTGACGGTGTCTGGTATAAAACCGGTGACCTTGTCGAAAGAGATGTTTCAGGCCTGTATCATTTCATTAGTAGGGTCGACCATCAGGTCAAGCTTCGTGGTAATCGCATTGAACTTGGAGAAGTCGAGGCTGCGTTGCGTGATACCGCCAACACCGATCTTGTTGCCGTAATCCCGTATCCGGTGATTGACGGCAGTGCCCAGGGACTCATTGCTTTTGTACCGTCCGATGTTGAGACTGAAAACCTTTTTGAAGAAATGGGTAAAATACTGCCTACCGCGATGGTGCCATCTGATATTATCAAGATTGATAGTTTTCCACTCAATGCAAACAGCAAGATAGACCGTGGCAAGTTGACTGAGCTGTTACAGGCAGCTGAATGACTTATGTTGTAAGGCCTGCAAGATTTGAAGATCAGGCTGCTGTCTCCGAACTACTGGGTAGTATTGGATGGATTACCCGTTCCCGCAAGGGTTGGGAATGGTTGTTTAAAGAGAACCCTTGTCGACGAAATCAGCCAGAGGATGCGCCCATAGGATGGGTGATTGAAGACAACCAAAAGCTGCATGGATACCTTGCCAATATTCATCTGGATTACACAATGTCCGGCAATGATATAAAGGCTGTAGCTTGCTCCAATTACTATATTTCAGATGAAGCCCGAAGCATGGGATTTAAAATCATGTCCGAGTTTTTCCGTCAGAAAAACGTAGAGTTTTATATGTCTACGACCGCAAACAGTTTTAGTGCTCCCGTCTATAAAATGTTTAAGGCAGCATCTCCTGAAGACCCTTCATTTAGAAAGATACTTTTCTGGTTTGCAGACACCAAGGAATTGATCAGGGATGTTTGTCAAACTAAGAACTATATACCCAATGTGCTTGGCTCGTTGGCTCCGGTTTTGGCGCCTATAGTAAATTTTGCAACCATATTGACGGGTAGAAGAATACCAAAGGCAAAAAACTTCAAGGGTCAGATTCGCTATCTAAAAGTAGATGAAATTGGAAAAGAGTTTGATGACTTATGGCAGGAATATCAGAAAGGTGATGCCTTAAAAGTGCGACGTGATGCTGAAATCTTGCGCTGGTATTTGTCTGATCCTGATTGTAATTCGAAAATTTCTCTCTTTGGTGCTTATGAGGACGATCGTTTGGTGGGGTATGCAATATGCGGAAAGCATCACGCCACACACGATGTAATAGCTCAGTACAAGGTTATGGATATGGTGACGCTCCCAAACAGCAAGGATGTGACAGCCGCACTTTTGTCCAAGGCTCTTGAGCAGGCAAAAAGGGAAAAGGCAGGGCTACTCGTTGCTTCGCGTCTCAATGGAAAATTGGCGAGCACTTTTGATAAAATGGGGTCTTTGTCTATAGGTTTGAAGGAAACTGCACATTTTGCACGTTCAACAGATAAAGAGTTAATCAAAAAAGTTGTAGCTCAAGAAGGCTGGGAAGCCACCGGACTTGATGGAGATGGTTTATTCAGCCTGCTAAGCGTTGACGCAAAATCAAATGTGCTCTAGCTGGTTCAGGCAGGCTCTGATGCAGCCTGTGTAAAGGCATCAACAATGGATTTGACGCTACCAAGTTCTTCAGGGTCAATCATTAGGAAGTCAATTTCCTGACCAGCCTTTTCTTCAACATAAGCAAGCAACTCTGCCAAAGCTAGGCTGTCCAACATTCCTGAGTTGAACGGATCTGTTTGGTCATTCACGGTTTCGTCTTTCCAGCCATTTTTAACCAGATACTGGCTAATGAATTCCTTAACGGCGCTGTCGATATGAGTTCGTAAACTATCAGTCATGACTTATCACTTGTTCAAAAAGGTTTTTGAGAATTATAAAACTTAATCGGCTGTATAACCTGATTGCATTGATTATATGCTGTTCTGCATAAAAAAGCGTTAAGGGCGTTATTTGCGTTTAGGCACACTTGGAATCAGGAAAACATTGGCGCCCAATCATCACCCCAGGCATCCTTCCAAAGGCCTTCAAAAGTAACATTTGATTTGGCAGTCCCAGAATTCCAAAGGTCGTATTTGGGGTCTGCGTATTGTTTGAAATGGTCGGTGGTTTTTGCCTTCAGTTCAGAGACTACATGTTTTAAGTCAGGGGTATTAATCAGATTATTTTTCTC
>CALDZZ010000107.1 GCA_937944075.1 uncultured Rhizobiaceae group bacterium
CAGCACCCGCGTGCATCAGGATGTAATGTCTGAACCCATTCCAGTGCGGCGGCTGCGTCTGATAGTTCGCCCTGACCGTGATCGAATTCACCCTGGCTTCTGCCAACACCACGAAAATTAAATCGCAAGGTCGAAAAGCCACGCTCCTGGAACATGTAAAACAGATCATAGACAATCTTGTTGTTCATGGTTCCACCGAACTTGGGGTGCGGGTGAGGATGAAGAATAATCGCTATGGGGGCAGTCTTGTCTTTGGAAGGCTGGTAACGACCTTCAAGTCTGCCGGTTGGACCATTAAAAATTACTTCAGGCATCGGTTCTCCGAATAGCTAGAATTTGTGATCTCTGCCTATGAAATCCATTGGCAAAATCTGTTTGAGTGGCGTATCAGCCCTTGACGTTACAGGTATGGTTTTTTATATCCAGTTTAGAATTATTATAAACTGGGTTTACGGCCAATTCTGCTTGAACAGTCTACATAGACAATCAGGTGTGCAAATTTCAAGTAAATTGCGCATCAGCACTGTTTAATTGGCCAATTCTCCCTTGAACTATGGAAAATCGAACCTGTAATGCTTTCTGAAGCCAGACACTATCTCGATTATAACGCAAGCGCTCCGCTTCTGGATTGCGCCCGTGAGTCGATGATTTCTGCCTTCTCAGACGCTGGTAACGCCTCTTCCATACATCAGGAAGGAAGAAATGCACGCAAACTCATAGAGCAGGCGCGTTCCTCTTTTGCCAACCTGATTGATTTCAAAACAACGAATGTGATTTTTACTTCTGGCGCAACAGAGGCAGCCAATCATGTGCTTTCTCCCGTTATTCGTGCAGGCGGTCATGAGCTGAAAGTTTCAAAATTATATGTTGGAGAAACCGAACATCCTTGTGTCTTGCAGGGTGGAAGATTTGAAGCCAGCGATATCCATAACCTCATGACCAACAAAAACGGTATGCTGGATTTGGAATATCTGGAAACCGCACTTGAAAACCATGATCTCACAAATGGTCACCCCATGGTTGCTGTGCAATACGCAAATAATGAAACCGGTGTGATTCAAAATATTAACGAAATTGCAGAAGTGACTCATAAACATGATGGATTTCTGTTTGTTGATGCGGTTCAGGCCCTTGGCAAAATACCCTTGTCGATAGAAGAAACAGGTGCCGACTTTCTGATTTTTTCCAGCCACAAGATAGGTGGCCCACAAGGGGTGGGGGCAATTGTTTTACGCGATGCATCTTTGTCACCCAAACCGCTGTTGCAGGGCGGCGGACAGGAAAGCTATCACCGTGGCGGAACTGAAAATGTGGCAGCCATAGCCGGCTTTGGAGCAGCATGTGACTGGCATCGCGAGAACTTGACGAAAAATATCAGGTATTTTGTCGCAAGGGACTCGATTGAAGCTGGTATAGACACTATATCCAAGGAAACAGGAAACGGAGTTGCACGGCCTGTTTTTTTCGGCAAGAACGCAGACCGGCTTGGAAATACTTCCTGCTTCAGCGTTCCTGGTATCAAGGCCGAAACGGCTCTGATGGTTCTGGATCTGGATGGTATCTCGGTCTCTTCCGGATCGGCTTGTTCATCAGGCAAAATAAACAAGAGCCACGTTCTGGAAGCAATGGGTGCAACTAATGAAGAAATGCAAGGCGCAATCCGTCTGAGCCTTGGATGGGAAAACAACGAATTGGGTGCGGAAAAATTCCTCACCTCCTGGAAAACAATCATGGCCAGAATGGCCGCATAAGAAATATCAAATTGGAGAAACTGGAATATGCCAGCTGTACAAGAAACAATCGATACCGTTGCTCAACTTGATGTTGACAAATACAAGTACGGTTTTTCAACTGATATTGAAAACGACATGGCGCCCAAAGGCCTGTCGGAAGAGGTAATCAGATTTATCTCCGCCAAAAAGGAAGAGCCTGAGTGGATGCTTCAGTGGAGGCTGGATGCCTACGAACGCTGGAAAACCATGGAAGAGCCAAATTGGGCTCGCGTTGATTATCCAAAGATCGATTTCAACGACATTTATTACTATGCCGCTCCAAAGAATTTTGAAGACGGTCCAAAGTCACTGGATGAAGTTGATCCTGAACTGCTCAAAACCTACGAGAAGCTTGGTATCCCGCTAAAAGAGCAAGAATTGTTGGCAGGCGTGCGTCGCCATGATGAACCATCAAAACTGGATGAAGACCCATCTGACAATGTCTATGCGTCAGGCCGTGTGGCAGTGGATGCGGTGTTTGACTCGGTTTCAGTGGTAACGACCTTCAAGGCTGAATTGGCAAAGGCAGGCGTGATTTTCTGCTCAATTTCAGATGCAATTAAAGAGCATCCTGAACTCATCAAGAAATATCTTGCAACGGTTGTACCTGTTTCAGACAATTATTATTCAGCGCTTAATTGCGCAGTCTTTACCGATGGTTCGTTTGTCTACATCCCTGAAGGCGTTCGTTGCCCGATGGAGCTTTCAACTTACTTCCGCATCAATGCTGAAAATACAGGCCAGTTCGAGCGCACGCTCATCATCGCAGAAAAAGGCTCGTACGTTTCTTATCTAGAAGGGTGTACTGCGCCACAACGTGATGAGAACCAGCTTCACGCTGCTGTGGTTGAGCTAATTACAATGGAAGATGCAGAGATTAAATATTCTACCGTTCAAAACTGGTATCCAGGCGATGAAAACGGCAAGGGCGGTATCTACAACTTCGTGACCAAGCGTGGCGATTGTCGTGGTGATAATTCCAAGATTTCCTGGACACAAGTGGAAACCGGTTCTGCGATTACATGGAAATATCCATCCTGCATTCTGCGCGGTGACGGTTCACAAGGTGAGTTTTATTCAATTGCGGTTTCCAATGGTGCTCAGCAAGTGGATAGTGGCACCAAGATGATCCATTTGGGCAAAAACACTAAGAGCCGTATCATCTCAAAAGGCATCTCCGCTGGGCGCTCAAGCAACACCTATCGCGGTCAAGTCTCAGCCCATAAGAAAGCATCAGACGCGCGTAACTTCACCCAGTGTGACTCATTGTTGATTGGCGATCAATGTGGTGCACATACGGTTCCATACATCGAAGCGAAAAACTCTACCGCTCAATTCGAGCATGAGGCGACGACTTCAAAGATATCAGACGACCAACTCTTCTACTGCATGCAACGCGGCATTCCGGAAGA
>CALDZZ010000108.1 GCA_937944075.1 uncultured Rhizobiaceae group bacterium
GTCCTTGTCCAGTCTGCTGAACTCAAGCAGGTCATTCTCATTCAACGCCCTGCGTTGTGTTTTGAGATTGTCCTTGAGAGTTTTAGCATGTTGGCTTGTAAAGTTTTCAAACGCACGGTTGAAAACTTCAAGCTCAATGGAAAGGCGTATAAAGCGTGCTTTTTCAACTTCTTTAAGGGAAATTTTACTGACAACTGTAGCACGCTGAGGTCGAATTGTTAAAAGTCTGAGATTGGCAAGGCGGATGAAAGCTTCCCGAACAGGCTGTCTGGATACATCGAATGATTTTGCAATTTCAACTTCTGAAAGCTTGATCCCGGGCAAAAGTTTCATCTTGCAAATTTGGGTATGGATTTCGTCAAATATATCATCAGAAGTTGTTCGTCTTTCTGACTTTATATCCGATTTGATTATATCATCCAATACGTTGGTACTAACCGACATTACGTTTGCTAACCTATTATTTCCCTGCTTGCGTACATCTAACATCACTTCATCAAATTAAAAGTGGATGCTGTTGAAAAAATAAAAATAACTCCTTGCATATTTGAATACTACCATACTAGAATAATGTTGTCGTCATAAAATTCAAGTATCTTGTGAGGCGACTTGAAAAGTTTGAATAAAGGGTATTGGCAAGGTGTCTGAAAAGAATGAGTTCCCTACCGTTTCAACGGGCGAAGGTGTGACAAGACGGGTTTTGTCTCACAATGAAGAACTGATGACAGTGGAATTTGCTTTCAAGAAAGACGGCGTTGGCGAACTGCACAACCATCCTCACATTCAGTCTACCTTTGTAAAAGAGGGAATTTTTGCATTCAGTGTCGATGGCAAGGAACAACGCCTTGAGGCGGGAGACTCCATTATTATTCCGGGTAATGCAGTTCATGGGTGTACTGCCCTCGAGGATGGTATTCTCATTGATACATTTACACCCAGAAGAGATGACTTTCTCTAAAATTCAGGAATAAGGGATCATTCATGATCAGAACCGAAACAAGACAGTCCATAGATCCTCGTCACGCAAAAGGCATGAATACTGAAGAATTGCGCAACGAGTTTCTCAATGACAATATGTTCATTGATAATGAGATTTCACTTGTTTACAGCCACCTGGACAGATTGATTGTTGGTGGTGCGGTTCCAAAATCCAGGGAATTGATCCTTGACCATGTCAAAGAAACGGGTTCGCCCAGTTTTCTTGACCGTCGTGAAGTTGTTATTGTTAATGTCGGGGGTGAAGGGGCTGTTTCATCTGAGGGGAAAACATATCAACTGACAACTCACGACATGATTTACATTGGTATGGGAACAGGGCCTGTAACCCTGACAGGAGAGGGTGCAAAATTTTATATTATTTCTGCTCCTGCGCACCGTGCCATTGAGACTAAGCTGGTTACCATCAAAAACGCTGCTACCGTTGAACTTGGCGCACAAGAGACCAGCAACAAACGTGTCATTTACCAGTTTGTCCATCCGGATGTAATGGACTCCTGCCAACTGGTTGTCGGACTTACAAAACTTGAAAAGGGTTCTGTTTGGAACACAATGCCTGCCCATGTGCATGATCGCCGCTCAGAAGCCTACTTATACGTTGATCTCCCCGAGAACCAGCGCGTCTTCCATTTGATGGGAGAGCCAAGGGAAACTCGACACCTGGTGCTGGAAAACCTTCAAGGTATTCTGTCACCAGGATGGTCGATCCATAGTGGAGCAGGGACGTCCAATTATTCATTTATATGGGCAATGGCAGGAGACAACGTAGACTATAAGGACGTGGACTTAGTGTCCATGGAGGACTTGAGATAAACGATAGGAAGCTTTTGTTTATCAGGAAATTTTAAAAGAATTCCAACTTGGGATAACTACTAGGGAGAAGAAAATGAAACTTTCAACACACATAAAAAAACTGGCGCTATGCACTGCATTGGCCTTTACGGTATCTGCAGGTGTAATGACTACACACGACGCAGAGGCCAAGGATCTTCGTGGATGGAATATCCACGTAGAGGATTACCCGAACTCAATTGCGCTTGATGCATTCATTGCAGACGTAGCAGCGAAAACGGACGGCCGCATCAAGGGTAAGGTTTTCCATGGTGGTGTACTGGGTTCTCAGCCAGACGCCATTGAGCAGGTCCGCCTTGGCGCTATTGATTTTGCAAACTTCAATCTTGGGCCAATGGGTCAGGTTGTGCCGGAAACAAATGTTGTTTCCTTGCCTTTCATCTTCAAAAGCATTCCTGACATGTATAAGGTCATGGATGGTGCCGGTGGTGCAGCTATTGCCGAAGGCATGGCCAAAAAGGGTATTGTCGCGATTGGCTGGTTTGATTCAGGTGCTCGCTCTTTCTACACCTCTCAACGAGCAATCAATACGCCGGATGATGTTAAGGGCCTAAAGGTACGCGTCATGAACAACGACTTGTTTGTTGGCATGATTGAAGCCATGGGTGGCAACGCAACACCAATGGCATTTGGTGAAGTATTCCAGTCACTCAAGACAGGCGTTGTAGATGGTGCTGAGAACAATCCGCCATCCTACGAGTCAACCAATCACTTTGAAGTCGCGCAGTTCTACTCACTTTCTGAGCATCTGATCATTCCGGAGTGCCTGTGTATCAGTAAAAAGACATGGGATACCTGGAGTGAAGCTGACCAGAAAATTGTCATGGAAGCAGGCAAGGCAGCTACTGCCAAGCAGCGTGAACTTTGGCAGGCTCGTGAAAAAGCGAGTATGGAAAAAGTTGCTGCTGGCGGTGTTAAGGTCAATACAATTGCAGACAAGGGACCATTCCAGGATGCTATGGGACCTGTCTACGACAAGTATCTTGCAGCCAATCCTGAGATGAAAAGCCTGGTCGATTTGATCACCTCTTCTCAGTAATATAAAAACAATTCGCGCCATGGCTGGTATTATGCAACCATGGCGCGATTTATTCTCTAATTTCAGGATTGTGTTTTGTCTGTAGCAATTCGATTTCTCAAAATGGTAGACTCTTTTTTGCCACTGATCAGCAAGCTTTGCCTTCTGATCGGCAGCATTGCCATTGTCGTGCTTCTTCTCATTTTTGGCTGGCTTGTCTTTGG
>CALDZZ010000109.1 GCA_937944075.1 uncultured Rhizobiaceae group bacterium
GACGGGGACAATGAAGTTCACATCACGCTTGAACTTGTTGGTGAGATTGTTGCAGCGACGGAAGAGGGACGTGAGGACAAGTTTAGTACAGGTATCGCAAGTTATCCCCAAATGGGTTGTATTGCACACCGTATACGCGGCTCGGATCTCGCTATCATCTATAAAAGTGAAGGCGATACAGTTGTCAAAGTTGGTCAACTGACTCAAGACCAATCAATTGATGCAAAAATTGAAATTGATATGCTGTTGTCACGCCACTTTGCCGTTGTGGGAACAACCGGTGTGGGTAAGTCGACATCTGTAACGTTGATTTTGCGCAAGGTTATCAAGGCGCGACCGGATATTCGTATCCTCATGCTCGATCCCCACAATGAATTTGCCTCGGCATTTCCTGACAGTTCAGTTGTTGTTGATTCAAGCAATCTGATCCTTCCTTTCTGGCTGTTCAAGCTTGAGGAATTTTCAGAGGTTGTTTTCCGTGGGCAAAGTGGGTTTGATGCTGAAATTGAAATCCTGCGTGATCTTATCCCGCTTGCGAAAGAGCGTTACAGAGCTGATGCTGAGAAAAACTCGCCTTCGCTTGTCAAAAAGAAATCAAAAAGCAATCTGACAGCAGACATGCCAGTGCCTTACCGCATAGCGGATCTGCTGAAACTGATTGATGAGCGTCTTGGCATGCTTGAAGGTAAGGCAGACAAGCCTTTGCTGAAGTCTCTGGAATATCGTCTTATTAGTATTTCAGAAGATCCTCGTTTCCGTTTCATGTTTGACCAGTCAAACGGCAAGGGTGGCGACATCATGGAAGATATCATTTCCCAAATTTTCCGTGTCCCTCAAGATGGCAAGCCAATTTGTGTTCTGGAAATGTCTGGCCTGCCTACTGAAGTTGTAAACTCTGTTGTTTCAATTCTTTCGCGGATGGCCTTTGAAATTGCCATGCATAGTGACGGCGGCATTCAAACGCTTGTAGTTTGTGAGGAAGCGCACCGATATATCCCGGCAGACCCGAATGCAGGTTTTTGGCCAACTCGTCAGTCGATTGCCAGAATTGCCAAGGAAGGTCGAAAATATGGTGTTTTCCTTTGCATCATTACCCAGCGTCCAGGTGAGCTGGATCCAACCATTCTGTCGCAGTGTAATACATTGTTTGCCATGCGTCTTGGTAACCAGAAAGACCAGGAAATCATTCGTGGTGCTGTATCCAACGGTGCAAAGAGTACAATCAGTTTCCTTTCTTCAATTGCAAACCGTGAATGTATTGCCTTTGGGGAGGCGATCCAGACACCAATGCGGATGACGTTTGAAACCATGCGACCTGAAGATTTGCCGGGTGCGCATATTTACGAACAGCAAGCCAAGGTCAAAGAAGGTCTTCAGGTTTCACTGAATTCTGTTCTTCGCCGCATGCGCATGGAGGACAGAAAACCTTCGAATGCAACGGATGAATTCTCCCAACAGCATGAGCAACTTACGCAGGCTGTGCAGCAGGCACCGCAAATCGGAGAGAAACCGGGCGATGGCATCAATTCCGTTTTGAGATCGGCTTATGCTGATCCAAACAATTCGTTGACCCCGCAGCAAACGCCGCCTATGGCACCTGCAAGCCTTTCGCAAGCTCAACCAGTCAGACAACCCGAGCCTGCGGCAAAGCCTTCAGCTGCGCCATCCAAGCCAGCTGCAGGGGCAGGCAGTTTGATCAATTCGTTCAGACGAAAATAATCATCGCATTTAATAGTTTCGCGAAATAGCAATGATAACGGTGATCACCATTGCCGTTATCACGGTTGTAGCGTCTATCGTTTCACCAAGGAGCAAGGCAGAAACAAACAAGGTTGCAAAAATTTGCAGCAATTGAAGTTGGCCTATTCTAGCAATGCCACCCCATGCGAGTGCAACATTCCATGCAAAAAACGCAAGTAACATTGAGACGCTTCCAAGGTAAGCAAGGGCAATAATTCCCTCAGTAGAGGGAAAGGTAAATGGCGGCTGCCATGTTAGCCAAAACCCGGTCAGTATAAGGGGTAGATTCAGAAGCAAGGATCTGCAGGTAATTTCCCAGCCTGATGTTTGTCTCGATAGTTTGCCAAAAATCACATAGCCGCAAGAAGCACACAGGCCTGCAATAATGAGATAAATATCGCCAATTGTTATACCCGATTGCCCGCTTTGGTCGGATTTCAAGATAATATAAGACGCAACGACAATACTGCCCAACAGGCTTAAGGCCCAAAATGCAAGAGTTGGCTTTTCCTCTGTTAATATGCGGGCAATCATTGCGGTTGAAAGCGGCAAAAAGCCCAGTATCACGCCGCCATGGCTGGCAGGAACCGTTTGCATTGCGAGAGCCATGAATCCTGGAAATCCGAAAATCAACAACACGCCTGCAATAAAAATCTGAAAGTTTTTCGGGTGGTAAAGGTTTTTACCCGTGCCAAAGAATACAATTATTGCCAGAAGTGCTGCTATCAGTGAGCGTGCCATGGTTAGAAATTCTGGCGAAAAGTCTTCAAGTGCAATCTTGGTTACAGGTAGCGTTGCTCCAAAGCCGACTACTGCGAGCATACCCAGGACATAGGAAACAAAGAGCCTGTTACTACTTTTTGCCGGCTTGTTCATTTTCATTCGTCTTCAGCCCTTGTGCGTACAATCATTCTGGCAGGTAGAATTCACCAAGCAATAGCATGGTGACTTGCCTTGGGTATTTTTTTATCCAGCCTCGCAAGAATTTCTTTTATCTGGCGAAGGACTCGAATAGAGATAAATTCATGTCGATTTGGACCCAGCTTGGGGAAATATTATCCGGACTAGCAGTTGATGCCTTTTCTACGGTTGTAGAGGCTGTTCGCACTGCCTTTGAAGGTGATCCGGAAACGCGTAAGCAGGTCGGGTTTTCAGTTGCCATGATTGCACTTTCGGCAAAAATGGCGAAGGCAGATGGCATTGTTACACAAGATGAGGTGAAGGCCTTTCAGGAAATCTTTGCCATTCCCGAGGACGAGTTTACCCACGTTTCAAAGCTTTATAATCTGGCAAAACAGGATGTTGCCGGATACCACGCTTATGCAAAACGGGTGCGAAAACTGTTTCCCTCCGACCCTGCCACGCTGGAAGATGTCATGAACGGGCTGTTTCATATTGCCAAGGCTGATGGTTTGTATCATGAAAACGAGATGGTATTCATGGATGATATTGCTGACATCTTTGAAATTAGGGGAAGGGAATATGAGCGCATCAAGCTCCGGCACATGGAACCGGAAGACGGCGACCCTTATGTTCTTATTGATGCAAAACATGATTGGAGTGACGAACAACTGAAGTCGCACTATCGCAAGCTTATCAGGGAAAATCATCCCGATACATTTATTGCAAGAGGGTTGCCTTCAGAGTTTGTTGCCATTGCAAATGAACGGCTGGCTCAAATCAATGGCGCCTGGAGCAGTATCAAGCTGGAGCGTGATCTATAATGTTTTGTGCAGATACAACATGCGATTCAATCGTCTCACCTGCTGTAAACTTTGGTGAAAGGGCAAGTAATCTTCCGATTGATATTTTGTTGCTCCATTATACTGGCATGGAAAGCGCAGATAAGGCCCTGAACTGGCTTTGTTGTGAAGAAAGCGGTGTGTCCTGCCACTATTTTGTTTTTGAAGATGGGCGAGTTGCGCAACTTGTGCCGGAAGAAAAACGTGCGTGGCATGCCGGACAGTCCTGCTGGCAGAATGAAGTGGACACAAATTCAAGGTCAATCGGAATAGAAATTGCCAATACTGGACACACAGGCAATTATGAGGACTTTCCCGACATTCAGATTGATGCAGTCATTGAACTATGTCGCGATATCATCGCGCGTAATCCCCTGATAGTGCCAAGGAATGTTTTGGCTCACTCAGATGTTGCCCCGGGTCGCAAGCATGACCCGGGCGAGAAATTTCCCTGGGGCAGGCTGCATGAAAGTGGCGTTGGTCACTGGGTGAAGCCTGTTGAAGGACTTCGTGGTGGCTACCTACAGCTTGGTGATGAAGGAGAGCCTGTTGCAGCCCTGCAGGCCATGCTGTCACTTTACGGATACGGCTTGGAAATAAGCGGCAAATATGACCGTTTCACGCATGACTGCATCTTTGCGTTTCAACAGCATTTCAGGCAATCGAAGGTTGATGGTGTGGCGGATGGCGAGACGCTTGCAACACTCAACGAGCTCATTCGCACAATCGGCTGAAACAGACGCTTTTATGGTTAAGAGTTTCTTAACCGTCTTTTTGTTACCTAAAGTAATATAACGTGACTTGTGATTCAGCCTTGTAATTGAATATACAATTCAGAATTGCGGCCATGTAAAAGTAATAATAGTAAGGGTGAATTTCCGGGATTATTTATACCGAAATTCTTATAGTATCATGAATTATTTTAAATCAGCTTTTTCGGCTTTGGTGATTACAACTTTTTTAACCGGCTGTCAGAGTGTTACCCAAACCGGTACCTCTACACACACTCCCAAAAAGCAACTGGCGCAGACTGAAAATACGAATACCGTGCAAGCAAGATGGCAAGAACAGATCAAGTCTGCCAGGGAATTGCGTCAAAAGCGTATGCTTGAAGCACGTGAGCGTCGCGAGGAACTCGCCAATAAGCGCAAGGCAGCACTTGAAGAGCGCAAGAAAAAAGCTGCCGAGCTGCGCAAGGCGAGAATTGAAAAGCTGAAGTCAGGCAAGTCTGACAAAAACCAGAAGAAAATCAATACAGCATTTGCAAAGGCCGTCGATAAAAAAGACAAGTCCTTGCGTGTTGGCTGGGTTAAAATTGATGGCAAGTTTGTTTACCGCAGTGCCAAAACAATTCGCGAAGAGCAGGAAGCAGCCAGAAAAGCAGCAGAACTAGCTGCCAAAAAAGCAGCTGCCAGAAAGGCTGCAGCCAAACGAGCAGCTTCCAATAAACGTAAATCGGCAAGTACTTCTCGAAAGTCTTATCCCAAGGGGAATTACAGCAAGCTGATTGCAAAATATGCTGCTCAAAATGGCATTCCGTATCGTCTGGCAAGAGCCGTTGTGCAAGTTGAAAGCAGCTTCAGACCCAATGTTACCGGCTCTGTTGGTGAGATCGGTCTGATGCAAATCAGGCTCTCTACTGCGCGTGGCATGGGCTACAAGGGAACTGCCAAGCAATTATACAACCCCTCTACCAATCTTTATTGGGGCATGAAGTATCTTGGCAAGGCGCATCGTCTTGCCGGTGGGTCTACCTGTGGCACGATCCTGAAATATAATGCAGGCCATGGTGCCAAGCGTATGAACCCGATTAGCCAACGCTATTGCAATCGCGTACGCAGAATTATCTAGATTTCAAACTTGCAAAAAATTTATAAAGCCCGGTTTTCTCAGCCGGGCTTTTTGTTTTAGGGCAGGATCAGGAAGAACGATTGAGCGTATCTGCCAAAAAGCTTTCCACAGCAGCAGTCAGTTTTCCGCGCTCGGAACCTATGCGGCTGTTGATGGAGATATGGTTGTATCTGCGCTTTCCATCATAGCGATGAACTTCATTGCCTTCAAATTCAAGGGCATCGGCAAAGCGTTTTGAAACCTTGTCCCGGCCATATCCACCTGACCATGCAACAAGGGTCGGGGGTTGCTGTTTCAAGCCTGAATAGGTGATTGGAGACCATGCACTCCACATTTTCTTGCGTCTGAATGCCGGTGCATAGAGTGCTGGCAAGCTGCCGCCGCTTTCCCTTGCGAGAAAGGGAAGGTCATAGGCGCGCGTATCATTGCAGATGAGGGCCTTTACGTTATTGGCAGCGCCAGTCAAGGTTGCAAGCGATGAGAGATGACAGCCGGCAGAGTGCCCCATGAGTGCAATCCTGTTTGGATCTGCGCCTAATCTTGGTGCGTTGGCATGTATCCAGTTGACTGCCTCGCCGACCTGAAGTGCTTGTGTCTGGGCATTGGCCTTGGGAAAAAGAGTGTAGCTCACAGAGGCGAAGTTATAGCCCTTGCGGGTGAAATATCCAGCCTTTGCACCAACCTGTCCGCGATTGCCAAGCGCCCAGGCACCACCATGCACAAAAATCAGGATGGGTGCGTTAGGTGTGTTTCCACTTGCGGGGTACCAGTCCAGGCTGTTGGAGCCGTATTTGAAGACTTGTCTGGATGCTGCGTTTGCAGTTAGGGAAGGCAAGGCCATTCCAGCCGACAAAGTGCCGACGACCGTGCTTTTCAAAATTTCGCGACGCGTAATCTTCATTGCTCTGCCCTAAGTCTCAAACTCTTTTATACCAGAATTACGGTTATTTTCTGATAGACTTATTAAGTTCGGGTTAACCATTGCGATTGTGAGGCACAGTTCAGGTTTTATTTATCCGCAGTGGCGATCAACTACGCGTTGCAAGAGGGGAGCATAATAGGCAAAATCTGGCGTGACATGATTTGGCACTTTGCCCAGATCATCCCAATATCTCACCTGAACAATATCCTGCAGGTGAGGGTTCCTTTCAAACTCTTTAACTTCCTCTTCACTCATTGGACCACCCTGAAGGCCAAGGGTGTGAACCGAAGCTTCTGATAATTTGCCAAAGTATTGTTCATCCGTTGCGCAAAGATACCGCTTTGCGGCTACGTGACAGCGAACGCATTCTGTGACGATGGGAGGAAAGAATTTTGCAAGTACCACAGCACCTGCTTCATCGTGATGATTGTCGATGCCTTGTTCCAGCGCATCATCAGGAAATTCATTGGTATAATGACCGATGTCATGGAGGAGGGCAGCGGCAACAATCTCGTCTGAACCACCAGATTTTTCAGCAAGTTCAGCTCCCTGCAGCATGTGCTCCGACATGGTGACTTGTTCGCCCAGGTATGAGTCGGCGCCTCGGCGTTCAAATATGTCACCTATGAAATCGACGATGTTTTCTTTTGTCAGGCTGGTAACGTCCGGTTTGTTCATTGTGCCATTTCCAATTCATGCTCTATCGCAGATAGCGTTGAATATAGCCCGTCCTTATCCGCGTAACAGCCTTGTAGCCAACGTGATCCTGCCCCTGAATAGCCTTTGCGTGCGTGCAGAACGCGGGTGTTGTCGACGATGAAACTTTCTCCCGGTTCAAGCTTGAAGGAGACCATCATGGACGGGTCATCCACCAGTTCGCAGAACCTTCTGTAAGCTGCGTAATAAGTCGGCATGACGTCAAATGGTACATCGGTAATGGGAGCGCATGAGCGATTGTTGAAGCGAATGCCGATGAGTTCACCATCAGGATTGAGTTCGATCATCGGGCGTTTGGAAGTGAGCTTCACACCTTCAGAGCCTGAATACTCAAATCGCGCGCAGTAATTTGCCAATGCGTTAAATCCTTCCGGCATTTCCTGTTTTAGAATTTGCGCAATTTTAAATCCGTCCACCACCATGCTGTCTCCGCCTTCGGCAGAATTTTCCAGGCAATAGAGGATTTGTAAGGTTGGAACAGGGTCGCGGTAGGGGTTGTCCGTGTGTGCTTGAAGTCCAAGACCTGTATAGGCAAGATTGGTCGGGTTTACTTCCGTGCGAACTTCAAACCATTTGCCGTAATTTGTTTCGCGAATGTAGCCAAAGAGATCGGCCACCTTGGTTAGAGCGCCATTTTCTACAGGGCCATTTTCCAGTTTCGCAAAGCCGTAGGTTTTGACCGCATTCAGCCAATCACCAAGCTTTTGTTTGTTTTTAGCTGCCTCGCCAAAATCCGTCGTTGGCACTGCATCATTAAACGTGCCATCCCAGGTTTTGATGGAATCAGGAAGCCAGCCGTTTTCGCTTTGTACTTCCTGCGTGTCATAGGCATTGGCAGCCAACCAGTTTGCGGGAAATTCGACCTGCTTTCCATCTGGGCCAAAAGTGATCTGGATCTGATTATCAAGGATACCGGCTGATTGAAGGTTGGTTTCTTTTGGAATGTCATTCAGCGTAATCAAGCGCTGGCCGTTTGGCGC
>CALDZZ010000110.1 GCA_937944075.1 uncultured Rhizobiaceae group bacterium
ACTGGTCACAAAAAAACCTTGCAGCAAGTTCCATCACATCAAAAAGAGACTTTCGCTGTTCCTCGCGTTCCTGTTCACGCTTGTCCATGACCGGAACCTGAAGCCCTGCCTGACTGGCTAGCAACTCAACCGCCTCATGAAAATGCAGCCCATCCAGTTCTGTTAAAAACCTGAAATGGTCCCCTGACGCCCCACAGCCAAAACAATAATAGCGGCCTTTTCTGTCTTCACAGTGAAAGCTCGGGGTTTTTTCACCATGAAAAGGGCAATTGCCCCAAAAATCCCCCTTGGCAGCATTCGTTTTCTTTTTGTCAAATTGAACGCGCTGCCCCACAACTTCGGAAATTCGAAGGCGGTCACGGATATCATCAAGGAAACGGTCAGGATAACGCATAGATGGGTTTTTACATATTATCTTTACGTTTTAAATTCATATTTTGTGTAACGAGATAAAAGCCAATCTGTATTTGGGGTATCTTTTAATGAAAACACACTCTGTAACACTCCTGTGCGCTGCCTTAGTTGGGCTTGCAGCCTGTTCCAGTGAAGAGCCTGAACAAAGGGCTATAACAGAAAACCTGCGGAAAGCCGGAACACCAATTTTTGGAACGTGGCAAATATCTGCCAACGGAACATGCAATCCTGCCATTAATGGAAAATCCGTATTTATTCACCAAGACAAGATTGATCAGGTATTGGCCGGTAATAGGGAGAGCTTTCTGTCAGAAATGAAAATCTTCACTTCAAGCCAGTATTTAATGCTTGAAGGGATTTATGGACAGGCTCAGGATAATTACAAGCGACAGCTTGCCTATTTTGACAAGGGTGACAATCTGGAGTTTGCTGGATATATCGTCGATAATAAGCTGATTACACGAAATGAAATTCTTGAAAGCTATAATTCAGACGGGAATGCAAAAAGCCGCATGTCTAATATGGATTTTGCCTATTGCAACCTTGAGCTTCCTCAGGATCCGGAATAAAGCCTGATTAAAAGTCTTATGTTCGATTATCAGTAGCCGCATTTGTAACTTCCTGCTGGCCACCCAGGGTTTGCAGGATAACCGCACCCAACACGACAGCCCCTCCGACAAGCGTGTTAAAGCTGGCACCCTCGCCTAAAAACAGCCATACCCAAATCGGCCCTGTCACACTTTCTATCAATACAAGAATACTGACCTCTGATGCCGGCAAATAGCTTGCTGCCCAGGTAACAAAGGCAATACCCAGGCCGATTGTGAATGCTCCCATGAAAAGACTGAGCCCCAGGTCCCAGGCGCCAATCATGAGTCCTGAACCAATGGAGAATGCCACAACCGCGTTCAGGATACAGGCGACGACCCCTCCCAGAAACGTACCACCCAAGGCATCCTGCTTTTGCGTATAGCGAATGACCACAAGCATTGAGGCAAAACAAAAAGCTGAAACAAGTGCATAAAGATTTCCCAATATGCCCCCTGTATCCAGTCCGTCCTTAACCATCAGTCCAACACCCAAAACAGCAAGCGCAAGCGAGAGGTAAGTTACCTTGCCGGGTTCTTCTCCGATGAAAATCCAGGCAAGAACAGCCGAAAAGATTGGTGCGGAAGACAGAATGAAAAGCGCACTGGCGATCGTAGTGTTCAGCAGCGCATAAACATAAAAGCTGAAAGCGATGCCAAGCAACAATCCGATGACACCATCCCAGCGGTCAAAAGAGCGCAAGAATTCACTCGCGCCAACCTTGCGGCGCAGGCAGGCGATAATCATCACCATCAATGAAAGTGCCAATGAACGATAGACCAGAATTTGAAACCCGTCAGCCGACTCAATCAGCCGCAGAATCAGCCCCACCATGCCCATAAGAACGCCACCGGTCAGAACAAGGGTTATAGCCTGTGGACGTGTCACCTAAGAACCTTTTTGTCAGAAACCAGGTAGAGAAACAAACACAGCTTCCTCACCCGCCCAGTCTGCCCTTTACCATGCCGCCAACCTGCCCCATGTCGAGTTGCCCTCTGTAGCGTTCTTTCAAAATTCCCATGACCTTACCCATGTCACGCAGACTTTCTGCCCCAGTCTCTGCAATCGCCTCTGAAACTGCAGCCTCTGCTTCCTCGGCTGACAATTGTTTGGGCATAAAACCACGAATGATTTCCATCTCTTCGAGTTCCTGCGCCTCAAGTTCAGCTCTGCCACCTTCCCTGTACATCTTGGAACTTTCCTCACGCTGCTTTATCATTTTGGCAAGGATATCAAGAACCTCTTCATCATCTGCCTTGTCTTTTCCCTTGCCACGAAGGGCAATATCACGCTCCTGAATGGCAGCATTCACAAGACGCAAGGTGGAAAGGCGCTTGGTTTCCTTGTCCCTCATTGCCTGTTTGATTGCATCATTGATTTTGGTACGCATAATAGCCCTCGTTTTGTTGTGTAGTGGAAGGTAACGCTATTCAGGATTTCAATCAATAGTGGAAAGATCGTGTAAGATATTGTTTTAACTATATTTTATATATTTGACCTTCTGTTGACCCTCCCTGCACTATCGACTATTTTGCAAATTCAGCCACACAATTAAATACTGCCGATTCCATGCTTTTGCATGGCGCTGAACTGCACGCAGGTGCAAGGATAACCACGATGACAACAAACACGCCAACCTGGACAACTCAAAAACCAACCGCCGTAATCGTTCTGGCAGATGGGACAATCATTGAAGGACAGGGGTGTGGGGCAACCGGTGTCGTGCAAGCTGAAATCTGCTTTAATACGGCAATTACAGGCTATCAGGAAATTCTGACGGACCCCTCCTATGCTGGTCAGGTGGTAACCTTCACGTTCCCTCATATCGGCAATGTTGGTGCAAATGAAGAAGACGTCGAAATGCTCGAGGCCGGCAAGTCAGACGGCGCTGTAGGTGCCGTTTTCAAGGCTGAAATTACAACCCCTTCCAACTATCGCTCAAGCCAGCATCTCAACGAGTGGTTAAAGGCACGCAACATCATTGCCATGTCAGGAGTGGATACAAGAGCGTTGACAAATCTCATTCGCGAAAAGGGTCTGGCAAACTGTGTGATTGCCCACTCCGAAGATGGCAAGTTTGATTTTGATGCGTTGAAAAAACAGGCCATTGAATGGTCTGGTCTGGAAGGTCTTGATCTGGCTAAAACCGTTGGGCATGGCCTTTCCAATCCATGGTCCGAAAAACCCTGGGTCTGGGATGAGGGTTATGAAAACGCTTCTGGGCATGACTACCATATCGTCGCAATCGACTTCGGGGTTAAACGCAATATCCTGCGTCTGATGGCAGGGCTTGGATGCAAGATTACCATTGTTCCGGCAACCTCCACCGCAGAAGAAGTTCTGGCACACAAACCTGATGGCGTTTTCCTTTCCAATGGCCCGGGTGATCCGGCAGCAACAGGTGAATATTCTGTCAAAACCATTCAGGATATTTTGAAAACAGACATTCCGGTATTCGGAATTTGTCTTGGGCACCAGATGCTCGCCCTGGCACTGGGTGCAAAAACCACCAAAATGCATCAGGGGCATCATGGTGCAAATCACCCGGTCAAGGATCATACCACAGACAAGGTTGAAATTGTCTCCATGAACCATGGCTTTGCAGTTGATTCCAAATCGCTGCCAAAAGGCGTTAAAGAAACCCATGTATCCTTGTTTGATGGCACAAATTGCGGACTGGCAGTTGAGGGAAAACCCGTGTTTTCAGTCCAGCACCACCCGGAAGCCTCCCCCGGCCCCCAAGACAGCCATTATCTCTTCAAGCGTTTCCTGAATCTCATCAAGGAAAGCAAGGGTGAAGAACTGGTAAATGAATTCTAAATTGTGACTCACATTTATTTGTATCGAAGTCATTCGTAATTAAATAAATTTTACTTTAATTCCGACATAATCGTCTTACATAGCAATGTGTAGACAGTTTAAGGAAAGAACAATGACATTCGCCAAGGATACAAGTTTGCAACAAAACCAGTTTGTAAAACTGCGCAAAGGATTATTCGCAATTGCTTCGCGTCAGACAAGTTCAGTATTATCCTTTGAAACCTGCGCAGCTGAGCAGATTGCAGAAAACGTTGCTGCTCCCAGCGAAATCGGCAAGCCTAAATGTGCAGCAAAAGCAACCATAGCGCTCTAGGCAGTATCTGGGCATAGCACCTAAAACAGATTTAAAAAAATACGCCTTTAAAGCTTTCTGGCATTAAAGGTATCGCATGATTCTATTCGCCCGGATTCAAAGCCCCTGCGGAACCAGAAACGACGCTGCTCCGAAGTACCGTGGTTAAAGCTTTCAGGCACAACATAGCCTTGGGTGCGTTTTTGAATTGCGTCATCACCAATCTGGTTGGCTGCAACAAGTGCCTCTTCCAGGTCTCCAGGCTCAAGCCACCCTTCCCGGTTTACATAATGCCCCCAGACGCCTGCAAAACAATCCGCCTGCAGCTCGACTTTCACAGATTCCTTGTTGAATTGCGCCTTGCCCATTGAGCGGCGCATTTTGTTAAATTGCGGCAAAACACCAATTACATTTTGCACATGGTGACCAACTTCATGCGCCAGAACATAAGCCTGTGCAAAATCACCACCTGCGCCAAACTTCTGCTCAAGCTCGCGGTAAAATGAAAGATCGATATATATTTCACTGTCTCCAGGACAATAAAAAGGCCCTGAAGCTGAAGAAGCCAATCCGCAGGCAGAGCGTATTTGCTGCGTGAAAAGATTGAGTTCAGGCTTTGGATATTGCTTGCCATAACTTGCAAATATGGTTGTCCAGACCTGCTCGGTAGAACCAAGAATGGTTTGCACAAAGCTTTTCATCTCATCATTACTGTATTGTGTGCGTGGTGCCTGTTGTCTTTGTGGTGTTTGCATTTGCGGAGATAAACCACCGCCCAAACTGCCACCCAGACCGCCACCCAACAGTTTTAGCGGATTAATACCCAGAACCATCAAAACAATGCCAATGATAATCATGGTGCCAATGCCCATGCCACCGCTTCCACGTCTTCCACCGATTGGCAGGCTTCTGCGCCCTCCACCGGGGAAACCGAACCCACCACCACTTTGTCCTCTAGCATCATTTACGTTGCCACTTCTGTTACGGCCTTTCCAGCGCATCCCTTAACTCCAGAATAGATATTTTTATGGAAACTAGCCAATTACCAAGCGTAATGCAAAGCAGAATTTTCAATATGCTATTGCAGCGTATCGACATCCGTTTGTGTGACCACATAAGTTGAAGTGAAAGTCACTTGATCACCCGGGGCAAGCCTGTCCCATATCCCGTCAACTGTGGCATCAGTTGAATCATTGGCAATACCATTATCCGCACTCAGGGTTTCATTACCGGGAACCGGAGCTGGGTTGCTGCCATTATGCACATCGTTGAGTTGAATGTTTGAAATGGACTGATTGCCGGTATTTGAAACAACATAGGTATAGGTAATACTGACACCTGCCGGAACATTCGTATCTGAGCTTGCGGTCTTTGTGACTGTAATGGATGGGTTTGGTGGCAAAATGATAGTGGTTGAAAGAGCTTTCTGATTTGCAAACCCTTCACTCACGAACTGGTCTGTTGTGACCGAAACATTATTCACAAGATTTGCACCAGCCGAAATCTCTGCAAACGTGGGAGTATAGCTGACGGTATAAGTCCAGATCTCACCTACCTCAAGAATATTATCAGCTGTCAGGCTTTCAGTCGGGCCGGAAACAGTGCCTGTAGATCCATTCGGCAAAATATCTTCAACAACAACCCCTGTTTGATTAATCCGGCCTGTATTTTCAATTTCAATCTCGTAATTGAGCGTGAGCGGCTCTGCAATTTCAGGCAAGTCCACACTTTTGCCGACTGTAAAAACAGGCAACCTGCGAACAACGAAATAATCCACAGGTTCTGTTGTGTGAGTTCGGCTTGTATCGCCTGCAACAGTCTCTTCCTCAATGGCTACCCCCAAGGTGCTTCCGGAAACCGGGCTGGCACCATAGGTCACAGCCCAGCCACCTTGTCCCCCATCTTCACCAGCCTGCGTAACAACAGCAAACTCGGCATCCCCTGAAAGGGTGTAATTATAAGGTGGATTGTTTCCCACACCTGCAACATTATCCGGCCCGCGCTGAGCAGAATAGGCAATATCATCATACGTTCCGTTGCCTGCCTCAATCACTATAACACCTAATGTCTCATTATTTCTCGTGCCATTGATCTGGCCTATGTGTTTGGTGACACAGATCCCGTCGGAAAAGCCTGAAAAAAATGCAGGGTTGCCGCGCGCTTCACAGTCATTGGCATGAAACACACTGGCATTTGCATCATTGAAGGTAATTACCTGTCCAAGGGCAATCGGGTTTGTAAAACCCGAAAAAGAGCCCGACATATTTTGCATCGTTGCAATGGAGGCATTGTTGAAGCCAAAACTGGTGCTCAGGCCATGGGTTGCTGTAGATAATACGGTTCTTGCCTCTATACGCCTGCCATCAGGCAGCAGGTTTACTCCGGCATTTGCAATAATGCAGGAAACCGTTCCAGGGGTCACGACAGAGGAATTTTCAAATTGCTGGATGCGAACTTGCATCCAGCTGCTACTCAGTGCGTTAATTCTAACAACGACCGGCGGATCGGAAGCTGTTGGCAAGGTATAGGAACATACTGGAACCGGATTAGTGTAGGAGTTTTCAAACGTCACGGTTTGAAATGAAGCGCCAACATTTGGAATCGCAATGGTTTCAACGCTGGAAGAAAGCGTAAACGCATGCGAAGAAACAGTGCTGATCAGATTGCAAAACGCAAATAAGCATAGTCTCTTTATCATCCGCCCAATATCCGAAAACTTAATATAACAAAAAGTTGCTTAAGTAACGCAGCGTAACATGATAACTCTTTTGTTCAAAGGACAAGTTTTCTTATCAACAATGACTTGTTGATGAAAAAGCTGCCAGAACCTCTCCCACGCTCAGTGTGAATGGGTTGAATGCTCGTCCGTTTGCTCACTGTGTCCTGAATGACCCGAATGATCATCACCCTCACCATCTTCCTGGCTGGAAGGATCAACAACAGGCATTACAATTGTCACTTCCCCAGCTTTTTCAAAAACAAGTGTCACTTCCCGCATTTGCCCTATCTGCATCGGCTCGGACAATTTCATGAACATTAAATGGTCACCACCACTTTTAAGCACTGTTTCACCACCACCAGGAATAAAAATACCATCCTTGAGCGGGCGCATTCGCATGATGCCATCTACCATTTTCATGGTATGGATTTGCTGCTTGGCTGAAAAATCTGCCTCAACAGAAACTAATCTGTCATCTTCCTTGCCGTTGTTCGTAATTTTCAAATATCCTGCAGCCACCGGTGCAGATTTTACAGTTGCCGGTATGTAGGCTTTGTGAATTGCCAAATCGCCCAATTTATAATCGCTGGCGAGGGCGGAAAAGCTTGTTGCAGCAAACACAAACAAGGCGGACAAAAGTGCCGAAAACAATTTCATTTTGAAAAGGAACTCCGTAAGGGATTTTTTGATTGAAGCTTCATAACAATAGAGGTTATCTGACCGTAATGTGGCAAGTAGGCGCAAGCATGAATATTAGTTATGAAAACAGAAGTTTTCCCCCTGTTTTCTTGCCAAGCCCCCTTTCACAATTCATCGCGATAATTTATACGACACTTCTAGCCAGTAACTTCCGCGACTTGATTCTTGTTTCTCCCAGACAAGAAAAACTCAAACGCGCCAAAGAGAAACGATAAGCTAGATGCCCGCAAGAAAAGATATTAATTCCATCCTCATTATCGGGGCTGGACCGATTGTTATCGGCCAGGCTTGTGAATTTGACTACTCAGGAACACAGGCCTGCAAGGCACTCAAGGCTGAGGGGTATCGCATCATACTGGTGAACTCCAATCCAGCGACCATCATGACAGACCCCGAGCTGGCAGACGCAACCTACATTGAACCCATCACACCAGAGATTGTAGCTAAAATCATTGAAAAAGAGCGCACAGAGCGCCCGGATGACAAGCTGGTTGTCCTGCCAACCATGGGCGGCCAGACCGCATTGAACACTGCGCTTTCATTGCGCAAGATGGGCGTTCTTGACAAATGGGATGTTGAGATGATTGGCGCGGATGCGCAAGCCATTGACAAGGCAGAGGACAGGGATCTCTTCCGTGCTGCCATGCACAAGATTGGTCTTTCGACACCGCGCTCCGCATTCGTGAACACCACGGAGCTCAAAAGCCGCTTTGAAGCTGAATACAAGAAAGGTCTGAAGGCATCCAAAGACAAGGAAGCCTTTGAAGTGGAATGGCGTGAAGGTGAAACCATGCGCATTGAAGAGCACCGTCTGGTTGCTCAGATGCAGGCCCTGGAAGCTACCAAGACTACAGGTCTGCCAGCGATTGTTCGCCCCTCCTTTACCATGGGCGGCCAAGGCGGCGGCATAGCCTATACCCTGGACGAATTGTATGCGCTTGTAGTGGGTGGTGTTGATGCTTCCCCCACCAATGAGGTTCTGGTTGAAGAAAGTATTCTTGGCTGGAAGGAATACGAGATGGAGGTTGTCCGCGACCGTGCTGACAATTGCATCATCATCTGTTCAATCGAGAATGTTGATCCAATGGGCGTACACACGGGCGATTCCATTACAGTCGCCCCTGCTCTCACGCTGACCGACAAGGAATATCAGGTCATGCGAAATGCCTCGATTGCTGTCTTGCGCGAGATTGGTGTTGAAACAGGCGGATCGAACGTACAATTTGCCGTCAACCCGGAAGATGGCCGTCTGGTTGTCATCGAGATGAATCCGCGCGTATCACGCTCCTCTGCGCTTGCATCCAAGGCTACCGGTTTTCCAATTGCAAAAGTTGCAGCGCGCCTTGCGGTTGGATACACACTGGATGAACTCGACAATGACATTACCGGGGGCGCAACACCGGCATCCTTTGAACCATCAATTGACTATGTCGTTACCAAAATCCCGCGTTTCGCCTTTGAAAAATTCCCTGGCACACAACCTCACCTCTCCACTGCCATGAAGTCGGTTGGCGAGGTTATGGCGATAGGTCGTACCTTTGCTGAATCAATGCAAAAGGCCTTGCGTGGTCTTGAGACAGGTTTGACCGGGCTGGATGAAATCGAAATTCCAGGCATAGGCGAAGGGGACGACAAAAACGCAATTCGCGCAGCACTTGTAACTGCAACGCCAGATCGCCTTCGCATGGTCGCGCAATCGCTACGTGAAGGCGCTTCACCTGAAGATGTGCATCAATATTCAAAGTTTGATCCATGGTACATTGAGCAGTTCCAGAACATCATCGCGAGTGAAAATCGCATTCGTGAACACGGGCTTCCAAAAGACGCACAAAACCTTCGCATGCTCAAGGCTCAAGGGTTCTCCGACCAGAGACTGGCCGAGCTTGCCGATACCGATGAAAAAAGCGTGACTGCACTGCGCACAAAACTTGATGTGCATCCGGTGTACAAGCGCATCGACACCTCAGCAGCAGAATTTGCCTCTCCTACTGCCTATATGTACTCGACCTATGAAGTACCCTTTGCCGGAGAAACCAGATCAGAAGCCCTTTCTTCAGACCGTGACAAGGTAATGATCCTTGGAGGTGGGCCAAACCGCATCGGCCAGGGTATCGAATTTGACTATTGTTGTTGTCATGCTGCCTTCGCACTTGAAGACGCCGGCTTTGAAACCATCATGGTCAACTGTAACCCGGAAACAGTTTCAACCGACTATGACACCTCCGACCGTCTTTATTTTGAACCGCTAACCGCAGAAGATGTAATGGAGATCGTCCGTGTTGAACAGTCAAACGGAACGCTAAAGGGCGTCATTGTTCAATTTGGCGGGCAGACCCCGCTCAAGCTGGCTCAATTTCTCACGGAGAATAACGTACCGATATTAGGTACTTCACCAGACAAGATTGACCTTGCAGAAGACCGTGACCGCTTCCAGCAGCTGCTAAAAGACCTGGACATGCTTCAGCCACGAAACGGCATTGCACGCTCAGCAGATGAAGCCCGCAAAATTGTTGAGGAAGTCGGCTATCCGGTAGTCATCAGACCCTCCTATGTGCTGGGTGGCCGCGCGATGGAAATCGTACGCACGGATGCAGCCTTTGAGCGCTACATCAAGGAAGCAGTTGTTGTCTCAGGCGACACTCCGGTTCTTATTGACAGTTACCTGTCGGGCGCCATTGAGGTTGATGTTGACTGTCTTTGTGACGGCGAAAGTGTCAAGGTTTGTGGCATCATGGAGCACATTGAAGAAGCAGGCATTCACTCTGGTGACAGCGCCTGCTCCCTGCCGACCCACTCACTTTCACAAGAGGTGATTGATGAACTTATCGTCCAGTCCAAAAAAATGGCCCTGGCGCTGGAAGTCTCCGGCCTGATGAACATGCAATATGCCATCAAGGATGGTGAAATCTTCGTACTGGAAGTCAATCCGCGCGCTTCTCGCACAGTGCCATTCGTGGCCAAAACCATAGGTTCTCCCATCGCCAAGATTGCCAGCCGGATTATGGCAGGCGAAAAACTGGAAAAGGCCATTACCGTTTATGGGGAATGGCGCGAAGCACAAAACCTGAAGCATATGGCCGTCAAGGAAGCCGTCTTCCCGTTCAATCGTTTCCCGGGTGTTGATATCCTGCTGGGTCCTGAGATGCGCTCAACCGGCGAGGTTATGGGACTTGATACAGATTACCCCATGGCATACGCGAAAGCTGTTCTGGGGGGCGGTATGAAATTGCCAACAGAAGGCAACATTTTCATCTCGGTCAAGGATTCCGACAAGGAAGGCATTCTGGATGCCGCAAAAACATTTGCCAAACTGGGCTTCAACCTGATGGCAACTGGTGGCACACAACGCTTCCTGGAAGAAAACGGTTTAAGCTGCAAACGCATCAACAAGGTGCTGGAAGGCCGTCCACACATCGAAGACGCCATTCACAACGGACAGGTGCAATTGGTGATCAACACAACCGAAGGCGCTAAGGCTCTGTCAGATTCGCGTTCCTTGCGTCAGGCGGCCCTGAAAACCCGAACCGCCCATACTACAACGCTGACAGCTGCAATTGCCATGTCTCAATCCATGGAAGCCTTGAGTGAACGGGAAATGGGTGTGAAACCGTTACAGGATTATTTTGCCTGAGACCCAAAAACAACGGCTAAAAACTGAAAATGCCGCAGTCAAAAACTGCGGCATTGTTTTTTTATATTCTGATGCGCAAAATCTAGTTGCTGGCTTCAATCTTTTCGACATACGGCAAGGATGAATGATGCAGGTTGATACGCAACTGGCCTTTATCATCTTTCATATATCCAAACGTATATTCAACCTTCACCTCTTCGGTGCTGCCATCTGGTGTGAAAAAGTAATTGCCCATAGCAATTGCAGAATCTGAATCTGTAATGATTTCCTGCTCACCAAAACGAACCTCTGTCCATGGCTTGATGGCAAATCCCTTGTCTTCTTCAATTTTGCCGCCAACAAAATAGGATAATGCCTCATCAAAAGTACCCCTGAACTGGTCAGCAGAAGCCAACGTTGGCTTGAACAGAACTTCGCCTTGCTCATAGGCATAAAGATCATTGATGTGCTGGGTGGCTTTTTCCTTGTATTCACCTTTGGCCTTGAAGGCTTCGCCGATTTCAACAATACCCTGCGCCCACTCTTTTTGGGCAGCAAGAACTTCAGCTTCCGTGATCTTTGCAGAACCAGCAAAAGCAGAGGTTGTAGCAATTGCCGAGAATAGTGCAGTGTACATAAGTTTTTTCATTTAGAACTCCTGGTTCATTAGCGCATTGCGTGTTTGCAAATGCTGTTCATCATCTTAGCTTGGGATATCCCTTTACTCTGATGAATTAGATATGGGGCTCAGGTTTTATAATTAAAATATTATAATATTATTTTATTGATAGTTTTAAACTATATATACGGTGCATTTGAATGAGCTGGCACCGACTGGTATAGATAACAGCCTGCATCAAGGAG
>CALDZZ010000111.1 GCA_937944075.1 uncultured Rhizobiaceae group bacterium
GAGCGAACAGACCGTGCTATACGATTGGCTCTTTCAGGATCAGATGTTTGTACATAATTGGTAAGGCCGTAATCGGTATCATTTGCAATCTCGATGGCTTCTTCTTCTGTATCAAATGGCATCATGGAAAGTACCGGTCCAAAGATTTCCTCACGCATGATGCGCATGTCATTATGACAATCTGCAAAAACTGTGGGACGTACAAAATAACCACGGTTCATGCCTTCCGGGCGGCCAAGACCTCCGGCAACGAGGCGCGCCTTGTCTTCCTTGATGCCGACTTCAATCAGATCCTGAACCTTGTCAAATTGCATCTTGCTGACCAGTGGGCCTATGTGACGGCCTTCCTTTGAGGCCAGATCAACTGCAGTTGCATCTGCTGCAGCCTTTGCCTCCTCGACAGCCTGGTCATAGCGCGAACGCTCTACCAACATGCGGGTAGGGGCGTTGCAGGACTGGCCGGTATTGTTAAAGCATCGGATAACACCGTTTTTAACAGCTTTCTCATCTGCGTCTGCAAAGATGATGTTGGCACCCTTGCCACCCAGTTCCAGACTGACGCGCTTGAGTGTATCTGCAGCATTTTTAGTGATCAGCGTTCCGGCTCTTGTTGAACCGGTAAAGGAGACCATGTCGACATCCTTATGGCCGGACAGCACGGTTCCAACACCCGGGCCATCGCCGTTCAGCATATTGTAAATGCCGGCTGGTGTGCCAGCTTCATGCATGATCTCTGTAAAGAGAACTGCTGAAAGCGGAGATTGCTCTGATGGCTTAAGAACCGACGTACAGCCCGTAGCAAGCGCAGGAATAACCTTCAGGGAAATCTGGTTCATTGGCCAGTTCCATGGAGTGATCAGGCCACAAACGCCAATTGGTTCATGAATGATGCGGTCGTTTGGCGTGTCTGCGCGCAGTTCGCGTTCAAACTCATAGTCCTTGAAAGCATCGATAAAGGCCTTGATATGATATGATCCAGTGCCGGACTGCGATGTCTTTGACATGCTGATTGGCGCACCCATTTCTTCTGAAATAATTTCACCCATCTCGTCAGAGCGTTTCATGTAAACTTCAAGGATTGTTTCCATGAGTTCAAGACGTTCTGCCTTTGTGGATTTGCTCCAGGTTTTGAAAGCGGATTTGGCTGCAGCGATTGCAGCTTCTGCATCTTCCTTGCCTCCGAGTGAAATCGTTGCATATGCTTCTTCAGTTGACGGGTTGATAACATCAAAGTCGGTTCCGTTAATCGGATTTACCCACTCCCCATTGATGTAAAATTTGCGCATGTCTTTCATGATAAAACTCTTGTTCCAAGTTGATTTAGCGCAGACATTAGTAGGGTATAAGCGTTTATGCCAGTGAAATATCAGCCCTTGGCGCAATTTTGTTTTCAAGAGGTTTTAGCGCCTCTTTCATGATCCATACCAAAAGGCCAGCCAGTACCAGAAAACTGCCTGGCAGGTTAAGCAAGGACAATGAAATTCCAAGAATTGGTAGCAACATAAAGCAGATATAATTGAAGGTGATTATTGGGGACATTTCATAGCGGGATACCATGGTCATAACGACCCACACCATGATCAACATATCGTACATCATGAGATAGGGGGTAAGCAAAAAAGTGGCGCACAGAAAAATCGCATATTGCAGGAACTTGTCTTGTGTTTTTTGACAAACAATTATCATTGCAGCCAGAGCCATAATGGCCATGCACCCGTGTATAATCGAAGCGCTTGTAAAGCTTAAACCTGCATTTTTGAAGTCAACAAAGGCAGTTGGCATGATTCCCGCCGTTATCTCTGGCAGGTTCAGTAGCACCCTTGATTGAGCAGGTGCTCCTACTTCAATATATGTGATCCAGGGCTCCAAACCATGAATCAATATCGACAAACCAAGAAACGCTATTGTAGCCATGCTTGCCGATATAAAGACTTTCCACCGACCCGTCATGATCAAGAACAAGGGGATCAGCAAGCCAATCTGTGGTTTGATGGTAAGCAGGGCAATCAGGCACCCTGTTAAAATCGGTCTTTTGTCGATCTGTTTGAATATGACGACAAAGATGACTGCGATGATTGCTGAAAACTGTCCGCAAAGCGCAAACAAAAAGAAAAGCGGAGTAAACCACATCGCCTTTTGATGGGCAGTTTCTGGAAATTCCTGAATGACAAAATACCAGTATAGTCCGATGCTTATTCCAAGAAAAACAGCCAATGCGACGTAGTAATTCATAAAGGCAAAAGGTGCTCCAAGCAGCATGTAATGGGGCGGGTACGACCATTGCTGGAACGTATAATCATGCCCACCAAAAAACATGGATAGTTGTAGCTGGTAAAAATCAACGTCATAATAGGCCGATGGATTATCCAGCCAGGCTGCCAGGCCGTAATGATAAAAGTTCAGAAAATCTCTTCCCAGAACCAGATTAATGGAATCCAGAACATGCCCGTTCACGATATTTGAGCCAATGAAATTCAGGAAAGCAAATATGCCCAATCCAGCCAGTAAAAGCAGGTTTGTTATTTCGATTTTACGGTGGTTCGGTGACTTGTTCAAATTCATCAGGAGGGCATCTTTCGAATCATGTTGATGAATCATCCTTCAAAGACTTTAAGAAACCCTTTTTATAAAGATTGTATTCAGAAATACGGTTGCTGTTACGCGACTTCAGAAAGAATTTCTTTTTGAAAATCATTTAACGCTTGCATAGAACCGTACCGTACGGTACTGCAATGTCATGAATGAACATCTAACCATTTCTGATAATGACGCAATTGCTGAACAGTCTCCTTCAGCAAGAGAGCAGGAGGTGCTTTCTGTTGTGCTTGATCTGATGGTTGAAGAGGGGGATGGTTTTTCCATGGCATCGGTTGCCAGACGGGCCTCTTGTTCCAAGGAAACACTTTATCGATGGTATGGTGATCGCGATGGTCTTTTGACAGCAACCGTACAATGGCAGGCATCCAAGGTTGCAATGCCCATTCTTGACGATACCAATCTCACATTATCAGCCTTTTCAAGGACCTTGAGAGATTTTGCTTCGAGCTGGCTGACTGTATTGACCAGTGATGTATCGATTGCGCTCAATCGATTGGCCGTTTCACATGCTGGCAATAACAAGTCCAGTCTGGGGAGAATTGTATTGGAAAATGGTCCCTATGCCATGCGAACAAGGCTTTTGCCAATCTTTCTGAAGGGGCAAAAGGCAGAGTTGATAGATGTCAGGGGCGATGAAGCATTCAGGCTTTTCTTTGGGTTGGTAATCGCGGACGTTCAGATCCGCGCCTTGCTTGGAGATGAAAAGAAGCCGACTAGAAATGAGATACAGGAATTTGCGCAAAAGGCAGTGGATCAATTCCTGTCGTTGTGCGGAAAACAACAAAACCAATAAACAAACACATTAACAGGAGAGTACCCATGCGTGTTTATTATGACAGAGATTGCGATCTCAACCTCATCAAGGGCAAGAATGTCCTTATCATCGGTTATGGTTCACAGGGCCGCGCCCATGCAATGAACCTGAAAGACTCAGGTGCCAAGAACCTTCGCGTTGCCTTGCGTGAAGGTTCTTCCACGGCAAAGAAAGTTGAAGCTGATGGCCTGGAAGTCATGACCGTTTCTGAAGGTGCTGCTTGGGCTGACTTGATGATGATGGCCACACCAGACGAACTGCAAGCTGACATCTACAAAAACGAGATCGCTGACAATATCCGTGACGGCGCTGCCATTGCGTTTGCCCATGGTCTGAATGTTCACTTCGGCCTGATTGAGCCAAAGTCATCTGTTGACGTTCTTATGGTTGCGCCAAAAGGCCCTGGTCACACAGTTCGTGGCGAATATCAAAAAGGTGGTGGTGTGCCATGTCTGATAGCCATTCACCAGGATGCCTCCGGCAATGCACAAGATCTTGGTCTCTCATACGCCTGTGGGGTTGGTGGTGGCCGTTCAGGTATCATCGAAACCAATTTCAAGGAAGAATGTGAAACCGATTTGTTCGGTGAGCAGGCTGTTCTTTGTGGCGGGGTAGTTGAACTTATCCGTGCGGGCTTTGAAACCCTTGTTGAAGCCGGTTACGCACCTGAGATGGCATATTTTGAGTGTTTGCACGAAGTAAAACTCATCGTGGATCTGATCTACGAAGGGGGTATTGCAAACATGAACTCCTCAATCTCAAACACAGCTGAGTGGGGCGAGTATGTAACAGGCCCGCGTATTGTGACTTCAGAGACAAAGGCTGAAATGAAACGCGTTCTTGAAGACATTCAGTCAGGCAAGTTTACATCCGAGTGGATGCAGGAGTATCATTCAGGTGCTGCGCGCTTCAAGGCCATCCGTCGTAACAACGATGCACACCAGATTGAGGAAGTCGGTGGCAAGCTTCGTGAAATGATGCCATGGATTGCCGCAAATCAATTGGTTGATAAAGAAAAGAACTAATTGAAAATAATAGTTCAAGTTTGAAGGGCTACTCTTTTGAGTAGCCCTTTTTTTTATTGCTGACTGCCCACAACATCCCAAATAATCAAAGTTTCAGGTTTACTACAATCAGCAGTTTGAACTCTAAATAATCTTGCAGGTCCGCCTGAAGTAAGGCAGCGTGATGCCTGTGGGGAATTTGTGGCTACAAGCTTGTTTAAATCATTGAAGTCCCATTTCCAGGTCACATCAATTGTATCTGTACGACCGCATTCACGTAAACCAACTGTTCCCCCAATTTCCCAGTTTGCGGCACTTAAAACAGCAGTACATTTTCCATTTTGTGTTATTTGGGCAGGTTTTGAATTATCAAATGAAAATAGCTGATTAGCATTCCCGGTCTGACATGGTTTAATTGCGAGGCTTGTGCCTGAAGATTCTAGGCATTTTCCTGTGTTGTTTTTTCTGCTGTCATATGCAAAAAATTTATAATCGTCAGCCAAGGCCATATTTGAACAAGCCATGGTTGTTATAATTAATACTGTAGTCTTCTTTATATAATTATTCATAAAATCACCTATCATTTTTAGTTACAATAAAATGATAGGTGATTAATATTTTTATCAAAAATGTATTATACTAAGTTTGATTAAGGCAATTTTCATGTAATTGAATTTACTGCACTATTTGTTTAATTTACGTATTCGAAATTATTAAAGGTTTGGAATTTCATGCCGCTTCGCATCGCCACTTTCAACGCTGAAAACCTCATGCAGCGATTTGATTTTTCCGGCTGGCGAAATGAACTGCGGCGTGACCGCAGTTTGAAAATGCTGGATGTGCGTGATGAAAAGCATTTCCAGGCTCTGGAACAAGCAAGGGTTGTTGCCCATACAGACGACACATTGCAGTTGACTGCCTTGGCGGTTGCAGATTGTCGGGCGGACATCATTTGCATGCAGGAGGTCGAAAATCTTGAGGCGCTTGATGCGTTTGAGTACGGGTATCTCTTCAAGATGGCGGGCCAGGGGTATAGGAACAAATATCTTGTTGAGGGCAATGATACCCGTGGCATTGATGTATGTGTCATGATGCGCGATGAAACAGCAACGGGCGAGAAGATCGAATTTGTCTCCATGCAGAGCCATGCCCATTTGACTTATCAGGATTTGGGGATTCATAACAAGGCCTTGGCAGAAACCGGTAATGAACCGAATGAACGTGTTTTCAGGCGTGATTGCCTTGAAATCAATGTCAGGATTGGCGGCAGGGCGCTTACAATTTACAGTGTGCATTTCAAGTCCATGGGGGGCGGCAAGGAAGGTGTTGACGGGCGTAGCTGGACAGCGCCAGTTCGACAGGCTGAAGCAAAGGCAGTTCGAAAGCTTATTGAGCAAAAATTTGGTAAAGGCAAAACCGCAGACAAGCGCTGGCTTATTTGTGGTGACATGAACGATTATCGCTCTCGCGTTGTCGTCTCAGGCAATCGTTATTTCGGGCATGAGTTTACGCCAGACGCGGAAACACAAGCTGGTTTTGATCCTCTTTTTGAAAATGATTTTTCATATAATCTTGTTGAACGACGAGATGTCATGGATCAATGGACTCTTTACCATTCTCGAGGGCCTGAAGAACAGCATTTGTGCCAGCTGGATTACATTCTGGCTTCGCCGTCTCTGGCTGATAAGAACCCAAAAGCAATTCCCGATATTATTCGAAATGGACAGCCGTTCAGAACGCCATTTCCAAAAGGGCAGGAAGTCACCCGTTATCCACGCACAGGGTGGGATCGGCCAAAAGCATCTGATCATTGTCCTGTTGTGGTCGAATTGACGATCTGAAGTATCATGCTTTTTGAGAAAGTATTGTGATCCATGGGGCTATCTCACCAGATAACCCCGGTTCTTCGCCATAGGTTTTGGAGCAAATTTCAAATCCTGTTTTTTCAAGATATCTGATAAGCTCTTCCTCGGGGAAATAGGTGTACTTTCGACCAATTGCATCGCGTTTCATTCCTTGCCCAAGTTTCATGCCAATATGAAAGAACCCCTTGGAAATGAGCGCTCTGTGAATGGCAGAAAGATGTTTTGAAAAGTCTTTTTCAGGGGCATGCAAAAGGCTGAAATTCGCCCAAATTCCATCATAAATTTCGATCTGATGAAGGTCGTTAAATGTTGCCACTTTCGCATCAAGAGCAAAAATCTCCTTGGCATATTTGACCATTTCCGCTGAGGCATCCACGGCGGTAACCTTTAACCCGTGTCTTTGCATGAGGATCGCTGAATTGCCTGGGCCGCAACCAAGATCAAGAACCCGCCCGCCAACAGGAACGGATTCCATAAACTCTTGCAGGATGGTGCCGGGTTTGTCTTTTGAAACAAGGTTGGCATATTTTTCAACCTGTTCGTCATATATGGCAATGGTTTTGCTGTCTGTCATGGGTGACAATAGCATAAAGCCCCTTCATGGAAAGCTGTATGGAGGGGCTTGTAAGTTTTTTAGGAGATTACAGTTTGAAACGGAAGCCGAAGTTGACGCCAACTGTATCGATATCATCCTCGATAACACCCGTAAGAGCTCCAGAGGGTGCAAGACGGGGTGTGTCAAAGTCAAATATTCTTGAGTAGCGACCTTCCACAAAGAAGTCTGTATTGTCACTGGCTGCAATGGATGCGCCAATGATGGCTTGGGCTGTAAAGTTTTCCTGATTTTCATCGAGTACGACGCCAGGTCCATAGATGGCATTTAGGTCAGAAAATGCGACGCCAATACCGCCACCAATGTATGGAGTGATCAGGCCATTTCCGATATCGGGAAGATCTATCAGTGCGTTTACAAACAGATTAGTTGTCGAAAAGTCACCACCTACATTGATCTCGGCTGCAGGGCCGTTGCCCGAGAAGAAAATTTGATCGATATCATTTTCTGAATAGGACAACTCGATTTCAGCGCGCAGGTTCAAACCATTGCCAATGTCACCATAATCATGGCCTATGGCGCCACCAATGGTAAAACCGTTATCAAATTCCAGTTCCACTGTTTGAGGGGCGCCGCCTACAAGGCCTGAAAGCTGCGTATCTTGAGCTAGGCTGAATCCTGCAAAACCAGATACATAAAATCTGGATGTGTCAAAGCTTTCAGGTGCAGGTGTCGTGTCCTGTTGTGTAATGGCATCTGCTGCAAATGAGCTTGTTGTTGCCAACATGAAAGTACAGAAGCTTAAGGGCAGAATATTGGGGCTTTTGATCATTGTAAGTTCCTTGGATAAATCGTTTTGATACGATCCACGCCTAAGGAGATAATCAGTCACGAACAATCGAATTCATTGTGATGACGAAATGAATGAATAAAATCGTTACTGGATTGTTTATGTCTACAGCCCATCATCAGGTTTTTGGGATGCGTTGGCTTCGGCCTCTTCATCAACCACGGACCTTGCGGCCGCCGAGATTGCCTGTTTTTGTTTGTCGGTAAGTGGTTCCACAGGCTCTTCTGCCAAGCGTACGGTAACTTCCTTGTTTGCAAACTTGATGCCTTCACGCTCAAACAGGTGGCGTATGGCCGCATAAACGACTTTCCTTGTTACAAATTGATCGCCGGGCTTGGTCATGAACTTTACGCGGATGATCATGGCGGAGTCTTCCATCTTGTAAACGCCCTGGGATTTAAGCGGTTGCAGGAAGAGGTGTCCGCATTCCTTGTGCTCAAGCAATTGCTGGCCAAGCTTTTTAATCAGTTTTCTAACCCGCTCGATATCCGTGTCATAGGTCAGACGCAACGGAAGTTTCATCATTACCCAGTCGCGGGAATAGTTGGTCAGCTGTTTAATCTCACCAAAGGGGATTGTATGCAACGGACCGTTGTGATGACGCAATTGAAATGAGCGCAGGGAGATTTTTTCAACTGTTCCTCGAATGTCTCCCAATTCGATATACTCACCCTTTCGGAAGGCGTCATCGAAGAGGAAGAATCCCCCTGAGAAAATATCACGAATGAGCGCCTGAGACCCGAAACCTACTGCCAGGCCAATAACACCGGCACCAGCGAATAGTGGGGCGATGTCAACACCAGCATTTGAGAGAATGATCATGAATGCCAGAACAATAATTGTTACGATGAATACATTTCTGACCAGTGGCAGAAGTGTTCCTATTCTGGATGCGCTTTGCCCGCCCATTTCACTGTCCCCGCTGTCTCCATCAGGGCTTTCTCCCACATCCTGTTCTGCCAGTTGATGGTCAATATAGATAATCACGGCGCGATACAGGAACCAGGCTACGAACAAAATCAGCAGGGTGTCGAGGAATTCAGTTACAGGATTTCCTGTCTGGTTAATGTTGACGTTCCATTTGCTCAATACCCAGCCAATGGCAAAGATGGTAACCAGAATTCCTGCCGAGGTTTCAATAAGGGATTTGAAGATCGGCTTGAAGACAGGCATCGCCTCAAGGTTTCCGGATTTCATGACGCTATTGATGATCAGTTCTTCGTCGTCGTCATTATCGCTATCAGTCCTGTTTTCCATTGCAGCAACAAAAGCCGCTTTTTCTTCCTCGTATTTCTGTTTTGCCTGTTCGTGTGCAAGGGATACGCGTTCTTCAAAACGTCTTTGTCTTGCAACGTAATAGCGATCGATCAAAATCAGCAGTATCGAATAGATCGTGATTGCAAGGATAAGCGCTGTGATTGGCGACCCGATGATTGACAGTGAGTCCGGTATGTTGAGCAAGATGCGGTATGTGCTGATGACCCATGCAATAACCAGATAGCCAATCAGGATGGCATAAGCCTGAGAAGCGAGTATGCGTCTCCAAATCGGCTTTCTGGAAGGCTCTCCCTTGCCCAGAATGATGGCTTCAAGGTGGTTTCTGTGTCTGTAGGCAAGAGTGCCAAACATGAGCGCTGATGCCAAAAGGCAGATTATTACGATGAGTTTCAGGGTGTCTGATGACAGGCCAATGAGAGCAAGCCAAACGAAGAAGGAGGATAACAATATCACGGTTAATGCAACACGACGCCATTGCCTCTGCATTACATCTGCGGCTTCATCGCTAAGGTTTATCATTCGATGAGAGGATGTGTCCGGAGCAATCACATTGAAAAGTATGACGTGCCTGAAAATACGATAGGCAATATAAGCGCCAATGATGACTCCAATTGTTGCACGAGTGGCCAAGTGTCCAGTATCAAAAATAATGGCAATCAAAATGGCGACCGTAGCCATTATCATGACATTGAACAGTATCAATGCTGCACGGAAAAGCAGGTACTGTATTTTCTCTGCCCTGTTTTTTGGGTCCGGTATGTAAAGCTTTTCAAAATAGCTCTTGTTCCAGTTGCGGACAAATCTGGCTGGCAATGAGCCGATAAGGATGCCGGCTAGTGCAATTAAAACAGCCCAAAACAGCCACATTAACGTGCCATCCGGGCTTAAGGCATGGAAGCGTGCATTGATAACCGAAAAAGCCTCTGGTGCCTTGTTGATAATGCGTGCCAGTTCTGATCTTACCTTAAGGGCTTGTTCTGCCAGATTAGGCCCAGTCTGTATGGCTTCCTCTTTCTCACTCTCGGGTGAGATGACAATCACATTCAGGCCTTTTTCCTTTGCGCTGTCTATCAGCTGCTCAAAGTCTGCAGGTGCAACCGGGCTTTCAGATTGCGCTGATGATATTGTTACGCTGGAAAAAGGCAGTGCAAATAATAAGAATAAAGTACATAAAAATTTCTTGGCAAAAAACATAATCAACCCCACACAATCAATGCAAAGAGTAAACATCACATTTTGCGGTGATTGCAAGTCTTATGGGTTACATGAAGAGTGAATTCTGTGTTCTATTGTGAACAACGATTCTACAGTTGGACATATCATGCTCTCAATCTTTGAAATTGCCTCTCTTCTTTTGGCGCTATCTGCTTTTTTTGGCTGGATAAATAATGTATTTTTCAGATTGCCGCATACGATAGGGCTTTTGATAATATCGCTTTTTGCATCCTTGTCCCTGTTACTGGCGCAAAAACTCTATCCAAGCCTTGGACTGACAACTACGTTTCAATCGATTATCGGCCAGATCGATTTTTATTCCACAGTTATGGAAGGGATGCTGGCCTTTCTTCTCTTTGCCGGTGCCTTGCATGTGAACTTTGAGAAAATGGCAGATCAAAAATGGCCAATCCTGTTGATGGCCACTTTTGGTGTGGTGCTATCAACGTTCATTGTTGGAACCGGTTTCTGGTTACTCGCCAGTCTGTTTGGGGTTGAAATTCCCTATGCCTGGGCGCTGGTTTTTGGTGCCTTGATTTCGCCAACTGATCCGGTGGCTGTCTTGAGCCTTCTGAAATCAGTCAACATTCCGCAAACGCTTGAGGCAAAAATTGCTGGAGAATCCCTTTTCAATGATGGCGTTGGAGTTGTGGTATTTACCATCGTTGTTGCAATCGCGGTGAGTAAGGGGCAGGGCGGTGTGGACCTTGTCCATGTTGCCGAGCTTTTCGTAGTTGAAGCCATCGGCGGTGCCGTGCTAGGATTTATCACTGGCTGGATTGCCTATCGCGCCATGGCACGCATGGATGAATATACGCTTGAAATACTGATTTCACTTGGCATTGTTGCTGCGACTTATGCAATTGCGCTCAGGCTACATCTTTCAGGTCCTATTGCAGTTGTTGTTACCGGGCTGTTGCTTGGCAACAGGGGCAAGGTCGTGGGGATGAGTGATAAAACAGCAGAGCACTTGTTTTCGTTTTGGCATCTGATTGACGAAATACTGAACTCGGTTTTGTTCCTGCTGATTGGGCTGGAAATTCTGATCGTAGCCATTGATCCGTCATTTGGCTGGCTGGTTGTTCTGACCATTCCGCTGGTTTTGGCCGCACGATTTGCTGCGGTTTCACTCCCGATTCTTGCCCTGTCGCGGTTTCAGGCATTCACTCCTGGTTCAATACCGGTTCTTACATGGGGCGGCTTGCGTGGTGGTATTTCGGTTGCACTGGTGCTTTCGCTTCCCGATAATGAAAGCAAGCCATTATTGCTGACTGCAACCTTTGCTGTCGTTTTGTTCTCAGTGATTATTCAGGGGTTGTCTGTTAAGAAGGTTATTGCACGTACCGTGGACAAAAATCTTTTGTAGAAAAAGCATGCGACTTATATTCGTTTTTTCTTGGGAAGGTGAAGTGAAAAAAGCAGCTGGTTCAAACGTATATTTGGGCATAGGGCTGAACCAGCTGCACATGAAGAGCAACGCTCTTCAATCAGATATCAGATTTATTATTCATTATATCTAAGTAATTGATTCTACAATACTATAATATATCTATTTT
>CALDZZ010000112.1 GCA_937944075.1 uncultured Rhizobiaceae group bacterium
GACTTCAAAAAGCCTGAAATGGCAACTGCAACAAACGCCGCGACCATACATATTATGGGGAGCATGAACAGCACTATTCCATCCTGCCCATCCGGTTTTTCATTAAACCAAAATACAGAACTGAATACAAAAAATAAAACAGCAAAATCAAAAAATCTGCTATCAATATTACCAACAAGGGTTTTCTTTGATTATCCTGGGTTCGTACACTGACGTATAGGATAATAAAGGGAACAATCCCAAAACCCACCATGACAAATGGCCCAAGCAGGTTTATGAAATAGGCAATAATCTTGACATCACCTCTTAAGGTGTCGTCTTCCAACACTTGATTGGCACTTAAAGAAACTGAAAAATCGATAGTGAATACATAAGACAAAATAACAAGAATTGCAGATGTCATGATTAAGGTTTTTATTTTGTACTCAGAGCAGATCACTAAAGGTCCATTTATATAGCCAAACGATCAGATAAAATCATTTTCTGTAAAACAGACTAATGTTGAATTGACTATAAAATATTAATTTTACAAATATTTCAGTCACTTACCTCCCATAAAAGCATCAATGTACCGTCATCAGACTTTCATCCCGTGTATTTTTATCGAATAAAACCTCACGTGTAGTTGTTATATTTACAACGCGTTCAATAGCGTTTGATAATTGGAGGATTACACATCATGAAATTTCTTTCTAAAGCCCTTTTGGCAACATCTCTTTTAGTGACAACACCAGTATTCGCGGGCGATTGGAAAACTGTTGACGCAGAGACCAGTGTGGCATTTGGCTCAATCAAAAAAGACACGGTTGGCGAAGTTCATCACTTCAACAAGGTTACCGGTTCAGTTTCGGAAGATGGCAAACTAAAACTTGATATCGACCTGGCTTCACTGGAAACCAATATCGACATTCGCAACGAACGCATGACCAAACATGTTTTTCTGGAAGGTGCAGCCACTGCGAGCCTTACCGGTGAAATTGACATGTCAGAAATTAATGACCTGAAAATTGGTGAGACGCGGATAATCGAAGTTGAAGCCGTTCTTTCATTTGTTGGCGTTGAAAATGATATTGATACAAATATGCTGGTCGCAAGATTAGGGGAAAATCGCGTTCTTGTTTCTACTGCCGATTTTGTCATGCTTTCTACAGAAGATCTTGAAATTGACCCAGGCATAAACAAGCTCATGGAGCTGGCAAAACTGCCAGGCATTACTCGTGTAACCCCTATCTCGGCCAGAATGGTTTTTGAAAAATAAAACGAATGGCGAGATACATAAGGAAAAGCCAGCAGTTATGTGCCTGCTGGCTTTTCTGTTTTATCAGAGGGTTTCGATGTCACCTTTTGCCCATCCAGCTTTAGTCTGTGCAACGTAATCAGAATAGCGCCCTTGCTCAATCGCATCACGAGCACCCTGCATGAGTTGCTGATAATAATGAAGATTGTTCCAGGTCAGCAACATGCCACCAAGCGATTCACCGCATTTATGCAAGTGATGAAGGTAAGCTCTAGAATAATCTCTTGCTGCCGGGCAATCTGAGGTTTCATCAATCGGACGATGATCATCCTTATGGCGTGAGTTCTTGATGTTTAACTTGCCAAAACGCGTAAACAGCTGACCATGTCTCCCTGCCCGTGTCGGCATAACACAGTCAAACATATCCACACCGCGGGCAATGCTTTCTAGCAGATCATCCGGCGTGCCAACCCCCATCAAATACCTGGGCTTGGTTTCAGGTAATGCTTCTGCCGTATAATCCAAAACACTGAGCATCACTTCTTGTGGCTCACCAACGGCTAATCCACCAATCGAATACCCCTTTAAATCCATTTCAGACAAGGCTTGCGCAGAACGCAGGCGCAGACGTTCGTTGTCGCCACCTTGAACAATTCCGAACATCGCCTTTTCCGGTTGGTCACCAAAAGCAACCTTGCAACGATCCGCCCAACGAAGCGATAATTCCATTGCGCGTTCCATCTCGTCTTCTTCAGCAGGCAACGCAATGCACTCATCCAGTTGCATTTGAATATCAGAACCAAGCAAGCCCTGAATTTCGATAGAACGTTCAGGACTCATTTCAAACTTCGCACCATCCACATGCGATTTGAACGTCACACCGTCTTCGGTCAGCTTTCGCAAGGCTGCCAATGACATAACCTGAAATCCACCCGAGTCCGTCAGTATAGGCCCTTGCCAACCGCCAAACTTGTGAAGGCCACCTAGCCTTGCAACACGCTCAGCACCGGGGCGAAGCATCAAGTGATAAGTATTCCCAAGAATGATATCAGCGCCCAGGTCTTTCACCTGATCCATATACATGGCTTTCACGGTACCAGCAGTACCAACCGGCATAAACGCAGGCGTACGAATATCGCCACGAGCAGTGGTAACTGTGCCACGACGTGCTTTGCCATCTGTGGCAGAAATTTTGAAGGAAAATGGTATGGTCATGAAGTGCGATATAACAGGCTTGAATCGCCATAGGAATAGAAGCGATACTTATTTTTTATCGCATGTTGGTAAGCATCTTTCATGCGTTCCAAACCACTGAAAGCAGATACAAGCATGAACAGCGTAGACTTAGGCAAATGGAAGTTGGTCATAAGAATATCCGTTGC
>CALDZZ010000113.1 GCA_937944075.1 uncultured Rhizobiaceae group bacterium
ACCAAATCAGGTTGTCGATTCACTGAATTCACTTTCTGTAGACATTGCAAATGCAATCGACCATGAAACATCCGTTGACCTTTGGGACAGATATCAGCGCGGCGAAACAAACGTCTTCACACGCAGGCTATATACGCTTCAGGGACAACAAACCTTTGATGAAATCAGAAGCAAATATGCAAGGGATACAGACTTCAAGATGGCGGTAGATCGCTACATGGCCGACTTTGAACAACTATTGAGCCGTGAAACCAACAATGGCCAAAACCAGCCTCTAACGCAAAGCTATCTGACTTCTGAAACAGGCAAGGTTTACACCATGCTCGCACATGCATCAGGTCGTTTGGGCAACTAGGTTTATCCGGTTCCCATCAATTAAACAGCAAGGGCTCGGGCAAACATGTCCGGGTCTATATTGCCACCTGAAAGAGTGACGACAACACATTCTCCCTTCCATTGTTTTCCAAACTTCAAAACACTTGCAAGTGCAACAGCGCCACCTGGCTCAACAACAAGCTTCAACTCTTCATAAGCAAACTTGACAGCCGCAAGCGCCTCTTTGTCCGAGACGATTAACCCTGCATCCAGCAAGTTCGAATTGATAGCAAAACTGAGTTTTCCCGGGCACGGCGTAACGATTGCATCACAGATTGAGCCCGAAGGCTTTGCATTTGAAACAATCTTGCCGGCTTCAAGAGAACGTTTGTAATCATCAAATCCTTCAGGCTCGGCAGAATTAATTTTTGCTTGCGGAAAGTGATGATGAATTGCAATTGCCATACCCGCGGTTAAACCTCCGCCTCCAGTACAGGCAATCACCCTGTCAGGCGTGATGTCCATGGCTTCCATATCCTGGGCAACCTCAAGACCCGTTGTACCCTGCCCGGCAATGACCATTGGATTTTCAAACGGGTGGACAAATAAGCAACCGCGTTCTCCAGCCAGTTTGGTGAGCAAGGCATCACGATCTTCGGTTGCACGGTCATATAAAACAATTTCTGCCCCCAAGGCTTTTGTACGCTCTATTTTTGTAGCTGGCGCATCAGAAGGCATGATGATTGTCGCAGCACATTTAAACAGGCCACAGGCCGCCGCCACACCTTGGGCATGATTTCCCGAAGAGCTCGCAAGAATACCCTGCGCACGTTCTTCATCGCTCAAATTGCTGATCGCATTATAGGCACCACGAAACTTGAAAGACCCTGTACGCTGAAGGTTTTCGGCTTTAACATAAACCTTGCAACCGCTTGCTGTATCAAGCGCATCGCACCTCAACAAAGGCGTTCTCACTGCTTCCTTTTCAATTGTCTTGGCAGCTTCTAAAATGGCGTCATAATCAGGTAAAACATCAGGCATCTTAAGCTCTCATTTCAAAAATTTTGCAGAGACTCACATTTATTCAAAAGAGTATTTCCATTTTGACTGTGGTAATGCAATTCGAGTTACGTTAAAAATTAGTCTTCTTATTTCTACCACAAGGGTTATCTTAGCATGGATCTTGGAATTTCTGGACGCAAGGCAATAGTTTGCGCCTCAAGCAGAGGGCTTGGAAAAGGCTGCGCCAAACATCTGGCAGAAGCCGGATGTCAGGTGATCGTCAACGGTAGAAATCACGACGTGACAATGGCAACTGCAGAAGAAATTTCACGCAATGCCAAATATGAAGCAAAAGTCGTTTTGGCAGATATTTCAACGTCTGAAGGTCAAAAAGCAGTGCTTGAAGCCTGTCCTGAGCCAGATATCCTGGTCAACAATAATGGTGGCCCTCCCCGCAAGGATTTCCGCGAACTGGACCGCTCGGCAATGTTGGAAGGTGTTACCCAAAACATGGTGACACCAATCGAACTCATTCAGGCAACAATAGACGGAATGACAGACCGTGGCTTCGGACGAATTGTCAACATAACCTCTCTCTCAGTCTATACAGCAATTGAAGGACTGGACCTTTCTTCAGGTGCAAGAGCGGGCCTATCATCATTTTTGGCAGGAGTTTGCCGATCTGTGGCAGACAAGAACGTCACTATAAACCAAATCTTGCCTGGGAAAATGGATACCGACCGCTTGATGGGGGGCATCAAGGCAACCGCTGAAAACAAAGGCATCAGCGTAGAAGAAGCTGCTGCAAACGAAGCTGCTGCAATCCCGGCGAAACGGTTTGGTACAGCTGATGAATTCGGCGCTCTCTGCGCTTTCTTGTGCTCCCAACACGCTGGTTACATTACAGGACGTAACATCCTCGTGGATGGCGGCTTGAACCAGAACGCATTTTAGAAAAAACGACTCTAATTCAACCATTTACAAACCGATCCGGAATCAAAATGTCAGATAAGAAAAAACCATACAAGCCAAACAATGAACTTGAAGAAGGTGCGCTTTTTTACCACCAAAACCCAAAACCCGGGAAATTGGAAATCTCTGCGACCAAGCCACTTGGCAACCAGCGCGATCTTGCACTTGCATATTCACCAGGCGTAGCAGCTCCTTGCCTTCATATTGAGCAAGAACCGGAAATGGCAGCTGAATACACTGGGCGCGCAAACCTAGTAGCTGTCATTTCGAATGGTACCGCTGTACTTGGTCTTGGAAACATCGGGCCGTTAGCCTCAAAACCTGTAATGGAGGGCAAGGCTGTCCTCTTCAAGAAATTTGCTGATGTGAATGTCTTCGATATCGAGGTCAACCAAACAGAAGTCGACAAGTTCTGCGACGTCGTCGCCGCACTCGAACCTACTTTTGGTGGTGTAAATCTTGAAGATATCAGCGCACCGGAATGTTTCTTGATTGAGGAACAATTGCGGGAACGCATGAAGATTCCGGTTTTCCACGACGACCAGCATGGCACAGCCATCATCGTTGCTGCCGGGGTGAGAAACGGACTGGAAGTTGCAAAAAAAGAAATATCGGATGTCAAAATAGTAGCATCGGGTGCCGGAGCAGCCTCCATAGCCTGCTTAAACCTTTTGGTCTCAATGGGTGCAAAGCGTGAGAACATCTGGGTATCAGACTCAAAAGGTGTAGTCTGGGACGGTCGTAATGAAAGCATGGATCGCTACAAACAGATCTATGCACAAAAAACAGAAAAGCGGGAACTGGCAGAAATCATGCCGGGTGCAGATGTTTTCATCGGCCTTTCAGCAGCAGGCGTTCTCAAGCCTGAAATGTTGAAAGAAATGAAGGAAAACCCGATTGTCATGGCGCTTGCCAACCCAACACCTGAGATCATGCCCGAGATTGCACGTGAGGCGCGCCCTGATGCGATGATTTGTACTGGTCGTTCTGATTACCCCAATCAGGTGAATAACGTCTTGTGTTTTCCTTTCATCTTCCGAGGTGCACTGGATGTGGGCGCTACAACCATTAATGAAGAAATGAAAATAGCAGCTGTAGAGGCAATCGGTGACTTGTCTCGTGAAGAGCCCTCCGAAGCTGCAGCAGGTGCCTATGGCGGCGTAACACCCCGTTTTGGCCCTGACTATCTTATCCCCTCGCCCTTTGACCCCAGACTAATGCTACGCGTGGCCCCTGCAGTAGCAAAAGCTGCCATGGAAAGCGGCGTAGCCACCCGACCTGTGAAGGATTGGGACGACTATAATGATAAACTAAACCGGTTTGTCTTCCGCTCCGGCATGATCATGAAGCCAATTATTGAAAAGGCCACCAATTGTGACAAGCGAGTAATCTTCTCGGACGGAGAGGATGAACGGGTATTGCGAGCTGCAGAAATCGCGCTTCAGGACAAGCTTTGCCGCCCTATTCTTATTGGTCGACCAGACGTTATAAAAAGCCGTTTGGAACGCTTTGGACTAAGCATACAGCCTGACAAGGATTTTGAGATTATCAACCCTGAACGTGATGACCGTTACCGTGATTATGTGAACACGCTTGTCGATGTCGCGGGCAGAAGCGGCATTACACCTGATGCTGCCAAAAACATAGTTAGATCCAATACCACAGCAATTGGCGCGCTTGCAATCATACGCGACGATGCAGACGCTCTGATATGTGGACTGGAAGGAAGGTTTTTCCGTCACAGACAATACATTGACCAGATAATCGGCCGACAGGAAGGTCTTGCATCACTTCATGCAATGAGTTTGCTCATTGACCAGAAACAGGCTCTCTTCATGACTGATACTTATATCTCGGAAAACCCGGATGCCCTGCAGATTGCAGAAATGACGAGACTGGCAGCAAAGGAGATTGAACGCTTTGGAATCGTACCCAAAGCGGCGCTTCTTTCAGCATCAGACTTTGGCTCGCGTCCCATGAAAACTTCCAAAATCATGCGCGATGCTGCTGAGATTCTCTTTGAGACAAACCCGGAGCTTGAGGTAGACGGAGAAATGCATGGCGATAGCGCGCTTGATGAAACGATCCGTGAAAAGGTTTATCCAAACTCCCGCCTGAAAGGAAAAGCCAATCTGCTGGTCTTCCCTGATCTGGATGCTGCAAACATAACGATGAACGTGGCAAAGGAGCTGAATGACGGCCTGCACGTAGGACCTATCATTCTAGGTACAAAGCGTCCCGCCCACATCCTGCCACCAGCGGTGACATCCAGAGGTGTTTTGAACATGACTGCCCTGGCAGCGGTACAAGCCATCCAGTATGATGAAGAGCAAGCCTGATCAGGACTTATTGATTTGCCTGTCGAGTTTAGCAAGTCGCTTCAAGACGGCTTGCACTCCTTGAGCGCCAGCTAACTTGTAGTGAAATCGTGTTTTATCAACCGACTTCTCCAGGCCCCCCATACCATTGAGATAAAAATATCCAAGGTATGAATGCGCATAACCATTTTTTGAGTTTACAGCTGCTCTGATAAAGTAGAAGGTTGCTTTTTTCTCTGATTTTGTTTCGCAAGTGCCTTTGGCAAAGCACCAGCCCTTGAGGCTGAGCGCATAACTGTCATCTTCCATGATTGCCTGATCAAGAAGACGGTTTGCCTTTTCATAATCCCTGTTAACGCCCTTTCCCATAAGATAGGCGTAAGCGAGACTGGATTTTGCTTTTACAACATCCCTCTCTACAGCCTTCTGCCACCATTCAATTGCCAGGGATTCCGATTTGACCAGTTTCTTACCCGTAAAGAAATGATATCCGACACTATGTTGAATGGATAAATTGTCACTTTTGGCAAGATAATTACTTTGAAATTCGGCTGCAGCCTGATTCCCAAGAAAATGCTTTATAACGGGCGGCACTATGTAAAACTGCATGTTATAGGCAATAAGTGCCAACAGAACAAAACTCGCAATAAGCATTTGCTTAACATTGAGCTTGTCAGGATTGCGTTCTACAAGAGGTGAAGCAGGTGAATTATTCCTCATTTTTCAACGATATCAGGCACATATTATGGTTCTGTGCATGGCTTGCCCAAATTTTAACTAAACTTTTATATAAATTATTTTTGAGTTGCTTTCGCATCGCAATGAATTAAAACGGTTCCCATACCGTAACGTTATATTTTCGCATGCTTACAGATATAAAAGGTAAACTTAGTGGGCAAATTCGAATATTCAGAGGCTTTTAAGCATACCACAGTGTGTTGTTTCACCCTGTTTGGATTGTCGCTGTTTATGCTTTCTGCTTCTGTTGATGATGCAGAGGCGCAGTCGCGTGCAGCCCTTTGTAGTTCGCTAAACTCCCAACTGGCGTCCCTTTCGGGCAGTTCTGGTGGTGGAAATCCCGCCCAATATCGTAAATTCAACAATGCCGCCAATTCTCAAAAGGCGCAAATCAAGAAAACAAAGCGCATTGCAAAACGTGGGCGCTGTACCGGATTTGGCATTTTCAACAGTCGAAGTGCGCAATGTAAACGCATAGTGGGCAGCTTGAAGAAAATGGAAGCAAATCTTCGCAGCCTAAGATCAAAGGCAGCGCAATATTCACCCAAGCGCACTAATACAAAATCCAAAAGAAAAACCCTGCTTCGACGTATTAAACAAAACCGCTGTAATGCTGTCGTCACAAAACAAGTAAAAGAAGCAAAAAAAGTAACAAAGCCAAAACGCAAAACGCTACTTGAGCAGGTTTTTGGGACGAAGACCTACGACCAGAACGGCTCACGCGTTAATTCGGGTCAAAATCAGGTTTTGACAAATTTGCGGACTTACAGAACTCTTTGTGTGAGAAAAACAGACGGATATTATTTCCCTATCAGTTTCTCGACATCCAAGGACCGCTTTGAGGATGACCAGCAAACATGTCAAAAGATGTGCCCTTCTTCTGAAGTAGATCTGTATCATCACAAAATGCCATCAGAAGACAGCGAGGAAATGGTTCATTACCAGACCAAGAAACCTTACGCTAAAGAGCCATTCGCATTTGCTTACAGAAAGTCATTCGACGTAAATCAGAAATGCCGATTTGCTACTGAAAACCGTTCTAATTCAATAGAGACTGTTACAGTCGAAAAGAAAGAATCAACAAAAATAGGCACTCCTGTTTGGCGTGAAGACCCTGCCCTTGCGCCAGACGATCATGAGAGTTTGATAGCTGGATTGAACTTCAAGGTTGTAAAGGCATTTGTTCAAGATGACCGTGAAACAGGTGACAACGCTGACAATCAGCTTCTGGCAGACAACCGCAAGATCAGGATAGTCGGTCCAGCGTTCTTTCCCGTCCAATAAGCGGCAACATTTTATCCAGTTCCGGGCCATGTTCCATGCCAGTGAGTGCTTTTCTCAATGGCATGAACAACCCTTTGCCCTTGCGGTCTGAAACCGCTTTGATTTCTGCCAGCCATTGCCCCCATGTATCTGTTGTCCAGTCTCCATCTGGCAAAACCGATTTGGCAACAGAAACAAAATCTGCATCTTCTGCATCAATCACGGGCTTTGCATTCTCAACCAGATTCCACAATTCCGCAGCTTCCGGCACTTTGGAAAGATTGTCACGAACAGCAAGCCAAAAGGCCTCACCCCCTCCAACACCAAGACTGGCAAGTCTTCCTTTGACGTCATTGTAAGACATTTGATGTACAATTTTTTTGTTCAAACTATCCAGCTCTGAAGGCGCAAACTTGGCAGACGACTTTGTGACAGAGGTAGGGTCGAATTTTGCTGCCAGTTCTTTCATCTCAGAAAGTGCTTCAACAGGACCAGAAGTACCTGTCAGCACTGCAAGACAAGCTACCGCCATTGGTTCATACCCTTCTTCCGCAAGCGTATGAATAGAAAGCGAGCCAAGACGTTTTGACAATCCTTCACCGCTTTCAGTCGTCAACAAGTTATGATGACCACAGATTGGCGGGGTTGCACCCAATGCCTTGAAAATTGCTATCTGCGCACCGGTATTGGTCACATGGTCATCACCTCGGATAATATGGGTTATTCCCATATCAATATCATCTACGACACTCGGCAACGTATAAAGCCAGGAACCATCTGCCCGAATGAGCACCGGGTCCGACATGGAGGCCAAATCGACAGTCTGACGACCGCGAATTACGTCATCCCATGTTTCTTCGGTTCTCTGGGTTTCAAACGGATTGTCCTTGTAATTGGGAAGCAAAAACCGCCAATGAGGTTTCAACCCTTCTGCTTCAAGTTCCTTGCGTTGCTCGTCATCAAGTTTCAAAGCGGAACGGTCGTATATCGGTGGCTTGCCGCGAGCAGCAAGGCGTTTGCGCTGGCGATCAAGTTGATCTGGGGTTTCATAGCAAGGGTATAATAATCCTGCATCCTTGAGTTTTTGTGTTGCAGCTTCATGTTGTTCTGCGCGATCAGATTGACGCTCAACAATATGTGGCTTGATGCCGAGCCAATCAAGATCACGCGCAATACCGTCCGCATATTCCTGTTTGGAGCGTTCCTTGTCAGTATCATCAAAGCGAAGTACAAACTCTCCGTCATTCTGCATGGCAAAAAGCCAATTGATCAGCGCAGGACGGGCATTTCCAAGGTGAATATTACCAGTCGGGGATGGTGCGAAGCGAACTCTGACAGTCATAGATTAATTCCAATGGTTTAAGAATCGGCTTGAAGTCTAGCCTTGATTTTGCGTGATACAAACAGCATTACAACACTCGCTGCAAGGCAATAAAGACCCATTACATGTATTTGCGCAGGATATGCGACATTCAGATCAATCAGGTAGCCGGTTATACCCGGCCCAATCGCAGTACCAAATACCATCATTGCAATGATTATTGAGCGAATTGCACCCAAATATTTCGTACCATATATTTCTGGCCAAAGGGCACCGAAAAGTGTTGAGGATAAGCCATAAGAAATACCCAACAAACCCATTGAAATATAACTGCCTGAAATATCCTCAATGGTTCCCATGGCAAAGCATGCCGCGCCCAGTGGCAACAAAAAGCTTGGCAAAAGGGACACAGCAGAGAAGCGATCGACCAAATGGCCTGCAATTAACGCAAATACAAAGGTTGATATTGCCATCACGGAAAAGGAATAAGCAAACTCGAGTTTATCCCAGCCTCGCAGATCTATAAGATGATCCTGATGAAAAAACAGTGTCGTACCTATGAATGCCGGTGCAAGAACAGCAATCAACAAAGCCCAAAAATAACGATCAGCCAGCACTTCTTTTCGAGTCCAGTTTTTCCTGGCTAGTGTGTTTGTCTCGCCATCCACGCTATCACTTGGCAACTGCTCAACCTTCATCAGGAAGTAAATTGCCGGCAAGGCAATCAGCATCAGGAAGAGTGACGACATGGTCCAAGTCTCACGCCAGGTGAACATTACCAATGCAAAAGAATAAACGATTGGCAGAAAAGCCTCACCAGCCTGATGGCCAACAACGGCAATGGAAACAGCACGGCCACGCTGTAAACAATACCATTTTCCCATGGCAGTTAGGGAGATATGGGTCATCATGCCCTGCCCGAACAACCTTAAAAAATAAAGCACGATGACCAAAACAACTACAGACTTCGAAAGCCCCATAACCAGTGTGGCAGCTGCAAGGGCAGGAATGGTAAGCAGAACTGTTTTTGAAACACTGATATGATCAACAATCTTACCCAGAAATGGCAACGTCAGCGCACTGCCAAGCGTGGCAAGCATGTATGTTAATCCGAATTCACCATTACTAAGATCATACTCTTGGCGAATTGCACCGCCAGACAGGGAAATAAAGAAAGTCTGCCCGAAAGAGGAAAAAAATGTCAGCAGAAAACCACCCAGCAGCCATCGTATATTTTGCGACATGAATGAAAAGAAACTCATGCCCGGGCTTTAAACCATAAAGTGATTATAGCAAGTGAATTTTTGTAAGAAGGAAACGGCCTTTTTTGACTGAAATCCCTATGACTGAGGCTTGCCGTCTGTAATTTCATACCAGTCAGGCTTGTCGTCGACATATATGTGCTTGGCAATCTCCAGCCCTGAAGGCCCATCGATTGACCCCGCAAGAATAGAAGTAAAATCATCTTTTTCATGTTTCCAAAAAAGAGACGAGCCACATTCGCCACAAAACCCGCGTCCTGCTTCGGGGGTTGCATGATACCATTTCAAACTCGAGCCATGAATGGTGAGATTGACATCATCTGCTGCTGTTGCAGCAAAATATAATCCACTTTGTTTTCTGCACTGGCTACAATGACAAGCCAGAATTGGACGCATCTCGCCTTTAGCCTCCCAGGTCACACCACCACAATTGCAAGAACCTTTGGTTACTTTGGTCATTCTTCCTCCCAAAAAAAACGGGCATCATAAACTGATACCCGTTTTACCAGTTATTCAAAAAGATGGTCTAGGCAGAAGCGGCAAGGCCTTCACTACCCACGTCACGATCTTCTTGTAGAAGTTCAGCAATCAAAAATGCCAGCTCAAGAGACTGGTTCGCATTCAGACGAGGGTCACAATGTGTGCGATAGCGCGACCCAAGATCATCAGCCGTTACTTCCTTTGCACCGCCTGTACACTCGGTCACATCCTGGCCGGTCATTTCAAAATGGACGCCGCCCGCATAGGTACCTTCCGACTTGTGAATTTCAAAGAAGCTTCTCACTTCTGACAACACGTAATCAAATGGGCGGGTTTTATAACCACCAGCAGAAATCGTATTGCCGTGCATTGGATCACAGGACCAAACGACATTCTTTCCCTCACGTTCAACTGCGCGGATAAGGTCAGGCAAATGTTCGCCCACTTTTTCATGTCCAAAGCGATTGATTAGCGTCAGGCGCCCTGCCTCATTATTTGGGTTCAAAATATCACACAGTTCTAGCAATCCGTCTGCTGTCATGGAAGGACCACACTTGAGGCCAATCGGGTTTTTGATGCCACGGAAATATTCCACATGTGCATGATCCGGCTGGCGAGTCCTATCGCCAATCCAAAGCATGTGACCAGAAGTTGCATAATGATCGCCAGACGTTGAATCTGTTCTGGTCAGAGCCTCTTCATACCCAAGCAGAAGAGCTTCATGACTGGTGTAAAAATCAGTTTCACGCAAACGGGGGTGATCTTCGGGAGAAAATCCGATTGCCTTCATGAAGCGCAAGGCTTCTCCCAACCGATCAGCCAGTTCCTTGTAACGTTCACCTGCAGGGCTGTCAGTAACGAAACCAAGTGTCCAGGCATGAACATGCTCCAGATTTGCGTACCCACCCTGAGCAAATGCTCTGATCAGGTTCAGCGTTGCAGCAGATTGACGATAAGCCATGATCTGACGTTCAGGATCAGGCATACGGGATGCTTCATCAAATTCGATACCATTGATAATATCACCACGATAACTTGGAAGCTTAACATCATCCTTTGTTTCAAAATCGGATGATCTTGGCTTCGCGAATTGGCCAGCAATACGACCAACTTTAACGATCGGCTTTGAGGCGCCATAGGTCAGGACAACAGACATTTGCAAGAATAAACGGAAAAAGTCCCGGATGTTGTCTGCACCATGTTCAGCAAACGCTTCTGCGCAGTCACCACCCTGAAGAAGGAATGCACGTCCCTCTGCAACTTCAGCCAATTGGTTTCTCAAGGCTCTCGCCTCACCGGCAAAAACCAACGGCGGATAAGATGAAAGACGCTCTTCAACTATGTTGAGTGCATCCTGATCCGTATATTCCGGAACCTGAATAATCGGTTTTGATCTCCAGGAATTCGGTGTCCATTTTTGTGCCATTGGTTTTACCCTATATGTTATGTTTTTACATCGACGACAGCCAATAAGCCTGACTGTCCTAATCGAAACTTTATAGCGGCATTGTGAAAACTTTTCCACAGGATTATGCAATGAATGACATTTTGATTTTGAAGCAATCTCAGAAGTAAACGTGCTAGGTAAAAGCAGATTTATCTAGCGCTTGAAGGATTGAAACAATGACTAGCCCAGAAGAAGAAATTATTCTTCACAATTATCCGCAGTCTCCAGTTGCAGAAAAGGCGCGTGTTGCCTTTGGCATAAAGGGTATAAGCTGGAGAGATGTGGAAATTCCACGCATTGTACCAAAGCCGTTTCTAACACAACTAACAGGCGGTTACCGCCGGACTCCTGTCGTCCAAATCGGGGCAGATATCTATTGTGACAGCCAATGCATCATTCATGAACTGGAACGTCGTTTTCCAACGCCAACCTTCTATCCAACAAAGGACGCAGGCCTTGCATGGGCCTTGAGCCGCTGGACAGATGGGGAATTTTTCAATCAGGCCGTACAAATTGTGCTTGGTTCAAATATGGAAGACCTACCGGCCGAGTTTGCAGAAGACAGGGGTCGCCTTTACATGGGTCCCAACTGGGCAGAGGAACTTAAAAAGGCAAACAGCAACCTGCCTCATCTCGTAGCGCAAATCAGAACACCGTTTGACTGGTTAAATTCTCAATTGTCAGATGGCAGAAAATTCCTGTTTGGAGATAATCCTGCGGCTATCGATGCACAAATATACTATGTGGTCTGGTTTCTGCGTGGCAGATGTGTCCAGGGCCCTGCTCTCTTGTCAGAATTTCCGGAACTCGAGCGTTGGGAAAATCATGTGCGCGAATTGGGACACGGTACTTCCAGTACCATGTCACCACAAGACGCCATCAAGCGCGCCAGTGAATGTGAACCGATCAATCTTTCAGATGCCGATGACCATGACCCTCAGGGACTTGCCAAAGGCATGAACGTTGAAATCTCACCTGATGTGGATGGTGGAGAACAACCTGTCACAGGTTCTGTCATTGCAAGCAACAGTAAAACCATCACAGTTCATCGCAAAGATGAAGAAGCCGGCAATCTGCATATTCATTTCCCAAGGGCTGGCTATAAGGTCACTATTCTATAACATGGCGCTATCGTGTTAGAATCGATGAAAAATGAACGAGGAATGATATGCTCGACCCTAATAAACCTGTTGTTGTAGTCACTGGCGCAAGTCGCGGCATTGGCCACGGCATTGTCAAACACTTCTATGACCAGGGCTGGGAAGTTATCACAATGGCCAGAACGTCCTTTTCCACCCAATGTCCATGGGCTGAAGGCATCATCAAGCATATCCGTGTTGATTTGTCAGATACGAAATCCATAGAAACAGCTTGTCGGGAACTGCAAACAAAACTGGATGGTCGAGGCCTGAACGCATTGGTGAATAATGCAGGCATTTCTCCAAAAGGCGAGAATGGCTCACGCCTTGATGCAACACAAACATCGGTTGAAACATTCATGGCAGTCCAACAGGTAAATCTGATTGCACCCCTAATGCTCGCACAAAATCTGTTGGAGCCACTGAAAATTGCAAAAGGCTCTATCGTCAATGTTTCATCCATTGCTGCCCATCATGTGCATGATTTTGCCGGAGCGGCTTATGCAATTTCAAAGGCCGGACTTTCTACCCTCACCCGCGAACTGGCGCATGAGCTTGGAGAGACAGGCATCCGCGTTAATGCAGTGGCCCCTGGCGAAATTGCCACCTCCATTCTCTCACCCGGCACCGACGAACTTGTTCAAACAGACGTACCGATGAAGCGCCTGGGGCGTCCTATGGAAGTTGCTGAAGTAGTCTATTTTTTGGCTAGCGAACACGCTTCTTATGTGACAGGCTCAGAAATACATATCAACGGTGGACAACACATCTAAAAGGCCGAACCCATGAACTATATGCCAAACTCACAAGAAGCACGCGACATAGCGTTTCACATGCATAGTTACACCAATGCTATGGCTCATGCTGAAATGGGTCCCATGATCATGGAACGTGGCGAAGGCATTCATGTCTATGATAATAATGGCACTAAAT
>CALDZZ010000114.1 GCA_937944075.1 uncultured Rhizobiaceae group bacterium
GTCATCAACAAGCCCGCAGGAATGGTGGTTCACCCCGCACCAGGCAACTGGAGCGGAACGATGGTAAATGCACTGCTCCATCATTGCGGCGATACCCTCTCAGGCATCGGAGGGGTGAGAAGACCTGGTATTGTCCATCGGCTGGACAAGGACACATCCGGCCTTTTGGTTGTCGCAAAAAATGAAAAGACCCATTCAGGCCTGACCAGACAATTCATGGACCATGGGCGCACAGGTCCTCTTGAGCGCAATTATCTGGCCCTAGTTTGGGGTCGGTTTGAAAAACTGACCGGAAGTGTCAATGCCCCTCTGGCCCGCTCACCAAACAACCGTAAAAAGCGCGCAGTTGTTGGCCAGGATCATACCGAGGCAAAAGAGGCCATCACTCATTTTACGGTAAAATCAGAGTATGGACTGGATGAGGACGGATTTCCGATTTGCTCTCTGGTTGAATGTCGCCTTGAAACAGGTCGCACTCATCAAATACGCGTACACATGAGTCACATCAGCCACCCTCTGGTTGGCGATCAGGATTATGGAAAGCATTACCAGACAAAGGAAAACACCTTGCCTGAGTCAACAAGGGAAGTTGTTGCAAACTTCAAACGCCAGGCATTGCATGCGGCTGTTCTCGGGTTTGAACATCCTCGAACAAAAGAGCACATGAGGTTCGAAGCCCCTATTCCTGAAGATTTCAATATTCTTTTGAAGTCGTTCCCAGCGCAATGATTGCTTGACTTGCCTGCCCAACAGGCAGATACAGAAGCCAATTCATCCGCTGACGCGTGAGCAGCAAGTGAACTTGGCAAAAAGCAAGTATCTAATCACACGGCATGAATTTAAAGGCACACATGAAAAAAGTGCCCACTCTCACAAGTTTCCATTTCACGCGGGGATCTTTCGATTAGCCATCAAGAAGCAATACAGCTTTGGATGAGAGCCTGATCGTAACCGCCAACACCAGCTTGCATGGTAACGCATGTCAGCGTGTTACTACTTATGAAAAGAATCTATTTTGACAACTTTTACAGATCTTGGCTTAACGCCAAAGCTTCTACAATCAATTTCCAATGTTGGTTATGAAACACCAACTCCCATTCAGGAACAGGCCATACCTCTTGTCATGGACGGTCATGATGTGATGGGGCTTGCACAGACGGGCACGGGCAAGACCGCAGCCTTTGGCCTGCCGCTTGTTCATAAACTGATGGAAGAAGATATAAGGCCAAAGCCAAAATCCGTACGCGCCCTTATCCTTGCGCCTACCCGTGAGCTTGTAAACCAGATTTCAGACAACTTGCGCCAATACGTCAAGAAAACACCAATTTGGGTAAACGTTGTCATCGGTGGGCAATCGATAAACAAACAGGCCCAGGCACTTTCAAAGGGAACGGACATACTAGTTGCCACACCAGGTCGTCTCCTGGATCTTGCAGACCGAAAAGCACTTTATCTGGATACAGCAACATTCCTTGTGCTGGATGAAGCTGACCAAATGCTTGATTTGGGCTTTATCCATTCTCTACGCCAGATTTCAAAAATGCTCGGCACCCCACGCCAAACAATGCTCTTTTCTGCCACCATGCCGAAACAGGTTGAAGACCTGTCAAAAGCATTCCTGAATGATCCGGTTCGTGTTCAAGTGTCGCCTCCTGGCAAAGCAGCAGACAAAATTGAACAATCCGTGCACCACGTTAATGCACGCGAAAAAACCAATCTGTTAAAAGACTGCCTCATAAAACATGACGGCGAACGCACGCTGGTTTTTGCTCGCACCAAACATGGTGCAGAGAAGTTGATGAAGCATTTGGTGGATTGTGGTTTCAAGTCAGACAGCATCCATGGCAACAAAAGCCAGGGACAACGCGACCGTGCTATCCGTGCTTTCAAAAAACATGATATTGATATTCTTGTGGCAACCGACGTCGCTGCCCGTGGCATTGATATCCCGGGCGTCAATTACGTCTATAACTTCAACCTGCCTGAAGTGGCTGAGAACTACGTTCACCGAATTGGCAGAACCGCACGCGCAGGCGCAGAAGGCAAGGCAGTCGCATTTTGTGCGCCCGATGAATACCATCTGCTACGCCAGATTGAAAAACTGATGTCAATTTCAATACCCATTGAAAGCGGCGAAGAGCCTAAGGGAGCTGATGCCAAGAAACCTGCATCAAACAACCGCTCAAAAGGACGGAACAAAAAACCGGCAGGAGCGCGTGACAGAAAAGAATCAGGTCGAGGTTCAAAAAGCGATAATCGCTCAAAACCAGATCGCAATTCAAAGAAGGAGTTTGGCAAGAAACGTTCGCGTTTCAATGATGAAAAAACCGAACAATCAGCCTCTACCCCAACTAGAACCGGGAAACCTGGCAAGTTTAAAAACAAGCAGCAAACCATCACAGAGTTTGACGCACGCGAAAAACGTCGCAAGGATAGGGAAAACAACCCTGAGCATGGCAATAACAATCAAGCCCATGCCCAAAAAGGCTCACAAAACAGAGAACCTCGCGAAGAACACGCAGGAAAAACCAACAAACCGGGAAACAGAACCTGGAAAGGCAAGGCAGGAAATAAAAACACTGCCAAAGGTCCGAAAAAATCAAGCACCGGTCAGGAGAGAAGTTTTTCAGGCCCCAAAAGGAACAAAAACTCATCTAAAAAGTTTAGAACACCAAATAGCGCATGAATTTTTCTAATATAATTGGTTATGCAAGTGACAAAGTGCACAAACATTACCAAAATTTCATGTGAAAACTGCCTACTGAGTACCTATATGAAAGGTATGGAGATGCTTGCTTCCATGAAGGAGCATAACTTTTATGAAGGAGAAGGGTGCTAAATGGCCCAGAATTTACCAACAATTACCAGTGAAAACGGTCTTTCCCGTTATATGCAGGAAATCCGCAAGTTTCCGATGCTTGAGCCAAACCAGGAATACATGTTGGCTAAGCGATATCTCGAACATGATGACCGCGATGCAGCACACCAGCTTGTGACAAGTCACTTGCGCTTGGTGGCTAAAATAGCCATGGGCTATCGCGGATATGGTCTTCCTATTGGTGAAGTTGTCTCTGAAGGTAATGTAGGCCTTATGCAGGCTGTAAAGAAATTTGATCCTGAGCGTGGGTTCCGACTTGCGACTTACGCAATGTGGTGGATCAAGGCATCGATTCAGGAATACGTGCTACGTTCTTGGTCTCTTGTGAAAATGGGTACAACTGCGAACCAAAAGCGTCTGTTCTTTAACCTCAGGAAAGCAAAAAGCCGCATTCAGGCACTGGATGATGGTGATTTGAACCCTGATCAGGTCAAACAAATCGCAACCCAGCTTGGTGTGAGCGAAGAAGAAGTCACTTCCATGAATCGCCGTATGGCGGGCGATGCATCGCTAAACGCACCAATCAAGGCTGCTGAAGGCGAAAGCGGCGAATGGCAGGACTGGCTGGAAGATGAAAGCGAAAGCGCTGAGCAAATTCTGGTCAAGCAGGACGAGCTTGAAAGCCGCCGCGAAATGTTGGCTGATGCGATGAGCGTATTGAATGAACGCGAACAACGCATCTTCATGGCACGACGTCTGGAAGAAAACCCGATAACGCTTGAAGAACTCTCTGGTGAGTTCGACATTTCAAGAGAGCGTGTGAGACAAATCGAGGTTCGTGCTTTTGAGAAAGTTCAAAAGGCAATGGTTGCCTCCGCAAAAGAACTTGCCAAGCCAAATCCGCAACTTGAAAATTATAACTAATACGTCTCAGGTTATCACTAAACGAAAGGGCCATTTACAGGCCCTTTTTTTGTTGGTTCAAAACAACGTGATAAAAAGCAACCAAAGATGTATTTGTGGATTTAATTTCCGGGTCTATATCAGACCCTGATCAAAAAAGGATTTTATCATGACTCAACACGCCGTTGTATTACCTCGCCAAAAAGTACCTGCACTCAATCTGTCATTGGTTGGCGGTGGAACCTGGTCGATGGATGCGCAAACACCTGAGCATTTCACAATGCTGGTATTTTATCGCGGATATCATTGCCCGATTTGTAAAACACAACTGAACGATCTTCTTGCAAAAAAGGAAGACTTCGCAAAGGCTGGCGTAAATGTCATCGCTATCAGCTCCAACCCTGAAGAACTGGCAGAAAAAACAGTTGAAGAATGGGGGCTGGAAGGTCTGGATGTTGCACACAGTCTCGACCTTGGCGATGCGCTTGAATGGGGATTGCATCTTTCCGCTGGGAGAGAAGGCACACCAGAACCTGAACTTTTCAGTGAGCCCGGTTTGTTTTTGGTTCGCGCCGATGGCACATTATATTTCTCTTCAATACAAACCATGCCATTCGCAAGGCCTCAGTTTTCAGACATTCTTGGAGCTGCAAAATTTGTCGTGGACAAGGACTATCCTGCACGCGGCGAACTGGTCTCTTTATAAAAAAATTCATCCTGAAGCATTTAGTGCTTTAGGATGAAAGCCTATTCGTAAGACATGTCAAAAAAAGCACGCTCCAGCCTTACAGCTTCGGCAAAATATTCAGCAATGATGGCACGCCCAGCTTCATTGGCGTCGTCATAGGCAGTATCGACTTGAGTTCGCAAATGCTCAACGACACTTTCAAAATACTCACCAACGTGTAAATCAATCCACTCCGCAAAGTAGAATGGCAATTCTGGCTTATGGTTTGCAAATGGCGTTGCCCATTCCAGATAAGACCACTCAGCAACGCAGAGAACGGCAACCATGGCACCATAATCACCTGACTTGGATGCTTTCAACATCAGATTTTGAAAGTCCCTCGTTGGCGCTTTTAATTTGGGTGAATTGCGGTCTTCCTGCGCAACATCCAGTGCATCAAACGATCTTTGAAAATAGGTGTTTTCCGGTCCCGCCAAAACACCCATAAATTGCGCAAGTGGTAATCGGCTTGGCAGATTGGGCGCATGATGAATAGTGCTGGCAGCAAGACGAAAAAAATTATCAATAAACTGATAATCCTGTACCAGATAGTTTCGCATCTTGTTGAGAGGCAGACTGCCATCTGCAAGCTCACGACAAAAGGCGTGAGTGGTAGCATGATGCCAATCATCAAGATTGGCATCGCGCAGGTGTTCTGTAGGCCGTGTCATTACTTTAGCTCAATTGCATAAGTCTCAAGCGCCGGTGAAGACTTGATGAGACCGGATGATTTCATGAACTCGGCAAAACGCTCATAGCGGTTTGTATCAAGTGCCAATGGTCGCTTTGCAAAACGCGGTAGTGTATCGCGCCATGCACGGATATTCAGCTCATTGTTCAAATCCGGGTAAGCGGCAATAAAATCTTTCCATGCTTCATCAGGGTGATTGGTCAGGAACAGCGTGGCATCTTCCATCACTTCAATAAACTTTTTATAACGCGGGTCATTCACAGTATCATTTTTGGCAACCAGAATAAGCTCATCAAAAACAGGCACACCATGCTCTTCCGGATAATAGGCAATACCCGGTCTGTTTTCGATGTCCATCTGGTTAAGCTCAAAGTTGCGATATGCACCGATCACAGCATCTACATTGCCGCTAAAAAGAGATGGCGAAAGCGCAAAATTCACATTGATCAGCTCGACATCATCAATGGAAACACCGTGCTTACCCAACATCGCCTTGAGAAGGGCATCTTCAAATCCGCCTACTGAAAATCCGATCTTTTTACCCTTTAGATCAGCAATAGACTTTATGGGACCGTCTTTGAGAACAACCAGTGAATTAAGCGGTGTTTCTACAATCGTACCTATGCGGGTTAATGGAAGGCCTTCTGATACCTGAACATGAAGTTGTGGTTGATAGGATATGGCAATATCCGCCTGCCCACTTGCAACCAGCCTTGGCGGTGCACTTGGGTCAGCTGGTGGAATTAGCTCGACTTCAAGGCCTGCATCCTTGAACATTCCCCTTTGCTGGGCAACGACAAGAGGCGCATGGTCAGGATTTACAAACCAGTCCAGAAGCACTGTCAGCTTTTCTGCTGAATGGGCTGGCAAGAGGGTTAACATGGTAGCCATAATGGCAATCAATATGCGGTACATTTTATTCTCCGTGTTTTAAGAAATTCGAGTGCCTGACCACCAGACAAAGTGATCAGCAAGTTGAACGACAATCCAGCGCAAGCTCCAGGCTGAAAGCCCGAGTAGAACAAGGCTGGCAAATACAACAGCAGTTTGCGTACGGGCATTGGCCTGCAACATGACAAATCCCAGTCCCCCTGCAGCCCCTGCCCATTCACCAACAACAGCACCAATTGGCGCAATGGTTGCTGCAACCTTCAACCCGGTCATGAGGGATGGCAAGGCAGCAGGAATTCGAAAGTGAACAAGTGTCTGAAACTTGGACATGCGCCAGGACTGCGCCAAATCTAGCCAGGTGGATGAGGTAGACTTCAACCCGTCATAAAAGGCTGAGGTTACGGGAAAAAAGATAATCAGGCTTGCCATGACGATCTTGGAGCCAATGCCAAATCCGAACCAGATCACCAGCAAGGGGGCGATCGCAAAAACCGGCAAGGTTTGTGTTACGACAACAAGCGGCATCAAATACCGATCCAATAGCAAAAATTGCGATAATAAAAGCGCAATACAAATGCCGGCAAGGGATCCCACCAGAAATCCCAGCACCATCTCTTTCAGTGTGATGAACATGTTGGAAATCAGATATTCCGGATTTTTGGCAAAAGCCTCATATACTGCCAAAGGGGATGGAAAAAGATACGATGGCGGATTGAAAATCCAGATCGCGGATTGCCATATCAGCAGCAGAAACAGACATACAATCCCTGCATAGACAAAACTGCTAGCCATTTGATTTAGAGACAACTTCACGATGCCATCTTTTCATCTATTGTCAGAGTTTACGGGTGACTGAAAAGATAACGATGAAAAACCCAGGGCTTTTCCACGCTCCATTCCTACGCTGGTATAAACCAGATCAGGTTCCAGATCACATATAAACAAGTGACTTGTTAATCTGCGATCAGGGGTTCGCCAGTTACCTGGAACATCTCAGCCCTTTCGGGCACCCCCTGGAGTTAATACGTAAACTTACTACCCTTTGACTGAAACTTGCCAGGGGTAGATTACACCTGGCAGCCTAGCGGTTCTGCCAGTCGTTAAATGCCTGATTGAATGCACGCTCACCGGTCCCGCCTTTTTCAAGCGTGATGAGTGCGCGGCGTCCTGTACCGTAAACAACAGGAACATCAATCCATGAAGACCCTTTGAGAAGCTGCGTATTAAGAGCCACTGCCTGGGTGAGATTATCAAGTGCAATCAGAAAACGGTTTTCAGCAACCTTGACCGGAACAGCGACCAAAGGCTCACCAGTTGCTTCTTCTGTCGTCTTCATCACAAAGCGCGCAATGCTTTCAACAGACTGACCGGCAAAATCATTTGGCAGGTTAAAACCAAGTTCGATCATGTGGCTGGCAGAAATTGATGTATCGATATTTCTCTTGATCTTGATGTCGATAGAAATACCACGGTCAGGAATATCCATTTTACCGATGATAACCGGTTCTGGAGCATTGCCTTCACCAGGACTTTCCTGAATATTTGACCACACGATGGCTGCATTGGTGCGTGTTGCACCACTACCAGCGCTACCTTCTTCATACAGATAAGCAACTTCTCCGATTGGAATGACAGCGCTTTGTTCCGTAGCAGTATCGGTTTCCTGAGTTACGGTTTCGGGCTGGGTTACCTCAGGAGTCGTTTCCTCACTCGGCACTGGCTCCGGTATAATGATTTCCGGTTCAACAATTTCCGGCTCTTGCGTTTCAGGCTCAACTGATTCCGGTTGTGTGACTTCAGGCTCTGTGATTTCAGGAACGACAGGCTCAGGCTGCGGAGCAACTGGTTCGGGTGTCGGTACAACCGGCTCAGGTTCATTTACCTTAACAACTTCGCTTTCTTCTGCAGGCTTCATAAAGCCGGAAGCAAATTGCGTCAGTTCATCCTTGTTTTTCCACAAGGCATACCCTGCCCCACCCAAAATGCCCAATAGCAGCAGAAGCTTGATAAGTCCGCCAAAAAATCCGCCAGATTTTTTCTCTTCAAGTTCATACCCTGAAACAGATGCCGCGCCCTTGTCTGCATTTACAATCGGATCCAGTATATCCTTGGTATCAGGATCAACCGCAATGGAACTTGCAGGATCAGCATTGATTGGTGTTTTTGACAAGTCATCAAGCTCAGCCGTTGGTGGCGATGTATTATCAGCCAGATCATCAATGGCTTTTGACACACCATCGACAGCATCATCAACTGATGCACTGATTGGTTGACTGGCAGGAATTGAAGGCTTTGGCGCTATTGACCCGGCAGCTGGCGCGCCAGCCCCGTCCAGCACAGGCTTGGGCGCAGGTGCAGGTGCAGGTGAAGCAGGCACAGCCTGGGCAGGTGGTGTTATTGGCTCTGGAACAGGTTCAGGCACAGGTTCCGCGGCAGGAGCCGGATTAGAAACAGGCTCTGCTTGGGGCATTTGCGCTTGCGGTTCGGGTTCTGTCGGCACAGGTTGTTCAACAGGTGCTTCGGCCAATGGAGGCACGGCACCTGAATGTTCGGCATCGATTAAAACAATGGCTTCTTCCAGCAATGTCAACTGGGATGTAATTGCATCCTCGCTTGGAAGTGGATCCATATTACGCAATTGAGTCTCAATCGCAGTTCTGGCTTTTTTGTAAACAGCACTCCGGATAGCCGGTGTATTATTCGGCAATCCTGCAATTGTTTTTTCTAGTATGGAATAATAATCTGCCATTCCCCGTATACCCGCACTTACTCTGTTACTCTGGCTTATCTTAACCTAGATACAATTTTAATCATATCAGGCCTTTATACTAGTCCTGAAATGGGTATTGAACAAGTATTGTATCTTCACGTTCCGGACTGGTAGACAAAAGTGCTACCGGACAGCCGATTAATTCCTCGACATGACGGACATATTTTACTGCTTCCGCAGGTAATTCTTTCCACGTTCTGGCGCCAACTGTTGTGCCCTTCCACCCCTCCAGGGTTTCATATACAGGTTCAACCCTTGCCTGCCTGCCTTGACTAGCCGGAAGATAATCAATCATTTCTCCATCCAGCTTGTACCCGACACATATCTTGATTTCCTCAAGACCATCAAGAACATCAAGCTTTGTCAGCGCAATGCCGGTAATCCCATTGGTTGCAACTGCCTGACGAACAAGAACCGCATCAAACCAGCCACAACGACGTTTGCGCCCTGTTACGGTACCAAACTCATGGCCCCGCTCACCCAGGAATTGTCCAACTTCATTTTCCTGTTCAGTCGGGAAAGGCCCTTCACCCACACGCGTTGTATAGGCCTTCGTAATACCAAGCACATAGCCAACAGACCCTGGCCCCATGCCTGACCCTGCTGCTGCCTGACCTGCGACCGTATTGGAAGAAGTCACAAACGGGTAAGTGCCATGGTCAATATCAAGCAAGGTACCCTGAGCGCCTTCAAAAAGAATACGGGAGCCTTTTCGCTTTTCATTATCAAGCAGTTTCCAAACCGGTTCACTGAAAGGAACCATGCGATCAGCCACCGCTTCCAGTTCCTTGTAGATTGTATCAAATTCAACTTCAGGCTGCCCTAGCCCCTTGCGCAAGGCATTGTGATGGGTCAACAAACGTTCAATCTTCGGTCCGATACTCTCCAGATTGGCCAGATCAAGAACACGAATGGCTCTGCGACCGACCTTGTCTTCGTAGGCAGGCCCAATCCCGCGTCGTGTGGTTCCGATTTTTGTTCCAACAGCCGCAGCATCTTCGCGAATACCGTCCAGTTCCTGATGAACAGAAAGAATAAGCGTCGCGTTTTCAGCTATTCTCAAATTCTCTGGAGTAACAACGACCCCCTGCTCTGCAAGGCGCTCAATCTCGGACATCAACGCATGTGGATCAATCACCACACCATTACCAATCACAGCAAGTTTGCCTTTTCTTACAACGCCTGAAGGCAAAAGACTGAGTTTATAACTCGTTCCATCGATGACGAGTGTATGACCTGCATTGTGACCACCTTGAAAACGGACAACCAAATCTGCACGTTCAGAAAGCCAGTCAACAATTTTTCCCTTGCCTTCATCACCCCATTGGGAACCGATTACTGCTACATTTGTCATAAAACACTCTCTTGTCTTTGCATGTTTCAATAGAGGCAAATTGATTTGGTGCCTCGAGCGCCAATCATTTGTGCTGATGCAATCCGGATCATGATGTTAAGAGAAACAAGATTACGGTTGTTAATAAGCCAAAAAAGCGGCAAACATCAACCTCCAGTTTAATTTGACTACAAATTTATAAAGATACGGATTTCAAAGATGCAAACCAAAATGCCTGTTGCAACAAATCCGTATCTGCTCTTGAGCATTACCGCCATCATTTGGGGCGGTAATGCAATTGCCGGTAAAATGGCAGCCGGACATATTTCGCCCTTCCTGCTTACCAGTCTGCGCTGGTTTTTTGCCTGCATCATTTTGTTTGCATTTTCCATCAACCATTTGAAACGCGATTACGAAACCATCAGTAAAAACTGGAAATTCATGTTTCTGCTGGGTGCGTTCGGCTTTGCCATTTTCAACTGCCTGATGTACCTGGCCCTGAACTATACCACCGCCATCAACGTAGCCATTGAGCAAGCCTCAATGCCACTGATCGTCTTTGCCCTTAATTATATCATCTTCAAGACAAGGGTAACCGGATATCAGGTATTGGGTTTTATCATTACACTGATTGGCGTTGCGGTAACCGTAACACGTGGCAATCTATTTGGCCTTGGCGACCAGTCACTCAACATTGGTGATCTGATAATGCTGTGCGCCATCATGGTATACGGTGTTTATTCAGTCGCCTTGAAAAACAAACCCCAAATTCACACGATGAGCTTTCTAAGCGTTCTGGGGTTTGCAGCATTTCTCACAACCATTCCGCTGGTTTTACTCGAGGCTGCAAATGACAGTTTTCTGTGGCCTGACGAAATCGGTTGGGGCGTGGTGTTTTACGCAGCCATTTTCCCTTCCATCATATCACAACTGTTCTGGATCATGGGACTGGAACAAATCGGATCAAACAGAGGCGGTATATTTATCAACCTTGTGCCTATCTCTGGAGCGATATTGGCAGTTCTGATTTTGGGCGAAACTTTCCAATCCTACCACGCAGTAGGACTGGCACTGGTGCTGGGTGGTATTGCCTTTGCACAAAAGCAATCCGCACAATAAAAAAGCAGCCTTGAAAACAAGACTACTTTTGAATTTTTTATAGTCAGCTCTGGGAAACTTACCAGATATCGTAACGAATACCAGCACGCACCTGATGGATGGCAAAACCATCTTCAGAAATTGCCGAACCGTCGCTGTATGACAAATCATCACCACCATCGATGCTTGAATAGCTATAGCCGAAATCAAGCTTGGTATTTTCTGATATTGAAACAGCTGCACCGACACTTAATGAATAAGCGAAAGCGTAGTAGGCATCGTCTCTCGTGCGGACAGCAGATGTGGCTTCTCCCGCAGCACCTGCCGGAAACACACATGTTTCGACAGAAGCGCCTGGAATACAATTATAAGTGCGTACTTCGCTGGTTGAAATTCTGCTGACACCAATGCCGGCACCGACATAAGGTGTGAAATTGCCAAATGAATTCAGATCATAATAACCATTCAGCATGAAATTTGTAGCATGATACTCGGCATCAACCTGCTCTGTACCATTGATAGGTGTAACATAACTGCCAACAAAGGTCGGATCTGTTGATGCTGTAACCTGGCCGTTTGAATCAAAGTAGTCCAGACCACCCACTGCATCTTCTCTTGAACCGGAAAAGCCGCGATTGAAAACACCTTCAAACTGTGAATCCAGAAGTGTCTCAGCAGTAGCTTCAATTCGAAAATGTGGTGAAACGTAGTAACCGGCACCCACTCTAAAACCTAGAACATCATCATAGTCAGTAATTAGTTCTGCACTTGGAGCCAATGCATCGATGGTTTGTGCACCCCCGCTGCTTTTACCTTCAAGGTTGAATGAGATATCGCCTCGCAGATACCAACCACTGCCAAACTCTACGTCGGTGAAACCACCGCCAGGAGATTTTGAAACAACTCCGGAATTATAGTCTGCTGCAAAAGCACCACCTGAAGTAAGCAACGCAATCGCTGCAACAGTGGAATTCAATACAAAACGCTTCATCTTTAAGCCCTCAGCTTATGGGTACACATATCCCGAAGTAGTAACGGGGAACTCTTTTGGGGCGAAGGAAAGCCCAAGGGGCTCTCCTTCAAACCATTCTTATTTGTAAACAACCTGTGGCTGATGTGATGGCTGGCTACAGCCTGCATCGCTTAGTGCATAACGCAGACCTACGCGGCCTGTGTGAAGCTCGATATCACCTGATCTGCCTGATACACCTGCATCAGTTGTACCTGGTGTAAAGCGAGAGCCGCCATTTGCGTAGCCGAAGAAGTCACCACCCTCGATGCGAGTGTATGTGTAACCAACATCAGCTTTTACACGACAGTTAATGTCGAGAGAGCCACCAGCATGCAATGACCAGGCAAAGCGTGTGTCAGAGAAGCCATTGTGTGTGCTGTCAGCAGAAGTATTGTAATCAACACCGCCTGAATTCAGACAGTCACCACCAGCTGCAAGATCACATGAAATATCGTTGTTCAGTTCGCTCCATTTGATGCGCGCTGCACCGATACCGGCACCAACATAAGGTGTGAAACCGTTTACAGTTCCAAGATCGAGATAAGCATTTGCCATGAAGGTTGTTGCTTCAAGTTCTGCTGTATCGCTAGCTGCACAGCTTGGGTCAAGGTTAGCGTTGTCTGGGAAGAGGAACGCACAATCAAATGTTGGACCACTTGCTGAAGAACCATCAAAGAAGATTGAACCATGATCTGCGATTGTAGCATCAACACGGAAATAGTCAGTTACCTGGTAACCAATACCGCCTTGAAGTGTGAATGTTGAATCTGATTCCGTTCTGCTAAAGCTTTGAGGCAAAAGATCTGGTAGTGGCTGGAACGTCACACCATTAACATCAGTATCTGTATATCCGATGTCACCTCTAATATACCAACCTGTTGAGCTAGCTACTGGAACGATTTCCGGTGGCAATTCATGTGTTGGTGCTGGAATCAAATCAGCTGCTTGAACCATAGCGGTGGATGCCATGAGTGCAGCAGCAACGAGAGACATTTTTTTAAAGCTGCGCATTGCAAACTTCCTTCCTGATTACCGCCATGATTGGCGCTTGATAAATTTCAGTAATCAGGAATATGAAGTAAAATGGTTAAAACGCTCTTAACCGTAAATATTAAGGTTAAATCTTAAGGTTAAGAAACTCAATACAGCCAAAAAAGGCCTGAAAACCTGCCAAAGCAGAATTTCAGGCCTGAAAAAAAATCTTACATTTATTTTTGTTATGCTGCTACTTTTTGGACAACTTCCACAATATCATCCACGATATTCTCAACCAGACCCCTATCATCCCCTTCCGCCATTACACGGATTAGCGGTTCAGTTCCCGAAGCACGGATGACCAGCCTGCCCGAATTGCCAAGCCTGTTTTCTGCTTCGGCAATAGCTTCCTTGACCAAAACATCTTCAAGCGGTTTGCCATTCGTGTAGCGCACATTTTTCATCAATTGAGGAACCGGTTCAAATTTTCTGCATACATCGCTAACCGGCTTGTTCTCTGCCTGCACCACTGCCAAAACCTGAAGGGCAGCTACAAGACCATCTCCCGTGGTGGCAAAATCAGACATGATCATGTGACCGGATTGTTCGCCCCCCAGATTAAATCCATGTTCCCGCATGTGCTGGACAACATAGCGGTCACCCACTTTCGTACGGATCAGATTAAGCTTTTGATCATTGAGAAACCTCTCAAGACCCAGGTTGGACATGACTGTCGCGACAACACCGCCACCGGCAAGCTTGTTAGTCTTGTGCCAGTATTGGGAAATAAGAGCCATGATCTGGTCCCCATCCACAACATTCGAATTCTGGTCCACAACAATCAATCGGTCTGCATCACCATCCAGCGCAATACCGATATCGGCTCTGGTTTCATGAACCTTTGCACAAAGTTGTCCTGTGCTTGTTGAACCACATTCCAGGTTAATGTTGGTACCGTTTGGCTTGTTGCCAATCGGCACTACGTCTGCACCCAGTTCCCAAAGCGCCTCGGGAGCAACCTTGTATGCAGCACCATTGGCACAATCCATGACGATGCGCATGCCTTCCAAAGACATCTTCTTGGGCAATGTGCGTTTTGCAAATTCGATATAACGGGCATGAACACCTTCTACCCGTGTTGCGCGACCAATCTCTTTGGAGCTTGCAAGCTTGCTGGTGAGTTCCTCATCAAGCAATTGCTCAATGCTCACCTCGATTTTATCTGAAAGCTTGAAACCATCCGGACCAAACAGCTTGATACCATTGTCTTCATAGGCATTGTGTGAAGCAGAAATCATCACACCAATGTCCGCACGCATGGAACGTGTAAGCATGGCAACCGCAGGTGTCGGGATCGGGCCCAACAAAAATACATCCATGCCAGCAGCAGTAAAACCGGCGAC
>CALDZZ010000115.1 GCA_937944075.1 uncultured Rhizobiaceae group bacterium
CTCCATGAGCGATGAAATGACCATTCTCGATGCGACAAACGATTATGACACACTTGGCGGGCGCATTGTGCGCGCAAGAGAAGCGCTTGAATTGGGAGAACAGGAAGCATCCGAGCGTGTTGGTGTAACCCTTGAAACCTACCAGAATTGGGAAACAGACCGCGACGAACCTCGTGCCAACAAACTCTCCATGCTTGCCATGTGTTTAAGCGTTAGTCCGACATGGCTTTTATATGGGCGGGGAAAATCACCCGTTTCTGAAAGCGTCAGCGAGGAAGTCGTTAACATTCGTGAGCAACTCTCACGCGTCAAGGAGCTTCAATCTCAAACTGCCCAGGCAATTGAAATGCTCGACCGTGCCGTTGAACGGCTCGTCAAACGCGAACAGGACTAAGGGATTTCAACCATGAAAATCATTAATGAAAACATTTCTCACGGTGGCCGCCAACTAGTTCTCATCCACGACAGCACCAGCTGTCATTGCGAAATGAAGTTTTCGGTGTTTCTGCCACCACAAGCTGAGAAGCAGGCCTGCCCGGTGCTTTATTATCTATCAGGCCTTACCTGCTCCCATGCCAATGTAACCGAAAAAGGTGAATTCCGTGCAGCAGCAGCAAAACACGGCATCATTATCGTTTGCCCGGACACTTCGCCACGTGGCGAAAATGTAGCAGACGAAGATGTTTATTACTTTGGAACAGGTGCCGGATTTTATGTTGACGCAACGCAAAAGCCTTTTGCTGAAAATTACAACATGTACTCATATGTAACGGATGAACTGCCTGCGCTGATTGAACAAGAGTTTAATGCAGACATGTCGCGCCAGTCCATAACCGGCCACTCAATGGGCGGACATGGCGCCATGATTTGCGCCCTGAAAAATCCGGATCGCTACAAGTCAGTTTCAGCCTTCGCACCCATTTGCGCCCCGTCCAAAACCGACTGGGGCCAAAATGCATTTACCAAATATTTGGGTACAGAAAAAAACGCATGGCGAGCTTATGACACTGTGGCTCTTATAGAGGATGGGCATTCTGTTCCCGAAATTCTGATTGACCAGGGCACCGCTGATGAATTCCTTGAAAGCGGCATTCGCGTTCCATTGCTTGAGACCGCCTGTAACAACAATGGTATCAATCTCACCTTGCGCATGCATGAAGGCTATGATCATTCCTACTATTTCATATCAAGCTTCATGGCTGATCATATAGCCTGGCATGCCGAGCGACTTGGATAAGGGGTTTGGAACAGGCACATAATCCTCAGCTTGGCAGCAAGCGCGCCTGGTTCATCTGGATACTTGCAGCCATTTCCTTTGGGTATGCATTTTTCCACCGCGTTGCACCGAGTGTCATGGTGGATGACTTGATGGCAGAATTTGCAATAAGTGGCGCCGTTCTGGGCACACTCTCTGCCCTTTATTTTTATCCTTATGTTTTGATGCAGGTTCCCCTGGGCGCATTGATTGACCGCCTCGGTGTGCGTGCGCTTCTTTCAAGCGCGCTTTTGATAGGCGGGATGGGTTCAGTGCTTTTTGCCGTGTCACAATCCATCGAGGTCGCTTATGCAGGGCGCATCATGATCGGCATAGGATCTGCCGTTGGTTTTTTGAGTTCTCTTGCTCTGGCAGGCAAGTGGTTCCCCCCTCACCGCTTTGCCTTTTTGGCAGGGCTTGTCATGTTTTTTGGAATGTCGAGCGGTATTGCAGCGTCAGGTCCATTGGCAATTTTTGTCGAAAGTTACGGGTGGCGCAGTGCCATGTGGAGCCTGGGCGGATTTAGCATTCTTCTGGCACTTCTGGTGATCATCTTTGTGCGAAACGCTCCTGACGCCACCCAACAGGAATTAAAGGATGCAAAGCCAAGGGAAACCTGGAAAGCCATGTGGCAGGGGTTGGGACGTGCAACCAAATCTGTTGAAGTCTGGAAAGTTGCATTAGTAGCCTCTACCATGTCAGGCCCAATGTTGACATTGGGCGGCTTGTGGGGAACTCCCTATCTGATTGAAGCCTACGACCTTGAAAAGACGCAAGCAGCCTTTCTTGTCTCGTTACTGTTGATGGGCTGGGCTTTTGGAGCACCTTTTGCAGGATGGCTGTCAGACCGTATTAGGCAACGAAAAAAGATCATTGTTGCAGGCTCCCTCGTGGTGACCTGCAGTGTCGGTGCACTTGCATTTTTGCCGACACCGCCCCTTTGGGCAAGTGTCCTCTTTCTCATCCTTGCAGGCATGAGCGGGGCTGCGATGACCGTAACATTCGCCCTTGTAAGGGAGGTCTCGCCCGGTGATATCAGCAGTTCTGTGACCGGAATTGTCAATTCATTGACGGTTGCCTCTGGTGCCATTTTGCAGCCAGCTGTCGGATTTATGCTGGACAGGCTGTGGAACGGCACAACTAGCAATGGCGCACGCATTTATTCTGTCGAAAACTATCAAGCTGGTTTCCTGCTTATTTTTGCAGCCTGTCTCATCGGATTTTTCATAGCAACAAGATTGCAGGAAAGCCCATTTGTTCAAAACGCGCACACAAATACCTGATTATTTCTTCCATTGACGTAAAGGGAAGAAATTAATAGGGTTGCTTTTCAGAAACAGGCGGGTTTTTTCACCTTGTATATATGAGAAAACCAGTGAAAACTGTTCATATCTTGGAGGAGAAAAACATGGCTGCAAAAGAAGAAAAACTCTGGCTGAAATCATACCCGTCACAAATCGCACATGAAATACCCGAGCTTGCCTATAGTTCGGTTGCCGGTCTCTTGGAGGACGCCTGCAAAAACTACGCAAACCAACCTGCGTTTACTTGCATGGGAAAATCCATCAATTATTCGGAAATTGATGAAAAATCAAAAATCATAGCTGGATGGCTGCAATCCAAGGGACTGCAAAAAGGGGATCGTGTCGCTATCATGATGCCAAATATCCTGCAGTATACGATTGTACTTCCAGCTATCCTGCGTGCCGGATATGTGGTGGTTAATGTCAATCCGCTATACACCCCGCGCGAGCTTGAGCATCAGCTGAATGACAGTGGTGCCAAAGCCATCTTCGTGGTTGAGAATTTTGCAAGTACTGTTGAGCAGGTACGCTCAAAAGTCGGCCTGGAACACATCGTTGTAACCAGCATGGGCGACACGTTGGGCGGCCTCAAGGGAGCCATTGTCAATCTGGTTGTTCGCAAGGTCAAGAAAATGGTACCGGCCTGGAATTTGCCTGGCCATCACAGTTTCAAATCCGTATTGGGCAGCAATCATGCATATACCCCTGCCGAGCTTGGCCATGATGACATTGCCTTTCTCCAATATACAGGTGGTACGACAGGCGTTTCAAAAGGTGCTACTCTCAGTAATGCAAATGTTCTTTCCAACGCCGCCCAGAATGATGAATGGTTGAAGGTCATTGATGATCTTCCTGACAACCCGACTTACATTTGTGCCTTGCCGCTGTATCACATTTTTGCCCTGACCGTGAACATGATCATGGGCATGAGGTTGGGGGCTCACAATATCCTTATTCCCAATCCTCGTGACATTCCAGGCTTCGTCAAGGAGCTTGCAAAATACGAATATAACGTCTTTCCAGGCCTCAATACCCTGTTCAATGCATTGTTGAATAATGATGATTTCAGGAGCCATGATTTCAGCAAACTCAAACTGACACTGGGTGGCGGTATGGCTGTGCAGCAACCGGTTGCAGAGCGCTGGAAAGAGGTAACCGGATGTAATATTTCAGAAGGATACGGCTTGTCAGAAACATCGCCAGTGGCAACTGCAAACCGTTTTGATGCACCAAAGTTCTCAGGCACTATCGGCTTGCCGCTCCCATCAACAGATATTTCCATCCGTGATGATGACGGCAAACCTGTTGCCAATGGTGAAGTCGGTGAAATCTGCATTCGCGGCCCGCAAGTCATGGTTGGTTACTGGCAGCGTCCTGAGGCGACTGCTGAAGTCATGACAAATGATGGCTTCTTCAAGTCAGGCGACATGGGCTTCATGAATGAAAATGGTCAGACAAAGATTGTGGACCGAAAAAAGGACATGATCCTTGTTTCAGGCTTCAATGTTTATCCAAACGAAGTTGAAGAGTTTGCCGTCGGACATGAAGGCATTCTGGAAGCTGCCGCTGTCGGCATTGCGGATGATCACTCTGGAGAAGTCGTTAAACTCTTTGTCGTCAAGACAGACCCTTCCCTTACAGAAGACGACGTGAAGGAATGGTGTAAAAAAGGGCTTACAAATTATAAACGCCCATCAGTTGTTGAATTCCGTGACGATTTGCCGAAAACCAATGTTGGCAAAATTCTCAGAAGAGAACTGCGCGACACTTAAACATCTGATCCGGTCCTGGAACTTTTCAGTTCCAATTCTCTTTGCCCGTCGACCCACTGTGGATCGATGGGCAATTTTTTTGTGATCTTGTCTTGTGAAGTCAGTAATCGCCAAAATGGCGCGACTTCACTGGTGGGTTTACCCTCCTCCATTTCCTCAATCGCTGCCTCGGCAACCATACGAATAAAGATAGAGGTTGAGACGGGGCAACTGGCATCGCACTTGTTGTTGCGTGCCATTTCATTGCGTAACCCGCGTATGGTTCTTGTCTCTGCAAATGGAATTTTCCTAATGTAACTGTCTACAATAAGGGGGGTTCCAACAAACATCATCTCACCCGCCTTTATGCCAGCAAAATCATATTCAAGGCAGACCTTTTTGGGAGCCTTTTTGCGGTGTAGTTTTTGACATGCGGTGAGTTTGGCAGACATTGATGCACTCCTCTAGTTTGCAGGATATTTTAGCAAATCAGGTCGAAATAAAAACACCCTGAAAATAGATATTATAAATCATGCACTTCCAGAGTTTTTGTTCTGAAATGAGACTTCTCAGTAAGGAAAATGCAGGATTGTCAAACCAATAAAAAAGACAGCCAAATGATGACTGTCTTTTTTTGTTCTTGGAGGAATAGTAGCTCCCGTTAGCCAACTTGGCGTTACTTGGAGGAGATACGTTGATGAAAACTTTTTGTTTTCCTGACCAACGGAAGCTATGAAAATATAGATAATTTAATCTAGCGTTGCTGTCTGCTGTTAAAATACAAACATAGCGATGCATTATTTGCAACACCATGGATTTATCGCAATATTGATTGTGCAGCGCACAATTTCTACAATTTTCTTGATGATTTGACTGGTTTCAGTAACAAAAAACCCTGCTTTAATCGAAAAACAGGGTATAAAAATTTTTTAATTTTCTTCAAATTCTCAGTTTATTTCGACCAAAACTTCGGCCTTGCCTTCTTCAAGTTGGTTCAGGATTCGTTCCAGCTTTACGCGGCGCTCGCCTTCCAGCTCTGCAAGATCTTCACGA
>CALDZZ010000116.1 GCA_937944075.1 uncultured Rhizobiaceae group bacterium
TCAACCTTCATTTCCTCACGCGCTTTACCAAAGGCATCGGCTATTACCAGCGCATTTTGACGAAGTGCGTTTTCCACCGCACGAACGGCAGCCTTGGTATAATCCTGACCACGGATATCCGTCCCCATACCAAGTTCCATGACCAAACGTTTATAAGGCATCACTCATCATCCTCTTCCAGCTTGCTAAGAAAACCTTCGAAATCCTTGGCTTCCTGAAAATCCTTGTAGACAGAAGCAAAGCGGACGTAGGCTACTTCGTCGACTTGCTTGAGGCCTTCCATGACCAGCTTGCCGATTTGGTCCGAGGTGATGTCACCCTCGGTTTGAGATTCTAATTGGCGCACAATGCCTGAAATCATTTGCTCTACACGATCAGGGTCAAGGTCACGCTTTCTGATGGCAGTTGAAACTGAGCGTGTTAGCTTGTTTCTATCAAGCGGCACGCGTTTTCCAGACTTTTTGAGAACAGTCAGTTCGCGCAATTGTACGCGCTCAAACGTTGTAAAACGTCCACCACAGCCTGAGCAGATACGACGACGCCTGATGGCACTGCCGTCTTCTGTAGGGCGAGAATCTTTAACCTGAGTTTCGTGATTTGTGCAGTAAGGGCAACGCAAAGAAAAAGCCTTCCATCTGATGATGAAAGGCTTTTAGCATTATCGAATTTGTGAAGCTAGCTTATAGATAGTCATACATCGGGTAACGCGATGTCATTTCCACTACTTTTGCATGCACTGCTGCTTCTGCTGCCTGATTGGCGTCAGCATCATTTGCCACCATCAAACCATCCAGCACTTCTGTGATAAAGTTTCCGATTTCAGTAAACTCTTCTTCACCAAACCCACGGCTTGTTGCTGCCGGTGAACCCAAGCGAATGCCTGATGTTACAAATGGCTTTTCCGGATCAAACGGGATACCGTTTTTGTTACATGTCAGGCCTGCACGTACCAGTGAAGCTTCTGCGGCTTTACCGGTAGCTTTCTTTGGACGCAGGTCCACCAGCATGGAGTGGTTATCCGTGCCACCTGAAACGATATCAAGGCCATTATTCATGAGGCTTGCAGCCAATGCTTTGGCATTGTCTTTCACTCGCTGAGAGTATTCCTTGAACTCTGGCTGAAGTGCTTCACCAAATGCAACTGCCTTGGCAGCAATCACGTGCATCAACGGGCCACCCTGAAGACCAGGGAAAACAGCAGAATTCATTTTCTTTGCCAGCGCTTCATCATTTGTCAAAATCATGCCGCCGCGTGGACCACGAAGGGACTTGTGCGTTGTGGTTGTACATATATGTGCATGGGGAACAGGTGACTCGTGCACGCCTGCTGCAACAAGGCCGGCAATGTGAGACATGTCGACGAGAAGATAAGCATCAACAGCATCTGCTATCTTGCGGAATGCAGCCCAGTCCCATTCACGAGAATAAGCTGTACCGCCAGCAATGATAATCTTTGGCTTATGCTCATGCGCCAAACGCTCAATTTCATTGATGTCGAGTTGATGTGTATCCTTGTCCACACCGTAGGAAACAACATTAAACCATTTGCCTGACATGTTAACCGGTGAACCATGGGTCAGGTGACCGCCGGAATTCAGGTCAAGCCCCATGAATGTATCACCTGGCTGGAGAAGTGCCAGGAATACTGCCTGGTTCATCTGACTGCCGGAATTGGGCTGAACATTTGCAAATTCGCAACCGAACAATTCCTTGGCCCGTGCAATTGCAAGTTCTTCTGCAACATCAACAAATTCACAGCCACCGTAGTAACGCTTTCCGGGGTAACCTTCAGCATATTTGTTAGTCATGATGGAACCCTGCGCTTCCATCACTGCTCTTGAGACAATGTTTTCTGAAGCAATCAGCTCTATTTCATGGCGTTGACGACCCAATTCCTTTTGAATTGCATCATGAATTTCGGGATCTACTTCACTTAGTGGAGCGTTAAAAAAAGTATCAAGACTGGCAGCCATATCGAACTGTTCCTCTATGTTTATGCATTATAATTATAAAGCCACCCCCCGATAAGGCGGCATGAATGAATTGATATAAAGCAGATTTTAAAAATGCCAACCACTAAATTGCGCCGTAAAAAGGCAAAATGGCGCATGTGATGCGCCATTTCTTACAAAGTTAATACAGGTTTTGAGGGCTAGAGTCTTAGTTGAAGCTCCCCAAAGCCAATTGTTCCGCACCATCACGACTGTAAATATCGTCACGGAACTGGACGACGCCATCGCGGGTAGACCATGCCGTAATATAATTCCAGTAAACGGGAACAGCTGACGCAAGTTTTACGTCTGTACGATTGCCGGATTCAATTTCGCGCTCGATGGCACGACGATCCCAACCCGGAGTTTCATTTGCAAGCCACGTAATTAGATCGCGAACATTTTGTACACGCACACAGCCTGATGATTCAAATCTCAATAGTTTTGAGAACAAAGCCTGCTGAGGTGTATCATGCATATAGACTGCATGCGGGTTCGGGAAATTGATTTTCACAGATCCCATCGCGTTGATCTTGCCCGGATCCTGACGGAAACGAAGGTTCACAGCCTCATCCGTGTTCCAGTCGATGGTATCTGGAGAAATTTCTTCGTCAGATGTCCATGGGAAAATGCGAATGTTATTGCGCGTAAGATAAGTTGGATCCTTGCGCATCAATGGAATCAAATCCTTGCGGATAATGGACTTTGGTGAAGTCCAGTAAGGGTTGAGGTTTAACTCATAAATCTTAGAGGCAATGATAGGCGATTGGCGATCTGTTTTACCAACGATCGCGGTATGGCGCGATTCTACCTTGCCATTTCTGACCGCTTCAATTTGAGCTGCAGGAATGTTGACCATCACATAACGATCGCCCAAGAAACCGGACATTGAGCGCAAGCGTACAAGATTGGTTTGTAGCTGCCCAAGACGAATTGAAGCCGGAATGTTCATTGCTGCGTAAGTGTATTTGCCAATTACTCCATCTGCAGGCAAACCATGACGTGCCTGAAACCGGCGAACGGCACCGTCTACCCAGGTATCGAATACATCAGAATTACCAGCACTTGGATCGAGATCACGAGAGGCGACAAGGCGTTCTCTCAGAATGTAAACATTTCTTGATTGATTGCCCAAACGAAGTTTTTGATTGGCAGGCACCACTGGCCAGCCACCTTTAGCACTGATCTGGCGATAATTATCAATCGCGCGCTCAATGAAGGCAGGTGTTTGTTTTGAGAACACCGGAATGTTTGTAGACGAGAGCTTTGCATCTCCACGACGATTATCAAACTGGTCACTCCAGTTATCGCGTTTTGAAGCATTGATGATTGATGAGATCGGATCTTTTGCAATTGCCGGTGTCGATAACAAACTCGCTCCTGCAGCCATTCCAGATATAAATTCTCTACGTTTCATGTTCTCACCAAATAAAGTTGTTCAAGACATCATCAACTGAATTCCATAATTCAGCACTCATAGCCTATCAGTGTTGAAATTAAACCAGTAATATTAATGAATTCCTTACCATAACAGAAAAAGTTACGTAAGGGCATTAATGGACTGATTCTCAACAAACCGACATTGCCATTATCTCGAATGGTTATTCCATACATTTATGTTAAAATATTGGCTTTACAAGCAGATTGACATTCTTGAACCAAAAAAGGCCCGTCTTTACGACGAGCCTTCATCAAGATTTTGTGATGCGTAATCTTTTGGATTACAATCTGTACAGAATTTGATCTGTCCAGAAGCGTTCAAGACGCTTTAATGACTTGTTCATATTTGCAAATTCACTGCCGTTGATACCACCCACCTGTTCAATTGAACCTATGTGACGGCTGTAAAGCTCGTTTACGATTTCAGCTACTTCCTTGCCTACTTCTGTCAGGCTAACGCGGACTGAACGGCGATCAACGCGTGATTTCTGATGATTGATATACCCCTGATCAACAAGCTTTTTCAGGTTGTAGGATACATTTGAGCCCAGGTAATAGCCACGGGTTCTCAACTCACCAGCTGTAAGCTCTGTATTGCCGATGTTGAATAGCAAAAGTGCCTGAACCGGGTTAATGTCATTTCTGCCCTTACGTTCGAACTCATCCTTGATAACATCAAGAAGGCGGCGATGAAGACGCTCAACCAGCGTCAGGGAATCTAGGTATAGGGATTTGATATCGCCTTCGTAGGAAGGTTCGATAGCCTCGCCTACCATTTCTGGTACATTGCTCATAGTTTTTGCCTCACTGTTTTTATTAAGGCAGGATTATGTTTTCCTGCTCTGAAGCCATTTGTACGAGACTTGTATAAAATTCGAATTAAAAGTTAGGATTAATTTCTGGTTACCGGGCGTGTTTGTATTTCACGGTAAATATTTACTAAAGAAGACACCTCAAATTTTACAAAACTCAACTCTTGTATGTTCAGAAAGGGTATTAAGAGTTGGACTGATTATTGAGTAAACCAGATGCAAACGAAAAAAGTTTGGTCGAAAAAACTTAGCCCTGCTTTTGCTCCTTGAGGCGCAACCTCTGCCGATCCAGATATTCTATAAGTATGCACAACAGCCAACAGGCGAGACTGGTTACATGGAAGACGACCAGCGAATAATAATCACCAAAGAGTTGCGGATAGACAAGATGCATAACCAACTCAAAAGAGGCCGCGAAAAACCAGATTACTATGCCCCAGCGAAACAAGCCCCATAGGCCAAGCGCTGCGATCGGGTAGAATACACTGAAAAATGTTGCAGCAACCTTCCAGTGACTTTCCATTGTATCAAATCTGACCGCAGGGTCCAAAATGCCAATCAGTAATAGCCAGTAGCGTATCGCAAAGCCAATCAGTGCAATTGCGACAATTCTCAAGAAAAGATTCATCAATCCTTCTAGTGCAAAGACTGTACGAGGTTGTTCTATTTGCTGGCTCATCTTCGTTATCATTTCAATGTTGCAATTGATATTTTACACATTGCAGATTGCAAAGTAACTCCCTCTATAGGTAAAACATGGGTAGACTTCAATCGGGAGCGGTAAATAGATGAAACGCACAATAGATGAAATTACCATGGGCAGACGCATGCGGCGCAACCGCAGGTTTGAGTGGAACCGCAGGCTAATGCGCGAGAATGTGCTTTCAAAAGACGATCTAATCTGGCCGGTATTCTTGTGTGAGGGAAAAGGCATCAGTGAACCGCTCGGCACCATGCCAGGGGTTCAACGCCATTCTGTAGACAAGGCAGCAGAACAGGCAAAATTCGCCCAGGACCTTGGTATTCCAGCCATTGCAATTTTTGCAAATGTAGCCATGGAAAAGCGAAATCAGACTGGCTCCGAAATACTAAGTGCTGACAATATTATAGTTGAAGCAACAAAGGCCATGAAGGATGCCGCTCCGGATGTGGGGATTATCACAGATGTTGCGCTGGATCTTTTTACCGATCATGGCCATGACGGTATTTTACGCGACGGGATCATCGTCAATGATGAAACTGTGGACATGCTGTGCAAGGCTGCCGTTTTGCAAGCTGATGCAGGCGCGGATATTGTGTCGGCCTCGGAAATGATGGATGGGCGTATGGGAGCCATTCGCGATGCCCTCAATGAAAGCGGGCATACCGATATCGGCACTCTCGCCTACACGGCAAAATATGCATCCGGATTTTATGGTCCATATCGCGAAGCTGTTGGAACAGACGGTCTGCTGAAAGGCGACAAGCGCACCTATTTCATGGATCCGGCAAATTCCGATGAAGCCCTTTATGAGGCTCAACTGGATATCGCCGAAGGTTCTGACATGATTATGGTAAAACCAGGTATGCCGTATCTGGATATTATCCATCGTCTCAAAGCCGAGTTTGGCATGCCCACGATTGCCTATCAGGTATCAGGTGAATACTCGATGATCATGGCTGGTGTCGAAAAGGGCTTTGTGGAAGAGCAGCGTGTCATCATGGAAAGTCTTACCTGTTTCAAGCGGGCTGGCGCAGATGCTGTACTGACATATTTTGCCCCTCGCGTTGCACAATGGTTGAATGAAAGCTGAACCATCAACTATCCGTGAATTAAGGTAATGTGCATTACTGCACGGCAGCATATCCAGTGCATGTGAGAAACAGGCTTTATCAAACAGTCATAATGACTGAAAAATGATTTTCAAATCTGGAGATATAAAGCCATGTCTATTGCCACTACTCATTCCAACGTTTCTGACTTTCCCTCAGTCAATATAAATACGTTTATTACTATCGTCGTCTCTGGGGCCTTTGCCATATTGGCCTTTGACTTGTTTGGACAAACCATCAGTCCACTCATGAAAGGGATCATCCCCACTCTTGGCGCCAAGCTAGCTCCTGTCGCCCTTGCAAACCAATCGCTGGGTGTCATTACCGGATTGGGGGCAAAAGTTGTTTCACAATATGGAATTGGCCATATGATGCACCTTATTACAGGTCTGTTCATTTACCCGATTGGTTACATGTTTATTGCCAGACCCATATCGCTCAAGGTTTTACCTGCTTTGCCTTGGTGGGTTGTTGGTACTGTGTATGGCGTTGTACTTTGGGTGTTTGCTCTTTACATCATGGCACATCTGGTTGCAGGTAACCCACCATTCCTTGGATGGTCAGGCATAACCTGGGTAGCACTTTGGGGACATATCGTATTTGGAGTTGTAGTGGCAGCCTTTACAAAGTTCAGGCATGAGGCATGAACCTTACCTAGCCTAACAGTCACATAAAATAAGAAAATAAAAAAAAGGCGGGAATAAAACTCCCGCCTTTTCTTTTTTCGGTTTTGACAAGAATTATTCAGATGCCAGACGAACATCCTCATCAGGGTACCCCATTGAGTCCTGGTCAGAAAATGCACCATGGCAATCATGACAGAATTTTTGAGAGATCTTTTGTGGCTTGCCGCTAGACTTTACAACCGAGTAAACCCAGTTGCCATATTGATCAGCGTCTCCACCAGCAGCGACTTTTTCCATAAAGAAAAGCTGGCCTTTGGTAACCTTGTTCTTTTTGTTCACGCCAAACACTTCCTTGGCAATAACAGTGCCGACCGGCATTGGGTTTTCTTCACGCTCATCAGAATATTTGATATACTCGCGGTAGCCAATTGCGTTGACTGTTGTGTTCAGGAAGCGTCCGCCGTGAGGACCTGGAGCGGCTGGTGCGGTTGCTGCCCTGCCCCAGTTTAGATAATCTTTTGCCCAAGGGTTATCGCTATTTGCATAACCAGCGCGAAGCTCGTCTTTGATACATTCAAAAATTTCAATTACCTGCTCTTCTGAAAGGTCATCTTTTTCGACTGGTGAAGTGCATGCTGCGTATGCAGAACCTGAGACAAAGAATACGGCAGCGGTAATTGCTGCCTTGCTGAACATTTTACGCATTTAATAGAATCTCCCGAGTAGTTTTATTACATTAAAACAGTAACAACCATTCGGAAAAATATATCAAAGCAAGAGTGTGCACGATTGATGACGATTTCGTGAGAAAATGGCCTCTTTTGTAAGGTTAATACGTAAATAGGCATGGATTTATGATTTATTTGGGTTAAGCTGAAAAAAAATTGGAAAAATGCCCCAAATGACAAGACATTCGCTGGATACTCCGCAATTCTACCTGACTGCGCCATCCCCCTGCCCTTATCTTGAAGGAAAGCAGGAGCGGAAAGTCTTTACACATCTTGTAGGTGAGCGCGCACAACAGGTTAATGACATGCTGAGCCAGGGTGGCTTCAGACGGTCACAGAATATTGCCTATCGTCCAGCTTGCGAGGGCTGCAAAGCTTGTATTTCTGTTCGTGTGATCGTCGATGAATTTCAAGAAACCAAGTCACTCAAGCGTATAGACCGCAAGAACGACAATCTGATCGGTAAGGAAATTCCACCCGCTCCAAGTTCCGAGCAATTTTCACTTTTCAGAAGATACCTGGACGAGCGTCATTCTGAAGGTGGCATGGCTGAGATGACTTCACTTGATTATGCCATGATGATTGAAGATACGCACGTCAACACCATGATGATAGAGTACAGATTACGCGGTCCGGATACTGCATTAACTGGTGAAGGTGAAGGCGAATTAATTGCCGTTGCCCTTACAGATGTTTTAGTAAACGGACTTTCGATGGTCTACAGCTTCTTTGACACTTCAAGTGATTATAAAAGTCTGGGCACTTTCATGATTCTGGATCACATAAAGCGCGCTCGCAAAATGGGCCTACCTTATGTTTATATGGGCTATTGGGTCAAAGGTTCCCAAAAAATGGGCTATAAAACCCGATTTCAACCCCAAGAGCACCTTGGTCTGAGCGGCTGGGTTCGTAGCGTCGAGTAATTTCAATTCATTGGTAGCCATTCTACTTTGCCAAAAAATTTCTTGAGAAACCTGTAAAACCCCGTCAAAAGCAGTTTCAAACTTCAGGATGAATAGCCTTGCAACTGCAAACACGATCAGGACTGGGAATAACACTTGCACTTTTGGGTGGGTTACTGATTTCAATCGACATACCTGTCATTCGCCTTTCTGAAAGTGACCCATGGTTTTACATGGTTGCCAGAGGCCTGGGACTGACTTTGGTTTTGGGGCTGGCTGTCAAATTTGGTTCGAGATTTACAGAAACACCGAAGAATCCGTTCAACGATCGTGACTTTGTTGAAATCGGCATTCTCTATGGTATCTCGAGCATTTTCTTCACGTTGTCTGTTTTCAATACCTCCACTTCGAACCTTGTTTTCATTCTTGCCTTTAATCCCATGCTGGCAGCTCTTTTTGCCTGGTGGTTTATTGGAGAAAAACCAAGCAGAGTAACCTGGATTGCAATCTTTGCTACAATCATTGGCGTTGTCATTATTGTTTCTGATGGAATTGAAAGCGGAAACTTTTTTGGCGATTTCACCTCTCTGGTGACAGCAGCTGTGCTGGCACTTTCTCTCGTCAGGACACGAAAAACTGGTAAGGACCTTTCCTTGAGTGGCTCGGTTGGCGGACTGCTTTCTGCGCTTTTCGCCTTGCCACTTGCCTTGAGTTTTTCCAGTTTTCCTGGCGCTCCAGGATGGGTTTTGTTAAATGCACTTGTGCTTGTTCCAATAGCAGGTTTTTGCCTCACACTGGCGCCTCGCTACATCCCTGCACCTCAGGTCGCTATATTTTTCCTGCTGGAAACAGTTCTCGCCCCTATCTGGGTTTGGCTCATTTTCAGTGAAATCCCCAGTCAAAATACACTCATTGGAGGTTTGATTGTACTTTTGGCAATAGCCGGACACAGCTTTTGGCAATTGAAAGAAGGCAGCAATACTAATATCAAACAGCAAATTGAAGTATAATATTGCTTGCGATTAGCCCGGGCCTCTGCAAAAGTTTGGCCAGAAAAGGATATGAAGAATGGCCCTGAAGCAGATAAAGGATTTGGAACTTGATATTGATCTGAACAGTTGTGAAGGGCTTGATATCAACTATATCAGCAGCATCCGAACTAACTATCTGATCAATCAGCACCAAACTATTATCACACAGATGCAGTTTGCTGATGCAAAGGCAGGTGCAATGATTGCGCTTATCGGTTTTCTAAGTTTCAGAGGACCAATCAAGATTGAGGAAATTTCCAACGCAGGATTTTTTGAAGGTCTGTTTTTTGCAGCTGCTGGTATTGCCCTGCTTTTTTCTCTACTTACAATCTTTCCCAGGTTTCCTTCAAAATCAATTCGCAAAACGTTATTCCAGACCGATCGCTGGTCCTGGCCAGGACTGGCCGGCGAGCATGGTAATACCGAGAATTTTACAAGTTATATTAGAACAGCTGAAGTGTCTCAGCTCATACATTCAATTTCTGCGAGCAATTGCTACGTCGCAAAAATACTGCTTTCGAAATATCAAATGTTACGACTGGCATTTCTGTTTGGCATTGCCAGTATCATGCTACTGGGAATTCGCGTGCTGGACTTGATTTAGCATTATCTTGCCAGACACAGATTAAAATCTGCCTGTAATTCAGCATCCGATGCATCTACATAAAAACGATTGGCAAGCGAGATAATGCTTCTCATGTTTTCATTGACTTTTCTTTCGCAGTCAATTTCTTCACGGCCAGTGCTTAGACGGCAAAGCTTGATGGCATCCAGTGTTCTGGATGAAACCGAGTTGCTGAACTTCAGGGCATCATCCTGTTTCTTCAACTTTGAGGCGGAGGCCATACATCTTGAGTTTTCTGACATATCAGACAAAAGCTCTTGATAATCCTGTTCATAAAGATCAGAGCGCGTGAAACCAACTTCTGCCAGATTATTCACGGTCACCGCTACCCCGTCCGGTAACAATAGAGCACGTGCAAAATCAGCCTTGCCAAGATCAATTTGCCGGTTTCGAATGTAATGACGGCCTCGATACGAAAGAACTTCTGCCAGCCAGTAGTCCCCTCCAGTATTTTTGATTTCCTTTAAAACTATATGACCTTTGCTTTCGAGCTTTGTAAGCAGCTTCGTGCAATCACTGATGCCTTGTTCATGATCAAAATTTCCAACACATGAACGGTATGCAAAATCGTCTGTAAAATAGAGAGAAAGTTTCTTATCAGCGTATAAAACGCCCAGGCCCATCAATAGTGTAATTTGAGGCACGATTAATCCGGCTGTAATTGCCTTGGGAAAGCTTGTGATTGCAGTGATGTCCAACAATAGCAGTGTAATGATTCCAGCTATTGTCAAAGGTACAAGCAAACCAAATTGCTCAAAAACAATGTAGCCGATTGCACCGCAACCGACTACGAAAACAGTTCCAAGTATTATCCCAGCAACGAAGCGTAAAAAAGCTATCATGCTAGAAGTCTAATCAAGCCAGTTGATTTGCTCAATCTTGATTATGTTTTTTCAAGTGAAATCTTTTTAGCTTGCCAGAGAGCTTGCGATTAACCCCAAGGACATGACTAGCAATCCGAGTGTTGCGACGCTCGCCAGCAACCACTTTGCATCATCAATGCTTGAGTCCATCAAGTATTCCTGATTTTCAATTTTATTTTCGTTTTTATCTGTCTTAGTCGACATAATTCCCACCCAACTTTTAGTAACTTACCCTGCGTAAGCTTATGGTTAATCTTTCCTTAACGTAAACTGCGAGAAAAAAAAAGGGAAAAATCGAAAATAATGAAAAAAAATCAGAATTCTGGTTAATATGCACAGGTTATACCCTGATATAATCTGATACTGCATACTACGTAGAAATTTCAGTAATCACAGACTGCTCAAATCCGTTTAAGCTCTTAATTCTATTAATTAATTACTAAATCGACCATTTTTGGGGAAACCCTTTGGTGCTACTCGGCCTGCTTGAGCTCGTTCACCTGAATATTCGACAAGTTCTTCCATACTGCGGTTGTGGGTACGTTTTGCAGAATCTTCCCAGGTCAATCCGTCTTCCTTATTGAAAACACGAACATCCTTGATTCCGCCATCCTTGTATTTTTGAAGGCGAACGCCTTTGCCTCTTCCCATTTCCGGAATTTGCTCAATGGCAAAGATCAGTAATTTTCGATTGTCCCCGACGACTGCAAGGCTATCGCCATCTGCTGGCACACAAATGGCAGCCTCATCCGGCATTTTGACATTAAGGACCTGTTTGCCCTTGCGCGTATTGGCAATCACATCGGCTTCCAGCACCACAAAGCCATTTCCTGCCTTTGAAGCAAGCAGAAGCTTGCGTTTGGCATCATGTTTGAATGCTGCAATGATGTCGGTATCATTATCCATGTCCACCATGACACGAACGGGATCACCATGCCCTCTCCCACCTGGCAACTTATCAGCACCAAGTGTGAAGAACTTTCCACCAGTGGTAAACAATACAACCTTGTCTGTGGTTTCAGCATGGAAGTAGGTAAGCAACTTGTCACCTTCCTTGAATGAAAGCGTGGCAACATCGGCAACATGGCCTTTCATTGCCCGTATCCATCCTTTTTGAGAGAGAACAACTGTTACCGGTTCCTTCTCAATCATTGCTTCCTGAATGGCATCCAGATCATGTTCTGGGGCTATACCAAACTTCGTGCGTCTTGCCCCCAGCTTGGTATCTTTTCCGAAGTTTTTCTTAACCTCGGCAATATCCACCTTGAGTACATTCCATTGCTGGTCCTCAGACCCAAGAAGCGCTTCGATTTGTGCTTTTTCGGCTGACAGCTTGTCATGTTCTGTCTTGATTTCAAACTCTTCAAGCTTGGCAAGTGAACGCAAGCGCATATTCAATATGGACTCAGCCTGCAAATCAGTCAGATTAAACGTCGCTATGAGTGCTTTCTTTGGATCATCCTCAAAACGAACGATGCGGATAACCTCATCAATGTTGAGATAGGCAATCAACAAACCGCCAAGAATTTCCAATCGTCGGTCAATCTGGCCCAGGCGATGTTTGGAGCGCCTGATCAAGACTTCGCGTCGATGCTCAAGCCACTCTCTCAGCACATCGCGAAGCGACATGACCTTTGGCACCTTGCCCTTAGAGAGAACATTCATGTTCAGGGAGATGCGGCTTTCAAGCTCTGTCAGCTTGAAGAGTGATTCCATGAGGATTTCAGGATCAACCGCTCTCGATTTTGGCTCGATGACGATGCGAATATCTTCAGCAGATTCATCTCTGATATCGCCCAACAGAGGCAGTTTTCGATTAAGCAGCAATTCTGCTACTTTTTCGATCAAGCGTGATTTTTGAACCTGATAAGGAATTTCCGTGATGACTATTTGATAGCCACCGCGACCTGTATCTTCCTTTTCCCAGCTTGCACGCACGCGAAAGCCACCACGCCCGGTCTTGTATGCCTCAACAATGCTTTCTCGATCATCAACAATCACGCCTCC
>CALDZZ010000117.1 GCA_937944075.1 uncultured Rhizobiaceae group bacterium
GAAAATGGAAAGTTTGCAGAGCTTTACCTTAGATACTTCCCGCTGGGCTTATACTGAAGCTCGTCTAGTGGTCGGGCTTATCGTTGCTTGATGAACGGCACTTTCAGGGACCATAATACATTTGTGGGGCGCTCGTCCTGCCATTCTGCAAGTCCTATTTTCATTCGGTCGTGCCCTGCTTCAGGCTGATCAATATAAGTTCCAAAAAGCCTGTCCCAAACAGCAAGATTAAATCCATAGTTGGAATCTGTCTCATTATGCACGATTGAATGGTGTACCCTGTGCATGTCTGGTGTCACGATGAAAAGCCTCAGGATACGGTCCAGCCCGAGTGGCAGTTTGAGGTTTGAATGATTAAACATCGCAGCGCCATTCAAGACAATCTCAAAGATTAAAACGGATACAGCCGGTGCGCCCAAGGCCACTACAATAATCATTTTCCAGATCATGGAGAGGATGATTTCAATCGGGTGAAACCGGATTGCCGTCGACACATCAATATCGACATCAGAATGATGCATGCGGTGGACTTTCCACAAAACAGGCACCTTGTGAGAAGCAAGGTGTGAAAACCAGATTGCAAAGTCCAGCACAATAAAAGAGGTCACAACTGCCAGGGCAAAAGGGACTTCAATAAGATTGAACAAGCCGTAGCCATTGGTTTCAGCCCAAAGAGCAACACCTGCTGCCGCGCCGGTAAATACAAGACGAAGAACAAAGGAATCGATGATTACTATTGTCCAGTTTGTGAACCAGCGTTTTGCCTTCACATGTTCAAGTTCCCTTCTGGGTGCCAGAAATTCCATCACTGCCAGTATGCAAAACAGACCTATGAAAACGCCCAGTCGGATTTGTGGTTCGCTAAACTCAAACATGATATTTGCTCTTTGTTGCAGGACAGGAATTGTTGGAAACTATATTCTGCTGTGACGTGCTCTTGCACCTCTTTCGATGGCTGAACAAATCAATTTGTCGATATCAAGATCCTGTCTCATAATTTGTAAAAGCCTGAGTTCTTCCTGCTCAACATTCAAATCAGCCGCGGCGACTTCCACAGCCAGTGCATAGGCAGTTTCATGGAGTTTGCGGGGCAGGTACTGCAATGTGTTTTCTATGATTGTTTCCAGACCGTTGTCTTCGTCCAGAATTTCACGGCATAGTGAGACATCTTCATTCAGGTTGTTCTCGTCGTAATCTGCAAAAACAGGCAGGTATTTGATTATCGTTTCAATCTTCAAGAGCTCCTGGTCAGTCATGTTGGTATCTGCCGCCGACATGGTGACCATGATGTGTATCAACACCTGATGATGAGATAGTTTAGCCATTGAAAATGCCTTTTGTATTTCTTGCAGTTCTAAAGCAAAGGTAATGCTGAAAATTGCCTTGTGCAACCCGCTTGGAAATTTGCCGCAGATGCTATAACTAACGTTCAACAAACTCCCCTAAAAGGCGCGAATACATGACATCTGAAACGCAACAAGCTGCACAAACATCAAAAGCCTGGCCATTTGAGGAAGCTCGCAAGGTGGCAAAGCGCCATTTAAAGGAGGGCTATCCGGAAGTTGTTGTGTTTGAAACGGGCTATGGCCCGTCCGGCCTGCCGCATATAGGCACCTTTGGTGAGGTAGCAAGAACCTCGATGGTCATGAATGCCTTTCGTGCGTTGACAGACAACAAGGTGAAAACAAAGCTGATTTCATTTTCAGATGACATGGATGGAATGCGCAAGGTGCCCGGCAATGCCCCCAATCAGAAACTTCTGGAAAACGCACTTGGCCTGCCGCTTACAAAAGTCCCGAACCCGTTTGATAGCGAACATGAAAGTTTTGGTCACCACAACAATGCTCAGTTGAGAAGCTTCCTTGACCGTTTCGGTTTTGAATATGAATTCAAGAGCGCAACGGAATATTATGAAACGGGTAAGTTTGATGAAGTTTTGAAACTGGCACTTAAAAACTACCAGGCGATTATGGATGTCATGCTGCCTACTCTTGGCGAAGAACGCCAGGCAACTTACAGTCCGTTCCTGCCAATTTCGCCAAAGACAGGGCGGGTCCTGTATGTGCCGATGAAGTCGATTGATGCAGAAGCAGGCACAATCACCTTTGATGATGAAGACGGTGAAGAGACAACACTTTCTGTCACGGGTGGCAATGTCAAAATGCAGTGGAAGCCGGATTTTGGAATGCGCTGGGCAGCAATCGGTGTTGATTATGAAATGTATGGCAAGGACCATCACATCAATTCACCGATCTATGATCGAATTTGCCGTATTCTGGGTCAGCGTCCGCCAGAGCATTTCATCTATGAATTATTCCTGGATGACAAGGGTGAGAAAATTTCCAAAACCAAGGGTAACGGTCTGACAATTGATGAATGGCTATCTTATGCACCAACCGAGAGCTTGTCGTTTTTCATGTATCAAAAACCAAAGACAGCCAAGCGCCTGTTCTTTGATGTGATCCCGAAAAACGTGGATGAGTATTTTCAGCATCTGGCCGCATACCCAACACAGGATATCAAGGCACAGTTAAACAATCCGGTCTGGCATATTCACAATGGTAATCCACCTGAAATGACCATGCCGATCAATTATGCCATGTTGCTTAATCTGGTAAGCGCCGCCAATGCCTCAGACAAGGAAACATTGTGGGGCTTCATCTCACAATATGCAGAAGGCGTCACGGCTGAAACACATCCAATGCTGGATGATCTGGTAGGCTATGCAATTCGTTATTTTGAAGACTTCGTAAAACCTCACAAGTCATTCCGTAAACCTACCGATGTTGAGCGCGCAGCACTAGAAAACCTGCGAGGCAAGCTATCTGCACTTGACAAAACGGCCGATGCGGAAGCCATTCAGACAGAAGTTTTTACGGTTGGCAAGGAAGCCGGTTTTGAAAACTTGCGTGAATGGTTTCAGGCGCTTTACCAGATCCTGCTTGGCCAAGATCAGGGGCCACGTTTTGGCTCGTTTGTTGCACTTTACGGTATTGATAGAACCATCAAGATGATTGATGACGGGCTGGCAGGCAACCTGGGTTAACCCTATCAAGTCGCGTCAGGCTTACCGGGTATTTCTCAGCCGTTAAGTCTGTCGGTTAAGACGGGTGCGATATCAAATTCATTACGCCACACCACATAAGCCAGCACACCCTTTTCGTGTGTTTGCATGTTGTGGGGTTGGTTGCTTGCATGAAACACAGTGTCACCCGGTTTCAAAAGCTTCGGAGCATTGCCTTCTGTTGCAAAACTCGCTTCCCCGGCAATGATGAAATATAGCTCTTCAGCAGGGTGATGATGCCAGGGATAATAAAGATTGGCATCTGAATACACGAGAAAACCGCGCGCCTTATGAGTCTGGAAATGGCCTTCATGCCCAAACAGTTCATAGCAGGCAAAGCGCGAGAGAAAATCTTCACCGATATTTGTATCCTTGTAGGTTTCCCGCCAGCAGGCAACCTCCCAGGGTTTAATAAAGGCGTCCCGCATGCGGGAGGTTTCCATGCTATCAAGCGAAAGGTCCTTGGCCATCAAACTGGCTGCGGGTATTGGTAAGGCTTCAAGATCACGCCACGTGCAATCATCAGGAAACTCAACAAAGTCCTTCACAATTGGATTTGTTTTGTGAAGTTTTTGCGCTTCTTCCAGTGCGGTCTCAAAAAGCTTTTGCATTTACCTAATCCAACGTTATGACGATATTTCCTGTATGTTTCTTGTCAATGAATGCCTGCTGACCTTCCTTGAATTTTTCAAGTGGATATGTTGCTGCCAGTGCGGGTTTTATCTCACCGTTTTTGATGTATCGTACAAGATCGGGAAAGACATTGGTTGTTGTGATGGTACAGCCGTGAAACGTAAGGTCCTTGAGGTAAAGCGTTCTCAAATCAAGCTCAACCATCGGCCCGGCAATAGCGCCGGAGGTTCCATATCGTCCGCCTCTTTCAAGGGCATCAAGCAGGGTTGGGAAATATTCCCCACCAGCAATATCGGCAACAATGCTGACCGTCTCCTGACCAATTGCGTTTGCAAGTGCCTTGGAAAGGTTGTCCGGATTGCGCGGTAAAATGGCAGTTGGATTAAACTTTGCGACATCAGCATGTTTGCTTTCACTTGCAAGTGCAATGGTTCTTGCACCACGTCGATTGGCCAATTGTATAAGTGCCGAACCCACACCGCCAGAGGCACCCGTAATCAGGACACAATCTCCTTCCTTGCATCCAACCCTGTTAAGAAGATTTTCTGCGGTGGTGTAGGAACATGAAAAGGTTGCAAGCTCTGCGTGGGAAAGATCAGAATTTACAACTTGAATATTATGACGGTTGGCCTTGGTATATTCTGCAAAACCACCATCACATTCAGAGCCAAAGTAACCGGTCGAATTTTTGTCATCAGGGTTGTCCCAGTCGCGCAGCCAGCAGTCTGCCATGACGCGTTTGCCGATCAGTTCAGGATCTGAGTTGCTGCCGATAGCGACAACTGTACCAACAATATCCGCGCCCTGAATGCGAGGGAATGAAATTGGCGCACCGCCCCAGCTCGGGTCTTCATTGTCAACTTTGGAATACCCATCACCGCTTGTGGCTTCGGACACAGCCTTGGAGTACCATCCGGTTCGTGTGTTGACGTCCGTATTATTCATCCCGCAGGCGTGAACTTTTATCAAGACATCATCCGGGCTGTTGATTTGTGGTGCAGGCCAGTCCTCATGGTATTCATTTGCGTCAATGTCGCCATGACCTTTGAGGACGATTGCTCGCATGGTTGATGGGGCGGTTGTCATGGCAAATTGCTCCTGCGTTCACCGGGTTGTTTGTCATGATGGCAGAACAATCTCTTGAAGCAAATTTCCAACTGCGACATTTAAAAGCGTGAAATATGGCTTTGACAAAGCCTGCATTCTTCAAATGGTGTGATATTGGATTTTACTGGCTGGCCCAGATAATCCTTGCAAGCCACTCTAGATCATCAGGTGCAAACTTCAGGGTGTCATGTTCCGGATTGAGCGAGAGTAATTCGATGACTTTTGATGTTTTGCGCTCAAGTGTTTTGGCAAAAACCTCGCCTTCGCGTGTTTTTGCGACCACACGGTCACCCTTTCGAACCTGTGCGGTCGGGTCAACGATAATAATATCGCCTTCACGATAAAGCGGCATCATGCTGTCACCTGAAACTTTCAGCGCGTAGGCATTTTCACTTGCACCTGTTGGAGGAGAAATTTCCTCCCACCCCTGGCCAACCGGAAATCCGCCATCATCAAAAAATCCTCCAACACCTGCCTGTGCAAAACCAATCAGGGGTACGGAGTTTTGTGCAGCTGTTTGCTGGTAGCTTCCAGTCGGAAAATCGGTTGATCCGTGTTCAGTTTCCACCATATCCATAAAATCGCTGATGGAAGTGCCGGTTGCCTTTAGTATCTTGGCAATGGACTCGGTTGATGGCCAGCGTTCTCTTCCTTCGCTGGTGAAACGCTTTGAGGGGTTGAAACTTGTTGGATCAAGCCCTGAATTCCTGGCCAACCCGGAAGCAGACATGCTGGCACTCTCAGCAAGTTCATCAATTGCTGCCCAAATCTGTTTGTGGGTTAACATATCCATCTGCAAGCCTTCAAAAGGAATAATTTCCTGTTTAGACCAGCCTCCAAAGCTTGTCCAGTTTTTCTGTCAGAACTGTGAGCGTCTAAACATCATGGGAAAAAGCTTTCCTGCCGGAGGCAATCATATGCTCCAGATATTCCAGACGGTCCTGTCCCCAGAAGACTTCACCATCATACACATAGGCAGGTGCTCCGATTGCATCTGAAGATATGGCAGCCTGTGTATTGGCATTGCGCAGTTCTGTGATTTCTTCAGAGTCGGCAAGCTCCATGATCATCTTTGAATCATGACCACATTCTTCAAGAAGTGAAATGAGGGTTTCATGACTGGCTACATCCAGGTTTTGTTCCCAGCACGCCCTCCCAACAGCATGGGAAAAACCTGCGGGATCAAGCCCTGCATGCACCAGGGCAGTAATACACAAATCTGCAGGCGCTGGATTGGTGGGAAAATGTTTAGGGCTTGGGTTCATGCAGACATCACGCATGACTGCAACGCGCTGGATTTCGATCATGCGGTAGCGTTGGCGAACAGGCGCACGCTCGGCAGGAGGCTGGGCGCCAGACTCTTTCCAGACACCGAAAATATCAAACGGCTTGAAGTGGACAGTCTTGTCATGTGCCTTGGCAATTTCCATAAGCTTGCCATGCCCCAGGTAAGCAAAGGGCGAGATGCAGGTGAAATAATAATCGATCGTTTTGCTCATGGTTTTCTCCTTGAATGAAAATGCATGATTGCACTGAAAATTGTTTGCGGCAATAGTGTCATTGGGAGACTGTAATGTCAGATGAGACACAAACATCCAAAGAGTTGCTAGAGCGTGCCTACGCCCTGTCCAGCGATGCCGAAACCAGGGCGCTCTACCGGGACTGGGCAACAAGCTATGATCAAACCATGATGGATGGACTTGCCTATCTGACACCCCGGCAAACAGCACAATTGTTTGCAAGCCACCAAAAGGACAAAAGTGCGAGAATACTGGATGTGGGATCTGGAACCGGCCTTGCCGGAGAGGAACTTGCAAGACTTGGTTTTGAAAACATCGACGCCCTGGATTATTCACCCGAGATGCTAGGTGTTGCAAGACTGAGAGAAACAGATGGCAGGGCAGTTTATAAAACCATGATTGAAGCTGATCTTAATCACCCATTGAAACTGGCTTCTGAAAGTTATGATGGCATGATAGCAACAGGCCTGTTTACGCATGCCCACGTTGGTGCAAGCTGTCTTCGGGAATTATTCAGACTTTTGAAACCCAACAGCCTGTTTGCCACAACTGTCCACAAGGACGTATGGGCAAGTGGCGGGTTTGAAACAACCGTACATGAACTGGAAGACGAAGGCATACTCAAGACACTTCATGCACGGGAAGGCAAGTATTTTGAAACGGATCAAGAGCCAATGGGCCATTATATTGTTTGGGAGAGTTTAAAGTGAAAAAAGTAGCCCTTGTAACTGGTGCTGCACGCGGAATAGGCCTTGCAACCACAAAACGGTTTCTGGATGAAGGCTGGATAGTTGTGATGGTGGATTGGGATGGAGCCGAACTGGAAAAGGCTGCCAAGCCACTTGGCAATAATGCCGTACTTGCAATCAATGCAGATATCTCTTCCAGGGATGGCGCAAAGGATATCATTGCCCAGACCCAGGAAAAATACGGCCAGCTGGATGCACTCGTCAACAATGCTGGAGTTGCTGATTTTGGCCCCATAGAAGAAACCAGCTATGAGCGTTGGCGTGCGGTTATGGCAACCAATCTTGATGGTACGTTTCTCATGACGCAGGAAGCAATCAAACTGCTCAAGGTTAATGCGGGTGCCATCGTCAACATTGCATCCATCTCCGGATTGCGGGGATCGACCCTGCGGACGGCCTATGGCACCTCCAAGGCTGCTGTTATCCAGTTGAGTTTGCAGCAGGCTGTGGAACTGGGTGAATTTGGCATTCGCGTAAATGCAATCTGCCCTGGTCCGGTCAGAACAAAACTTGCCATGGCTGTCCATACACAAGATATCATTGACGCCTATCACGATGCCATTCCTTTGAACCGGTATGGCAATGAAGATGAAATTGCCAATGCAATTTACTTTCTCTGTTCTGATCAGGCCAGCTATATTACGGGGCAAACCCTGGCAGTTGATGGTGGATTTGAAGCGACGGGTGTAGGCTTGCCTGCCTTGAGAACCTAGTAGGAAAACAATTCATGTCTGATGATGAAGATACCAGCAAAAAAGATACAACCCGTCTGGCGGAAGACAGAACAATTCTAGCCAACGAACGCACGTTTTCCAGCAGAATGGGGCTGGCACTGGGCAGCCTTGGTCTTGCTGTTGGCTTGCAGGGAGTGTTTGGAAAAACCGACCCGACCTGGGTGGCCAAACTTGCTGCGTCAGTATTCGTATTGATTGCGATCCTGGTATCTCTTGGAGGATACAAGCACAGTGAAAAAATGTTGAAGCGCCTGAATACCTATCGCTCTGAACCGGCCTCTGCCTTGAGCATGCTGATTGTTGCATCCCTGATAGGATTGGGGGCTTTTGCCATTGGTATCATTTTATGGATGATTTGAAAAAGCCATCTTTTATTACATGCCTTGCGGCCCCATATCTTAACCAACCACATCTGACAAAGAGGCTCCCATGACCGTTCAAAATCCATTGCTTGAGGAATGGAATACCCCATTTGAAGTGCCCCCTTTTGAGGCAATTACCAACGAGCATTACAGGGAAGCTTTCGAAAAGGCTTTGGCTGAAAAT
>CALDZZ010000118.1 GCA_937944075.1 uncultured Rhizobiaceae group bacterium
GATTTTTGAGCGCATTGCTCAAAACGAAACTCTTGAAGGACCTTTGCCGGAAACGCTTCCGCCCGAAGGTTCCCTGATGCCGGACACTTACCCGTTCCAGCGCGGAACTACTCGTGTCGAGGTTGTCGAACGCATGAAGAAAGCACAGGAAGCTTTCCTGCAGGAAATTTGGGCAAAGCGCATTCCTGATCTGCCGATCTCCACACCACAGGAACTGGTTACACTCGCTTCCATTGTTGAAAAGGAAACCGGAAAGGCAGACGAACGTCCGCGTGTTGCGTCTGTGTTTATCAATCGATTGAACAGGGGCATGAAACTGCAATCCGACCCGACTATTATTTACGGTATTTTCGGTGGGCAGGGAAAACCAAAAGACAGACCTATTTTCAAGTCTGATATTTCGACGCCAACGCCTTACAACACCTACACTATTCCTGCGTTGCCACCAGGGCCGATTGCCAATCCGGGTCGTGCGGCAATGGAAGCGGTTGCCAATCCTTCCAGAACGGATGATATCTTTTTTGTTGCCAATGGTACTGGTGGGCACGTATTTGCCAAGACGCTGGAAGAACACAATCAAAATGTTGCCCGATGGCGTCAAATCGAAAAGCAGTTGAAAGAGCAAAAGGAAAGCCAGGCTAACTAGCTGGCACTTGCTTTTGCCATTATGCGATTGAGACCGGGGGCAAAATGACCTTACAAAGCATGACAGGGTTTGCCCGATCACAAGGCGAAATGGAACAAACCTCATGGGTCTGGGAGCTGCGCTCGGTAAACGGTAAAGGCCTTGATCTACGTGTTCGGGTACCCAGTGGTTATGAGGCTGTTGAGACCCAGGCGCGCACAATACTTTCAAAACTCTTTAAACGCGGGAACATTCAAGTCAGCCTGAATGTTACCAAGTCTGCGACAGCCACCCTGCCTGTTGTAAATCATGCAGCGGTTGATGCGCTTATGACGAGTGCCAGAGAACTTCAAAAAACAACTGGTGGTGATCTTCCCACACTGGCGGAAGTCTTTTCAATGCGTGGTGTTGTTGAGTTGGCAGAGGCTGACCTTGATGAAAAGACGCAAGAGAAAAGAAACACGTTGATTGTTGAAAGTCTCAATCAGGCAGCAAATGATCTTGTAAAGATGCGTCAGGGAGAAGGGGTTGCGATTGCTGAGGTTTTAAGACAGCAAATTACAAAGATTGGCGAACTGCAATTATCAATTGAAAACAATGATTCCCGAACCCCGCAGGCAATCAAGACCCAGCTTCAATCTCAAGTGGATAAGCTGATTGAGGCCAATAGTAATTTTGATGAACAACGGCTGTATCAGGAAGCGGCCATATTGGCGGCAAAAGCTGACTTACAGGAAGAACTTGATCGGTTGAAAGTGCATGTAAGCAGTGCCAATGACCTTCTATCAGGGCCAGGTCCTGTTGGTCGACAACTTGATTTTCTGGCTCAGGAGTTCAATCGCGAGTGCAATACAATCTGTTCCAAATCCAATTCAGCAGAAGTCACCTCAATAGGGCTGGACATGAAGCTGATTATCGACCAGTTTCGTGAACAATTACAAAACATGGAGTAATTGGTTTTATGGATGCGCAAACAATCAAACGCCGTGGTGTCATGCTGGTTCTTTCTTCACCTTCCGGTGCGGGAAAATCCACTATTGCGGGCAATCTGCTCAAAAAGGAAAGCAACCTTGAGCTTTCGGTTTCGGTTACAACACGTGCCAAGCGTGGCAGTGAGATTGACGGAACGCATTATCATTTCATTTCCGAGCGTGATTTTGAGCGCATGAGGGACAGCAGTGCTCTGTTGGAGTGGGCTCCGGTTCACGGCAATTACTATGGTACGCCGAGAGATGCAGTTGACAAGGCCATGAGCGAGGGCCGCGATATGCTGTTTGATATTGATTATCAGGGTGGCCAGCAACTGATGGAAACGGCTCGAACAGATGTTGTTTCAATCTTTATTCTTCCACCTTCCATGACGGAATTAAAGTCCCGCCTTGTGCGACGGGCAGAAGATGCGGAAGATGTGATTGCCAAACGTCTTTCCAATGCGATTGAGGAAATTACCCATTGGCGCGAATATGACTATGTTGTCGTCAACGATGACTTGGGACGTGCTTTCAATCAGGTGCAATCCATTTTAACCGCAGAGCGCTTGCGCCGGGACCGACGTCCCGGGCTCTTTGAATTTGAAGATGCGCTTTTGAATGGTTGAGATTGATAAGGTCACGTCTGAAAAAGAGCTGGCATTGTGCCTTGAAATCAGACGTATTGTTTTCATAGAAGAACAAAAGGTTCCAGAGCATGAAGAGGTCGATGGAGATGATGCCCATTGCACCCATCTTTTATTGCGGGTTGATGGCAAGCCGGTTGGTGCAGCAAGGTTTCAATACATTGGCGAGAAGGCAAAAATACAACGGGTTTGTATTTTAAAAGCCATGCGTGGTCAGCGTTTGGGCGAGGCCTTGATGCTCAAAATCCTTGATGTGATTAAATCCGAGGGCAAGGCAAGACTTGCTGTGCTTGGAGCGCAGACCCATGCCTTGCAGTTTTATGAAAACCTCGGGTTCCGGGCTTTTGGAGAAGAGTATCTTGATGCCGGGATCAAGCATCGCGACATGATGATTAATCTCTAAAGCGCGTTTGCCAGCCTCACAAAGCCTTCAACATCGATTTCTTCGGCTCGCTTGGTTGGAACAATTTCCGCACGTTCCAGCAGTGCCTCACCCCCTAATCCCTTCAGGCTTGCACGCAACATCTTTCTTCTTTGACCAAAGGCTGCACGCGTGATGGTTTCAAGGGCTTTTAGAGAACATGGCAAGGGCACGTGTTTCGGTTCAAGATGAACAATTGAAGACGTTACCTTTGGGGGAGGAGAGAAAGCCTCTCTTGAAACGTCAAATGCCTTCGTAGCATGGGTTCGCCAGCCGCATAATACACCAAGCCGTCCATAATGCTTGTCAGCAGGTGTGGCGCAGATGCGCTCTGCAACTTCCCTTTGAAACATCAGTGTCAGGCTTTCGAAAAAGGGTGGCCAGTTCTGGCTTCCCACCCAGCCAGTTAACAGAGGTGTTGCTATGTTATAAGGCAGATTGGCCACGATCTTCGCCTTGCGAGTTACAAGTGTTTCCCAATCGGTTTCCAGAGCATCGCCCTCGATAACTTCCAGTTTGCCATCGTAATGCTCGCTGATCTGGGAAAGTGCTGCGAGACAGCGGGGATCCCGTTCAACGGCAATGACGCGTTCTGCGCCATTAGCCAGAAGCGCGCGTGTCAAACCACCTGGGCCAGGGCCAACCTCTATGATGTCATAGCCTTCAAGATCACCAGCTGTTCTGGCTATTCGAGAAGTCAGGTTGAGATCGAGCAGAAAGTTTTGGCCCAACGCCTTTTTGGCAGCCAGGCCGTGCTCTTCAATCACTTCACGCAAGGGTGGGAGGGTGTCTATTGTGCTCAAGACTGCTGGCTCATTTGATGGGCCATCTTGACTGCTGCCATAAAGCTGGACGGGTTGGCCATGCCTGTACCTGCAATGTCATAGGCAGTGCCATGATCAGGTGAGGTGCGGATGAATGGCAGACCCAGCGTTACATTAACCGCATCGTCAAAGCCTAACGTCTTTGCCGGAATTAGTGCCTGATCATGATACATGCACAGGGCGACGTCAAAGGTATCGCGCGCCTGCTTGTGGAACATGGTATCTGCTGGCAGTGGGCCGACTGCTAGAATTCCCTCATTCACGAGCGTCGTGATGGCAGGAGAAATGATATTGATGTCTTCGTTACCCATGCTGCCATTTTCGCCTGCGTGTGGATTTAAGCCGGATATGGCCAGGCGTGGATTTTCAATCCCAAATTTATTCTTGAGATCTGCTGCAGCAATTCTAGCTGTTTCGATAATCAGGTCAGTGCTCAGTGCTTTGGGCACATCAGCAAGCGGAATATGTATGGTCACGGGAATTGTGCGCAATTGCGGGCCTGCCAACATCATCACGGGCGTCGTCTTAACACCGGTATGACTTTCTGCAAGTTCT
>CALDZZ010000119.1 GCA_937944075.1 uncultured Rhizobiaceae group bacterium
AGACTATCAAAACGAATTCCGTTTCCACATGCCCCATGAGCACCGCCCCGCAGGTCGTTTGGCCAAAGTCACACCTCTATATTCAACGCTGAAAAACGCAGGCGCGCATTTTGCAACCGTCAACGGCTGGGAACGACTGGACTACATTGCACCTTCACCAGACTTTGAAGAGAACCTCTCTTTCCATTTCAACAATGTGGACGAACTAGTCGCCAAGGAAGTCGAGCATGTGCAAACCAAAGTTGGCCTGACAGAAGTAAACGGCTTTAACCGTTTTGAAATCGCAGGCAAGGATGCACAGGATTGGCTGGATGGCATCATGTGTTCACGCGTCACACGCAAGCAAGGCAAGGTTGGCCTCACCTACTTCCTCAACCATCATGGCAACGTCAAGGGCGAGGCAACCATCGCCAATCTGGAAGAAGGCAAAATCTGGTATGGCTCAGCCGCGGCTTCAGAATATCACGACATGGATTGGCTTACAGAGCACCTTCCAGAAGACAGTGACATTCAAATCAAAAGCCTGACCAATGAATACACCATTCTGGTTTTGGCCGGCCCAAAGTCACGCGATGTACTTGCCAAGGCAGCACCACGCAGTGATGTAACCAAAGAAGCTTTCCCATGGCTGTCTGTCAAAACCATTCATATCGGCCAGGTTCCGGTCGTTGCCATGTCGGTGAGCTTTTCCGGCGAATTGGCTTACGAACTTCATATCCCCAACGCTTCGCTTCTTTTGGTGCATGACCTAATCATGGCGGCAGGTCAGGATGAAGGCATTGGTTACTTTGGCCTGCGAGCCGTTGAATCCATGCGTCTTGAAAAAGGCTACATGCACTGGAAGGCTGACCTCATTACCGAATTCAATCCATTTGAAACAGGCCTCGATCGTTTCGTCAAAATGGACAAGGAGTTCATCGGCAAGGAAGCACTTGAAAAAATGCAATCCGAAGGACTTCGTCGCAAGCTTATCTGTCTTGAACTGGACAGCAAAACAGCTCCTGCACATGGGGGCGACAGCGTGATGCACAATGGAAAGGTCGTCGGCACGATCACTTCAGCAGGCAAGGCGCACAGGGTTGACAAAAACCTCGCCTATGCATTTGTTGAACCGGAAGCGGAGACAGGTTTGTCTGTTCTGATGCTGGGCAATGAAGTGCCGGCTGTGGTTAGTCAGATGGGACTTTATGACGAGAAGAACGAGTTGGTACGCTAGGTTTTTTCAGCCTCCAGCATCACCTCAATCTTCACGCCAAAACCCAAAATTCCATCGGTCGTATAGCCCTTGCGACCGAGTTCATAATCAAGCCTTTGAAGTTCAATTGTGCTTTGCATGAATGCGCGGCCATTTTCTATTTTCAAATCAAATGGCAGCGTTAGTGCCCTGGTTGTACCTGCAAGCGACAGCTCACCTTGTGCCTCATATTTTCCATCTGCAATTTGCACAAAGCGATTAGATGAAAAGACAGCCTCCGGAAATGCATCAACATTTAGGAAATTAGCAGATAACGCATCCTTGGTTACACCGCCAACAGTCAGACTTGCAGTATTGACCGTAACGTTCACCATGGCTTTATCCAATGCGTCAGGATCAAAAATAATATCAGCTCGCCAATCGGCAAACTTGCCATTTACAGGATTTTTGTTCTGGATGATTTCAATATTCAGACTGCTCTTTGAATGATCAACCATCCATCCGCTATCATCAGTTATTCCTGCGATTTCACTGACATTTTCCGCAGGCCTTTCAAGGTGAAGCTGGCTTGCGAATATTGCGATGGCAAGAAGCGCTAAAGCACTACCAGCGATAAGGCGCGAATGAGCTTTATGGTGGGCATGTTGAGGACTTTCCGATAGTTCAACCTTTTTCCGTGGCAACATTCTGGAAAGCGTAAGATCGTGGTCAATCAACGCATGTTTCAAAGCACCTGCAATGTGCAACGCCAAAGACCCCATGAGCATGATGGCCGTGAACTTGTGTGCAACACCCAACAGCTCTGCCAACCCTATATCTTTTGGAACAAAAGCCAAATCCTGTGACCAGGGCCACCAAATCGGAGCAAAGCCTTCAAGGGCAGCATGATGCAACCAGCCTGTTATCGGCATCAAGAGGATACTGGCATACAAGAGCCAATGTATACCACCAGCAAGAACGGTTTCAAATTTTCGCTCAGCATTCAAGGGGGTTGGGGAAACCTGTAGAAGCGCCCACAAAACCCGTAAGACGGCTGTACCAAAAGCCAAAATGCCAATTGTCTTGTGAAGTGAATAAAACCAAATCTTGGCATCAATTTCTGCAGGCGTTGCGGTTGGCAACTCATGCATGTACACGCCCAATGGTAATAGAAAGAGAATGAAACCAGCTGTTAGCCAATGCAAGATTTGCGCTACGAGCCCATAGCTTTGCCTTGTATTAGCGAGCATGATTTGTTCTCCTTGCGAATGGCATTAAACAGTGAGTGTCACTATAAACAAATTTGGCGCCACTGGGGCGCCAAATCCTGAAAAGTCTTTGTACTGACTGAAGCTTGTTACTTAGCTTCCTTCATTTCAGTTACAATATTGATAGTAAGAGGGCCTGTAGAAAAACCTCCAACATTGAAGTCTTGATGATTTTCAATTGTTGTTGTGGCTGCAAATGCAACCCATTTTCCTTTGTAGTAATCAAGCGCCTTGCCAACCGGATGGTCACCAATATGGGTCAGGGTAGCGTTTAGTGTAATGGGTTTGGTTACGCCATTGAGAGTAAAATCACCCGTGATGTCCGCTGTCTTTTCACCGGTCTTCTTGATGGCTGTACTCTTAAAAGTTGCTTTAGGATTTTTGTCAACATTCAGAAAGTCTGCGCTCTTAAGATGTGTGTCCAGAGCTTCAAAACCGCTGGAAATGCTGGTAACATCCACTGTCACATCAATCTTGGAATTCTCGGGATTAGCTTCATCCAGCGTTAGTGTTCCTTCTGCCTTTTCAAATTCAGCTGTTTGAATTGAAACACCTGCATGATTCCAGCTCACACGAATTTCTGTGTGCCCTTGGTCAGTAACGAATTTTTCGGCAGCAAAACCACTCGTAACCGGCATTGCAAGTGCAAACGATACAAAAGCAGTTTTGAAAAAATTTATCGGTAACATTCTGTCTCTCCAATTAATATGAATGTGATCAAGATTTAAAGTATTTACCCAATTGATCCTGCGTCATAATTGCCGGAGAAATTTGATTAATCCAAATAAAGTATAGTTTATTTGAAGTGATTTGGTGGCCGAATTGAATGGAATAAAAAATGCCGCCAGTTGATTGACGGCATTTTTTGAATGTTACAGATTTTTATTCGCTTTGGCTCGACTTGCGACGCTCTTTGCGTTTTTCAATTCTGCGCTCGATGCGATTGCCCATTTTATCAAGACGCTCAACCACCTTGGCACGCTGGCCTTCGTCCAGTGTATTGTAGAAGGCAACAAATTCAGGAATGAGCATATCCGCACGACGGTCAAATTCGGCCTTGATTTCATCGCGCAAGGCATTCACTTCCTCAACGCTCAGCGTTTCGTCTTCCACAAGACCTTTCAATTGTTTTGACAAGTCCAGCATGAACTCTGGCGCTGTGCCGCGTATGTTCACATAGGACTTTGCAACCTTGGCAAAAGCGTCTTTCTGGGTCGTGTTCAAGTCCAGACGACCAACAACACGCTCGGTTACCCGCTCAACGCGTTTTTCCGGTGAATGACTCCGCATCGTTGCAAAAGCACCCGTTCCAACCAGCGCTGCAACGATACCACCAATAACCCAGGTTCTTTTCTTCTTTAGTCCAAACATGTTCAAATCCTTTTTGTTAATCACACCCACAACATCAGGCTTGATAACAAAAAGTTCAAATTACAAAACGGTAAGGTGGATTACAGATTGGTAATTATTGCAAACGCAAACACCATCAGTCTTCCTGATTGAGAGCGTCCATGGCAGGGATTTCGCGTTCCCGCCTGGCAATATAATCCAGCAAGGCTTCGTTTGTGCCTTCATCCAGTTTAGGCTCTTCATAGGCATCCAGCAGGGATTTGACTTGCTTTAGTGCGCGTTCATTGATCTCGACAGACCCTTCCGCCGCCCATTGCTCGATTGAATTGTTATCAAACAATTCAGGCATGAAGAATGCGGACTGAAATTTTTCCTGTGTATGTGGGTGCCCAAGATAATGCCCGCCCGGACCAATGTCTCGCACTGCTGACAATGCCTCGTCAAAATCATCCCATTTGATGCCTTCAGCCATCCGGTAAGCCATGGCACATTGTTCTGCGTCGACAACAAATTTTGCCATGGAACAATGCATGCCCGCTTCATTCCACCCAGCTGAATGCCAGATGTAATTGGCGCCTGCCATCATGACCGCCATCAACGTGGTTGCACTTTCATAGCCTGCCTGCGCATCAAACGTCTTGGCCCCTCCCAGCGTGTTGGACGTACGCCATGGCACTTTGTAATACCGCGCCATTTGGCCAATCATGAAATTCATCAAACTGATTTCAGGCGTTCCGGCCATTGGCGCTCCCGATTTCATCGAAACCGTTGAGAGATAATGACCATATATCGCCGGGCACCCCTTGTTGATGACCTGCGTATAAGCAAGCGCAGATAGCGCCTCTGCATTTAATTGCGCAACAGAGGCTGCCGTAGAAGCGGGTGTATTTGCCCCGCCCAGAACAAACGGAGAGCAAAGCACAGGCTGATTGCGTTTGCAAAAGGCACGCATTGCTCCGAGCATGACTTCATCCCAAACAAGCGGAGAATTGCCATTACAATTACCGGTAACGACCGGATGCTTTTCCAGAAACCCCTCACCAAAGAGAATGTCACACATATCCATGACATCCTCGGCATTCTTGGGGCTTGTCGTCATACCCATGAAAGTCTTGTCAGAATGCTTCATCGAAGAATAGGTGATGCGCAAATGACGATGTGAAATGGCATGATCCATCGGCTCGACAATATGATGCGCAGAGGAATGCATGGCGGGCAACATGTGGCTCAACTTGTGAAAATTGGCAAGATCATCCAGCGTTGGGCCACGGCGATTGTCATCCAGGTCGCGCAGATAAGGCGCTCCTGTCATGGGAATGAAAACAGAATGATTCTTGCCGAACGGAAGATTCTTCTCAGGATCCCGTGCATGATAGGTAAAATGTTCGGGGATAGTGGAAATCAGCTCCCGAATCATGTCGCGGTCAAAATGGACACGGTAATCATCGCGAACATCTGCACCAGCTTTTTTCCAGTCTGCAATGGCAATCTCGTCACGAAAAACAACGCCGACCTCTTCCAGTATATCCAGGGAGGCCTCGTCGATTTTTTCAATCTGCTCCTCATCCATCGGCTCGGTTAACGGAAGTTTTCGCTCGAGAGCCGGAAGCATGGTGAAATCATGTGCCATGCGTTTTTCTCGCCTTGCCCCTCGTCCTCCACGTCTGCCTGTCGGATTTTGCTGTTCTTCACCCATCTCATTAGCCTTCGTTTTGCGCCTTGTCGTTTTCAAACCAATCGCGGTACTGATTATAGATGACTAACACCCATGACTGCTGTTACAAAATACGAACATACGACCAGCGGAGTGACGCATATGAGCAATAGCAAAAATTTCTACATCAATGGTGAGTGGGTGGCGCCCGAAAAAGGCGCAAAAGAATATTCTGTAATCCACCCAGGCAATGAGGAAGTTGTCGACATGATATCGCTTGGAACCAAGGCAGATGTAGACAAGGCTGTGATTGCGGCAACCACTGCCTTTGATAGCTGGGGCTATACAGATGTCGAAACCCGCGCCAGTCTGCTTGAGCGGATGAGTGCGATTTACAAACAAAGGTCTGATGACTTTGCACATGCCATGTCTCTTGAAATGGGAACATCGCTGACCTTTTCCAAAGAAGTTCAAGCGCCCTGCGGTGATGGCCATATTGATGCAACCGTTGAGGCACTTCGAGCCCACAAGTTTGAACGTCTTTCCCTGCGTGGAGGCTCCATGCTGATTGATGAACCCATTGGCGTATGCGGTCTCATAACACCGTGGAACTGGCCGGTTAATCAGGTCATCGTCAAGGTTGCTGCTGCTCTGGCTGCCGGTTGCACCATGGTGCTGAAGCCTTCAGAAGAATCGCCCCTGTCTGCCATTATGCTGGCAGAACTTATTCATGATGCAGACTGCCCCAAAGGTGTTTTCAATCTGATTAACGGAGACGGGCTTGGTGTCGGGCAGGCAATCTCAACCCATCCGGACATCCAAATGGTATCCTTCACAGGATCAACCAGGGCTGGCATTGCAATTTCAAAGGCCGCTGCAGATACCGTCAAACGCGTGGCACTGGAACTGGGCGGCAAATCACCCAACCTCATTTTCGCGGATGCAGATCTGGACAATGCAGCAGAATGTGCAATCGCAGACTGCTTTATCAATGCAGGCCAATCCTGCGATGCCCCATCGCGTTTACTGGTTGAGGAAAAGGTTTACGACACCATGGTTGAAAAAGTCGGCAAAGTGGCCGAAGCAATCAAGGTCGCAGACCCTATGCAAGAAGGTGATCATATGGGGCCTGTCGTCAACAAAAAGCAATTCGACAACATCCAGCGCCTGATACAGGTTGGAATTGATGAAGGCGCGCGTCTTGTGTGTGGCGGCACCGGCCTGCCGGAAGGGTTCAACAAAGGCTATTACATCCGCCCAACCGTATTTGCTGACGTTCACAATGACATGACCATTGCACGTGAAGAGGTTTTCGGCCCTGTCATTGCCGTTATTCCATTCAAGGATGAGGCAGAGGCTATCGAGATTGCAAATGATACAATCTACGGTCTTTCAGCCTTTATGCATTCAACCGACGAAAAGCGCATCAGCCGTGTCACAAGAAGGTTGCGAGCGGGTTCGGTCAACATCAATGGAGCTGCCGCAGATTATGACGTCCCCTTCGGTGGCTACAAGGCATCCGGAAACGGCAAGGAAAACGGTGCATTCGGCATGCATGATTATCTCGACACCAAG
>CALDZZ010000120.1 GCA_937944075.1 uncultured Rhizobiaceae group bacterium
GCATAAGGGCCATAAGAGCAGCGACAGATCGGCACTTGATTCATAATGGCAGCGCCATCTACCAACCAGCCAATCGCACCAATATCGGCCCAGGTTGGGGTTGGATAATTGAAGATTGAAGAATATTTCATTTTGCCGCTATGAAGCATTTCATAGAGCTCATCACGACTGACGCCAAGTGTCTCTGCTGCACAATAAAGGTACAAACCGTGACCAGCCTCGTCTTGCACTTTTGCCAGTAAATTGGCCTTGCGCTCGAGGGTAGGTGCGCGTGTGATCCAGTTACCCTCTGGCAATTGACCCACCACTTCCGAGTGCGCATGCTGACCAATCTGACGAATAAGCGTTTTGCGGTAGGCTTCAGGCATCCAGTCTTTGGGTTCGATCTTTTCACCCTGATCGATACGCGCCTGAAAAACACGTTCCTGCGGTGTCATTTCATTCGCAGTCTGAACTTTTTTCCCAGTTGATTTTACAAGCTGTGCATACATTGCGAATTTTCCTAACGGTAGAGAAGAGTAAATAGCACAATTATGTTACAAAATAAATAAAAAATTGAAATTTTGTAACATAATTTCACCAGTCAAAACCTAAACTGTTAAAGAATGTTTTCGACTGAAACCGTTATGGCATGCAGAAAATCATCTGCAGAAGATGAAGCGCTCATGAGCAGGAATTCATTTTTATCTTCCTTGACGATGATAGCACCCAGATGCTCCATTTGGGTTCTTGCAACCTGTCCAATCGCAAAATTTCTTTCAGAGATATCAAGGGGACAAATTCTTTCCAGCGCTTCATATACCCCTTCACCAGCAACCCTGATCATAACCCAGGCGTCTGATTGATCCGTACAATAAGCCTTGTCTCCAAGGCCTTTCCGGATGAGGTCATCGCTCAAACCACCACGATGGTCAAACACTGCAAGCACCATATCAGTTTGAATGCCCAGCAGTTGATAGCCTTTGGGTGAAGTGGTTGTAGTGCCTATTTCGGGCCACGCTGCACCCAATTGTTTTTTGATTGCCGTCGCAAGTTTGGCATTGCCGCCCTGTGGCACAGCAATAGATACCAAAGCCTTTCCAGTTACTTCCTCAACCCTGAGGTTACCAAAGCTCTTGGAATATCCGTTCAATGGTGAACGCGCTTCCAGTTTTAAAGAGATATCAGCCACGCAAACGTTCTCCTTCCGGATCTATGAAATGTGGTGAGACAATCACAACATCCATCGTATTGCCACGCAACAGATCTACCGCAGTCACCGTCTCGCCAAACCGTTTTGACCCGCTTTTGATGAAACCCAATCCAATTGAATAACCAAGGTTGGGAGAATGACAAACAGATGTCATCCAACCCTCATCATTCTGCATGATAGGCTCATTGTCTGTTGCTACAAAGTGCGCCCCCGCCTGAAGACCTTTTGTCTTGTCTACCGGTTTGAAACCAACCAGATTCAGGCAGTCTTCACGCACCAGGTGCTCACGCTCAGACAATATGTTACCAATGCTGTCTTTCTTTTTTGAAACCATTCTGCCAAGACCTAAATCCAGGGCAGTTGTGGTGCCGCAGAGTTCATTGCCAGCCGCATGACCTTTTTCAATTCGCATAACACCAAGCGCTTCTGTACCATAGGCTACAGCATCAAACGCCTGCCCTGCCTGCATCAAGACTGACATCATGGAATTTCCATACCTGGCTGGCACCGCAATCTCGTAAGCAAGTTCACCAGAAAAGGATATTCGGAATAATCGGGCTGGAATGCCCTCACATACGCTCACTTCTCCACAGGCCATGAAAGGAAAAGCGTCATTTGAAATGTCGTGCTCATCATCGACAACTTTCTCAAGCAGCTTTCTGGCATTTGGCCCTGCTACTGCAAATTGCGCCCATTGTTCGGTTGTTGAAATCAGGCTGACATCCATTTGGGGAAACAGGCACTGGCGACAAAATTCCATATGTCTGTATACGCTTACGGCATTGGCTGTTGTCGTTGTTACCACAAAATGAGTATCGCTCATTCTGGCAGCAGTTCCATCATCCATGACGATGCCATCTTCACGAAGCATCAGGCCATATCGGACTTTTCCAACAGCCAACTTTCCAAATGCATTTGCATAAATCTTATTCAGGAATTCTGCAGCATCCCTGCCCTGAACATCGATTTTTCCAAGCGTTGTCACATCGCATATTCCGACAGACTTTCTTGTAGCCAGCACCTCGCGGTCAACACTTTCACGCCAGTGGGTCTCTCCTGGTTTCGCATACCATTGTGCTCGCAACCAGTTTCCTGCCTCAACGAACACGGCACCATTTTCCTTTGCCCATTGATGACTTGGTGTTTTGCGAACCGGTTTGAAATGCTTGCCCCGTGAGCGCCCGGCAAAAGCTCCAATTGGAACTGGTGTGTAAGGTGGGCGGAACATGGTTGTACCGGTTTCATCGATGGTCTTGCCAGATGTTTCAGCCATAACTGCCAGCCCCAGCATATTGGATGTCTTTCCCTGATCCGTTGCCATGCCGAGAGTTGTATAGCGTTTCAGATGTTCAACAGAGCGAAAACCTTCAAGATGGGATTGTTTGATATCCTTGGCAGTGACATCATTTTGCAGATCAATCCATGCGCGTTGTTTGCCGCTTTCAACATGCCAAAAACAGGATGTGCCTGAGGCCTCATCTTCAACTTTTGGCAGAGGCTGCATTTTGGGTTTGAAATGAAGACTTGCCAGAATATCGCGTGTGCTTTCATGCGCGGATTTCATTGCAGCAGCGAGGGTCATTTGACCATTGGCTGCACCTGCCACAGTCATGCCAACCGGCAATTCTCCGCCAGGTACAAAGCTTGCGATTTCCTCATTCCATTGTGGCTTGCCGCGCTGGTGACACGTTAGGTGTACATTGGAAGACCAACCACCACTCACGGCAAGACAATCCACTGAGATATTTTCTCCGTTGGATAGACTGATAGATGTAAGTGCGTGGCGACCCATAGTATCAGTAACCTTTGTATCAACAAAGCTTGCGACACCAGATGGTGGCTTCATGGAGACTGACTCACGGCTATCAACAATTGCCTTGATCGCAACCCCTTTTGCATGAAGGTCATGGGCTGTACGCCAACCATCGTCATTGTTTGTAAAGACAGCTATTTCCTTGCCAGGCAAAACATCAAAACGGTTTGAATAGGCTCGCACCGCCCCTGCCATCATAATGCCTGGGCGATCATTATTGGCGAAGGCGATTGAGCGTTCTGTTGCACCGGCTGCCAGCAATGAGTGTTTTGAATAAATCCGCCACAGAACTTGCCTGGGCTTGCCAGATGAATACTTCTTGTGATCCGTCTTGCGCTCAAGCGCACCAAAGGTGCCATGATCATAAGCGCCATAAACAGTGGTTCTCGGCATGATGTGCACATTCGGCATTTCAGCGAGTTCAGAGATGGTATTGGCTACCCATTGAGAAGCGCTTATGCCATCCACTTCCATCTGCTCCATCTGCAAACGGCCACCCAACAGGAAATCCTCATCTGCCAAAATAACAGAAGCCCCTGCCCGACCGGCATTCAATGCAGAAACCAGACCTGCCGGACCGGACCCGATAACAAGAAGATCACAATGCAAAAAACCCTTGTCATACAAAGAAGGGTCTTCTTGCCCAGACAAGGCACCAAGCCCTGCAGCTCTTCGTATCACAGGTTCATAAAGCTTTTCCCAAAACTTTGCCGGCCACATAAAGGTTTTGTAGTAAAAGCCAGCTGATAAAAAGGGTGACAGGATATCATTAAATGCAAGCAAATCATGTTTTAAAGAACCCATGTGATTTTGGCTTATCGCCTCCAAACCATCGTGGAGTTCAATCGTCGTAGCCCTGCAATTGGGTTCTGTTTTGGCACCTGACCCTAGCGTTACCAGTGCATTTGGCTCTTCCGAGCCACAAGAAAAAATACCGCGTGGTCTATGATACTTGAAAGAACGCCCTACAAGTCTCACACCATTTGCAAGCAAAGCCGATGCCAGTGTATCGCCCTCATAGCCCTGATAGCGTTTTGAGTTAAACGTGAAGTTTACAAGCTTTTCCCGGTTTATCCTGCCTTCCGGTGCGCGGAATTCCTGTGTCATGACGAGGCTCCCGTTTGTTTTGCAAGTGCCACATCTCGCGCGAGTTCCACGTTGGTAATCTCATGCGTGACTGTGTTCCGTGTAACGACCAGCCAGGAACGATCGCCCTGTTCATGAAACCAAAGTTCACGCATTTCGCCTGCGATATTGTCTCTAAGATGCATGTAATCATGAAATTCCGATGCAGCGTTTGGTGATTGCCAATCCGGACGGTCTATCAGACTTGCGTCACCAAGATAAACAAATTCAGCCGCATCACGAGGCCCAAGCAGAGGATGGTTGATAATCATGGCTTCTCCCTCCTAATGCAAATTCGGTTGGGCACCAACGCCCTTTTCATCAATCATTCTGCCTGAGATGAAACGGTCAAGGCGATAGGCAGTTGCGACTTCGTGGGGCTCGTCTTTTGCAATTAAATGCGCATAGCAATAACCACTGGCTGGAGTTGCCTTAAAGCCCCCATAACACCAGCCACCATTAAAATAGAGACCCTTGATGTGCGTTTTGTCTATGAAGGGGGAGCCATCCATGGACATATCCATGATGCCGCCCCAACTCCTGAGAAGCCTTGCCTTGCCAATCATCGGCATGACCGCCATTCCACCCTCACAAACATCTTCCACAACAGGAAGATTTCCGCGTTGTGCATAGGAATTATAACCATCAATATCACCCCCGAACACAAGACCGCCCTTGTCTGACTGACTGATATAGAAATGTCCGGCACCAAAGGTGACAACCC
>CALDZZ010000121.1 GCA_937944075.1 uncultured Rhizobiaceae group bacterium
CTCTTGAGGTTGACGAAGCCATAAGAATGCACCTTTCTGTTGGTACTTCGCTTGCGATTATTGTTCCCACTTCGCTTCGTTCATTTATGGGCCATAAGGCGAAGGGGGCAGTTGATATGGACTTGCTCAAGTCTTTCGCAATATCCGTACCAATCGGTGTATTGCTGGCTACCTTGTTGGTGGCTGGCATCTCAAGTGGGGTCTTGCGTGCAATCTTCGCGTTCTTCTCCCTTGTTATCGCACTCAGATTGTTGTTTGGTCGTGAAGACTGGAAGATTGCCCCGGATGTGCCACGTGGTTTTGGAAAACATGTTGCAGGATCATTCATAGGGTTCTTCTCTACCTTCATGGGGATTGGTGGCGGTGTCTTTAACAATACTTTCATGACACTCTTTGGACGCCCAATTCATCAAGCGGTTGCGACTTCGTCCGGGGTTGGCGTTTTGATTTCAATTCCCGGTATGATTGGTTACATCTGGGCAGGATGGGGCGGCCTAAACCTGCCACCGTTTTCCATTGGCTATGTCAACGTACTCATGGTGCTGATAATCATTCCGGTCACTTTGATGGTGGCACCCGTTGGCGTTCGTCTTGCACATGCGCTAAGCAAGCGAAAACTTGAGGTCGGCTTTGGTTTGTTTTTAATACTTGTTGCTGCGCGTTTCTTTTACAGTCTAGCTTAACGATAATGGATTATTGGGCCTCAGCCTTTTCACGTGCTAACCGTTTGCGGCGTGTCTCTCGTCTTGGCTTTTGTTCAACGGTTTCAAGCCGGGCTGGCAACCCCTGCATGATTTGCGATCGTTCCTGATGCGAATAGGCCATCCAGCCTGATATTTCATCACGTGTCCTGCCGCAACCAAAGCAAAAACCGCTTTTCATATCTATGGAGCACACGAGTGTGCAAGGGGACTGTATCGCTGACATAATTGCCTCTTTTATGAGTCTTGCAGTAGACATTTACTATGCAACCACAATATGCAATTGCAACACCAAAACTATAATAAATTCGGCATCCTGGTGTCGCATCATCTAATCAACCTGTTTGGAAACCAAAATGAAGCAAAGAGAAAGCGGCCTGCCGTTTGATGATATACGCAATCTGGCTACAAATTTGCCAGCCATGGATGCAGATGCCCGCACTCATACGCATGGACAGTTGGAAAAGGTTGACACAGTCTTTTCTGATATTTGCCTATGGTATTCACAATGCAGCGGGAGATCCCCAGCCATTCATCGCCCGGCCTTAACGCTATTTGCCGGAACACATGCTGTGGAAAACAGGCTTGATGCCAATCAAGACAGTGAAAAACTGCTGGAGATGGTCACGGAAATTTCTGCTGGTTCCGCTTTTATCAATCGCTTGTGTCATCAGCATGATGTCGGGTTGAAGGTATTTGATCTGGCGCTTCAAATACCGGTTGATGATATCAGTGAAAAAGCAGCGCTCGATGAAAAATCCTGCGCAGGAACAATTGCCTTTGGCATGGAAGCAATTGCAGGGGGGGCGGACTTGCTTTGTGTTGCAGCACTTGAATCAAGACCAACCCTTTCTTCGCTTGCAATCATTTCGTTTTTGTCTGGCAGTGATATTGGATCTTTGGTTGAGCTCAGAGGCGAGACCTCAAGTCAGGAGAGAGATGCGGTTGAGCAGGCTCTTGAGATGGTCAAGGGACATCAATCTAACAGTCTTGAAGTTCTTCGCAGATTGGGCGGGCGCGAGACTGCAGCGATTTGTGGTGCCATACTGGCTGCAAGATCCCAACATATACCCGTTCTCATTGACGGGTGTAGTGCATTGGCAGCCGCCATGGTTTTAAACGCGCTTGAACCGGGTTCTCTGGATCACGTGCGTTTTGCCCAAAGACCCGGAAATGAAGCCCTTTCATTGGTTGTAGATCAGACCAATATCAAAACCATCATCGATACGAACCTTTGTTCCAATGCTGAGGAGGGGGTTTTGAGCGCAGCAGGCATCGTCAAATCTGCATGTCTACTGATTCAAGGTCGACCTTGAAGATAAACTCAAGCGGCTTTGTTTTGCGCCTTTGAGACATCGGGCTTTTTGTTATCCTTGCCAGTATCGTTCGGTTCGTTTTGTCGTGTCACTCTCTCTACTGGTAGATAAGCGATCGCCTCCGTTCCCTCGCGCAACTTGGATTTCAAATCAAAACTTCCTTGATGCATCTGAAGGAGTGCCTGAACAATTGTAAGGCCCAAGCCTGTTCCTTGTTCAGCATTGTTGATGGCGATTGTTCCTTGTCCGAATGAGGATAACACAATTGGTATTTCATCTTCGGGGATGCCTGGTCCTGTGTCCTTTATGGAAATGTATTGTCCACCTTTAGCCGTCCAGCCTACCTTGACCGTTATATGTCCACCAGAAGGTGTAAACTTGAGGGCATTTGAAACCAGATTTAACGTAATTTGTCTTATGGCCCGTTCATCCACCCAAATGGTTGGCATGTTTTCTTCGAACAGGGTCGTAAGCTTGACGTTCTTTTGCTTGGCCTTGATATTTATCATATGACAAGCATCATCAACCACTGAGATCAGTTTGACCTTTTCTTCCTGCAGTTCATGTTTACCAGCTTCAATGCGCGATATATCAAGAATTTCGTTAATCAGCTTGAGAAGGTGAGAACCAGAGTTATGAATGTCACCGACGTATTCCTTGTAATTCTCGTTCTCAACGGGGCCCATGAGTTCATCACGCATGATCTCTGAAAACCCAAGGATCGCATTTAATGGTGTGCGCAATTCATGACTCATTGTGGCGAGAAACCGGGATTTTGCCAGATTGGCCTCTTCTGCGCGGTTTCTGGCAGCTTCAGAAATTGATTTCTCGGTTTCCAGTTCTGCAATCAGAATTTCCTTCGTTGTTGTATATTCAAGCATCGTGATAACTGATTTCTTGAAACGATCTGCAATCATGTAGAAGAAACCGATTGCACAAACCGTTATACAGCCCATCAGAACCATTGCGGGTTCGTAGGTGGTGATAAAACTGCCAGCAAGAATCAGGCTTACGGGCGTAATCATGAGCAGGGCTGCATTGCGGAAAGCATATGTCATTAGGCAACTGACAGCCTGAAATACCAGTATAGCTGAAAATTGTATGATTGCGTATTGGTTGTCACCACAATTGGAACAATCCAAAGTGGTGTAGATTGCCCAGACCAGACCGATTATAGCATGTGTTGCAAAGAAAATTGCCCGCCACTTTGGAAGGCTTTGGGTATCTTCTTCTGTTTTCAGGTATTTGTTGGAAAGAATAACAAGAATAGCATGTGACAGGATTGCAATCAGTGACCATAAGGCTGCAACGTGCCAGTTAATCCAGTAAGAACTTACAATCGCTACTGTCAGGATCAAAGCAGGCATGACATAAAATGCGTTTACCTGATTATGAGCAAAACTTTTGAGAAGTTCTTCTTCATAGGCAATTTTGCTGTCACCTATTGAATTCAGTCGAGAACGAAAGTCCCGAACAGCGCTGGTAGATGCCGAGGTTTTCTTCGACATATCAACGATATTCTTGTCAACAGATGTAGGAAACTGTTTCATTAAAACGGACTTACTCGATACTAAAAAGAGCCCAAAAAAGGCTAAAAACCTAAATAAGTGTATCCGAGAATGGTTAACAGGGTGTTATTCTGGCTTGAGTCGTGAGCCTTTAGGGTGGATTAAAAGTATGCGTAGAAGAAACAAATTCAGGGATTTTTTATCCACGTTTTTGCTGTTTGGTTTGTTAGCCTTTGGGTCTGCCTGGCTGGCAAACCAAAGCGAAGTCACCCTGCAAGGGAAGTATCAGGTTATTGATGGTGACAGCATAAAGGTTTCTGGCCGTGAAATACGTCTTCTTGGCATAGATGCGCCTGAGTACCGGCAAAATTGTGTTTCTCAACAAGGGGAAAGCTATCCTTGTGGCAAAAATTCGCGTTCTCATCTTGCAAGGCTTGCAAAGTCTGGAACACTCGACTGCAAGGGATGGGAAGAAGACAAGTATCAACGATTGCTCGCAATTTGCAGTGCAGGGGATATTGAGTTGAATGCGGCAATGGTACGCGATGGGTGGGCTATTTCCTATGGAAGTTATGAGCGCGAAGAAAAGATTGCTCAGGATAATAAAACAGGCGTTTGGCAAGGGGGATTTGAAAACCCCTCAACATGGCGAGAGAGTGAAAAAGAAGTGCATTCAATTAGCTGGTTTTCAAAACTCTCGTTGTGGTGATATCCTGTCTTTGAAAAACAAATTTGGGGGATACTCATGAAAATCTATGATGGTGGCAGAGCACCAAACCCTAGAAGGGTACAAATATTCCTCAAGGAAAAAGGGATTGAAATTGAGACACAGCAACTTGATCTCAATTCTCTCGAGCATCGCTCACCTGAAATGCTTGCCAAAAACCCGGTTGCGACAGTGCCTTTTCTAGAGCTTGAAGATGGAACCGTAATCTCTGAAACCATTGCGATTTGCCGGTATCTGGAAGAGTTGAATCCTGACCCATCCTTGTTTGGAGAGTCTTCTCTGGAGCGTGCTGTTATTGAAATGTGGAATCGACGGGTGGAATTTGGTTTTTTCTTTCGTGTCGCACAATCTTTTCGTCATCTTCATCCTGCAGCCGCTGTTTTGGAGGGAGAGCAAGTACAAGCCTGGGGTGAGAAAAACAATGCGTTGGCCACACAGTATTTGAATATTCTGGATGACCAACTGGCCAAGAATGAATTTATAGCCGGGCCAAAATTCAGTGTGGCCGATATTACCGCGATTGTAGCTTTTCAGTTTTTCAAACCGGCCAGAGTGATTATGCCGGATGAAGGTCATGATCATTTCAGACGCTGGGCGGATGCGATTGTTCAAAGACCATCCATGGAGCTTTAGTAAATGAACATCGACACGCTGAAAAACGATATTTCGTCTTGCAGAATATGTGTTGAGACGCCTCAAGGCCCACCCTTGCCGCACGAGCCAAGGCCTGTTGCTGTCCTGTCTTCAAAGGCGCGTTTGATGATTATAGGTCAAGCGCCAGGCACAAGAGTACATGCCTCTGGCAAGCCTTTTACAGACCCTTCCGGTGACCGATTGCGAGACTGGATGGGTATTGAAGAAGATGCCTTTTACAATCCCGACATACTGGCGATTGCCCCAATGGGATTTTGCTTTCCCGGGCTTGATGACAAGGGAGGCGATTTACCTCCGCGCAAGGAATGTGCAATTCGGTGGCAATCTGATGTGCTGGCCGCCATGCCACAAGTTGAGCTAATTCTTCTTATAGGTATGTACGCCCAAAAATATCATTTGAAAAAACAGGCTTCCAAAACATTGACTGAAACTGTGCGCAACTGGCGGCAGGTCTTTAATACGGAAAACAAGCCGAAATTCCTTCCAATTCCGCATCCATCATGGCGCAATAATACTTGGATCAAGAAAAATCCATGGTTTTCCAGTGATTTACTGCCAGAATTGAAAAAGGAAGTAGCAAGACTGGTATGAATTAAACGTAATAATGAATCTAATAATGAGCCAGAATAATTTAATTTTCAGAAATTTGTTCCAATATAATGGATTATGTGGAATTATATTCTGATAATAAAAGGCTTTCATCATGGACAAGACAGACAAGGCAATTCTGGCTATTTTACAGGAAGATGCCACCCTTCCAGTCGCGGATATCGCCCGTAAGGTTGGCCTTTCAACGACACCTTGCTGGCGGCGCATACAAAAACTTGAGGAAGACAAGGTAATCAAGAAACGCGTAGCAATTCTTGACCCTGAAAAAATCAATGCGAATGTAACTGTTTTTGTATCCATCAAAACAGACAAACACAATGAAGAGTGGCTCAAGCGGTTTGCTGAGGTGATCGTCAAGTTTCCGGAGGTTGTAGGCTTTTACAGAATGAGCGGGGATGTTGACTATCTTTTGAAAGTCGTCGTTCCCGACATCAATGCTTATGATGTCTTTTATAAAAACCTTGTATCAGATATTGATATCGAAAACGTATCTTCTGCTTTCGCCATGGAGCGCATAAAGGATACGACGCATTTGCCTCTTGCGTATACCAAGCTTGAAAAGGGGTGATGTGGTGTGCCGTTTGCACACCAGACTCTCATCTTGATTTCAAGAGATTAACCTGCGTTTCGCAGTCTTGCCAAAAGACTTGAGGTATCCCATCGGTTGCCGCCCATTTTTTGTACTTCCGAGTAGAATTGATCAACCAAGGCGGTTACGGGAAGATTTGCACCATTTGTTCGTGCCTCATTAAGGCAAATGTTCAAATCCTTTCGCATCCAGTCAACTGCGAAGCCGTGTTCATATTCACCTTTGTCCATGGTTTGCCAACGATTTTCCATTTGCCAGCTTTGTGCTGCGCCCTTGGAGATAACGCCCATGACGGCCTCTATGTTCAGGCCGGCCTTTTGGCCGAAGTGAACGCCCTCTGAAAGACCTTGAACCAGTCCTGCAATACAAATCTGGTTGACCATTTTTGTGAGTTGGCCAGAACCTGCAGGCCCCATTAGCCCGACCATGCGTGCATAACAGTCGATAATGGGTTTTGCTTTTTCATAGACAGCATCATCGCCGCCGATCATGACCGTTAAAACGCCATTTTCCGCGCCTGCCTGTCCGCCTGATACCGGGGCATCCAGAAAATCGAACTTTCGTTCTGCAGAAGCCTTGTTCAACTCACGCGCAATCGCAGCAGAAGCGGTGGTGTTATCGATGAATACTGCCTTCTCCTTGATGGTATTAAAAGCACCATCCTCGCCAAGAGTAACGCTGCGCAAGTCTTCATCATTGCCAACACAGCAAAAAATAAAATCACAATCGGTTGCAGCTTCAGCAGGCGTTTTGCCTAGGCTGCCACCAAATTCCTTGACCCATTCCTCTGCCTTTGCAGTGGTGCGGTTATAGACACAAACTTCATGTCCAGCTTTTGCAATATGGCCAGCCATTGGGTAGCCCATGACCCCCAATCCGATGAAAGCAACTCTTGCCATTTTTGTGTCCTTCCTGTCTAAAATGATGTCAAAGAATTAAATATGCGAAAGTTGTAATAAAGCAATGGGTAGAATTATCAAATGGTTCGTTGGTATTGGCGTGTTTGGTCTCATTGGCGCTGTGTTTTTGGGTGTGGTTGTATACGCCCTTTTGCTGCGCACTGTGCCTGATGATAATGCCACCGTTCAGCTTTCTGCTCTGAATGCTCCTGTCGAAGTCATCTTTGATGAACACGCTGTCCCACATGTTCAGGCGGAAAACCTTGAAGATGCCATGCATACTCTGGGTTTCCTTCATGCACGCGACCGGCTTTGGCAAATGATATTCTTGCGCAGGGTAGGGCAGGGCAGGCTTTCTGAAATCCTTGGTGATGCAACTGTTGATACGGATGTGTTTTTGCGAACTCTGGATATGGCTGGTGCTGCACGTAAGTCTTTTGAAAAACTGCTACCCAAAACTAAGCGTGCACTCGAATCGTATGCGGCAGGTGTGAACACATTTGCAAGTCGGGAAACGAGGTTGTTCGAGACAAAGCTTGGCCCAGAATTTCTGATACTCGGACATACACCTGAACCCTGGGAAGCATGGAATTCCGTTCTTGTACTCAAGGTTATGGGTTTTAGTCTCGGCAGTAACATGGAAAGGGAGATCCAGCGCCTTGCGATGGCTGCAAAGGGTTTCAGCCCGCAGGAGATTGATGATCTTGTTTCTTATGGCCCAAGGGACAAGCCGGGTTCTCTTCCCGATTTGAGAAAGCTTTATGGTTTTGGACCTGAAGGCAAACTTGGAAAGGTTGTCTCTGCGATTGACAGGAAGAAGTTTGTATTGGGCTGGCCTACGGGACGATCTGCCTCCAACAACTGGGTAATTTCTGGTGAGAACACATCTACCGGCAAACCAATTTTGGCTAACGATCCTCATCTAGGTTTGACTGCCCCTTCAACCATGTATCTTGCGCATCTTTCTTTCACAATGGATGGTAAAAAGCGCGATATCATTGGTGCAACTATTCCGGGCATCCCGACGATCATAGCAGGCAGAAATGCAAGGGTTGGTTGGGGGCTGACGACAACAATGCTGGATTCACAGGATTTGTTTATTGAGAAACTCAATCCCCAGGATGATCAACTCTATAAAACCGAAGATGGATGGGAGCGGTTTGGCGAGGAAGAAATTGAGATTGTTATTTCCGGTAAGCAACCCA
>CALDZZ010000122.1 GCA_937944075.1 uncultured Rhizobiaceae group bacterium
GCTTCAAAAGACCAAATCCTAGCCAGCCCGCAGTAATCGGATAGCCTGGTCTTGGCCAAATAGATAAAGCAATAGCTTTAGCGCTTCACCTTGTTCACCTTCCAGGTCTGGATTGGTCTCCACGATAAGTTTAGCGCCATCCCTAGCCATTTGAAGAATATCTGCATGGTGTTCCAGTTGTGCAAGGTTAAAGCCTGGTGTGCCGGATTGGCGTGTGCCCAAGACTTCACCTTCGCCGCGCAGTTTCAAATCTTCTTCTGCAATCCTGAAACCGTCTTCAGTCTCACGCATGATTTTCAGTCTGGCTTCCGCAGTCTCAGACAAAGGTGTGTAGTAAAGCAACATACAGTGTGAGGCATCCGAGCCACGTCCTACGCGTCCACGAAGCTGATGGAGCTGTGCAAGGCCAAAGCGCTCTGCGTGTTCGATCACCATGATGGTTGCATCAGGTACATCAACACCCACTTCAATTACGGTTGTTGCGACCAGAACACGGGTCTTTCCTTCTTTGAAATCTGCCATGGCCTGATTTTTCTCATCCACTGTCATGCGCCCATGGACAAGGCCCACTATATCGTCGCTCATGCGGGATTTTAGATCCTTGAAGCGGTCTTCGGCTGCTGTCGCCTGAACTTCTTCGCTTTCTTCAACCAGTGGACAAATCCAGTATATCTTTTTGCCATGTTGAACAGCCGTGTAAATGCGGGCAATCAGTTCTTCGATACGATCAGAACTCAGGGCATTGGTTTGTATGGGTTGCCTGCCGGGTGGTTTTTCATCAAGGCGTGAGACGTCCATGTCACCATAAGCTGTCAGGACAAGGGTTCTTGGGATAGGAGTAGCAGTCATAACCAGAACATCCGTTGCATCCCCCTTGTCGCCAAGCGTAAGTCTTTGATGCACGCCAAACCGGTGTTGTTCATCAATGATGGCAAGCCCCAGGCTCTTGAATGCTACCTTGGACTGGAAGAGGGCATGTGTACCGATGATGAGATCAATTTCACCCTTTTCAAGGCGCTCAAGTGTTTCACGTTTTTTCGCTGCCTTGTCTTTTCCGGTTAGTAGTTCAACGGTGACGCCCAGCTGTTCACACAGTGGCTGCAAGCTTGCCAAATGCTGACGCGCCAAAATTTCTGTTGGTGCCATGATACTGGCCTGGTCGCCCACTTCAATAACACTTAAGGCAGCCATGAGTGCCACTATGGTTTTGCCTGAGCCAACATCTCCCTGAAGCAGACGAAACATGCGTTCAGGCTTTGCTAGATCCTCAGCAATCTCGCCTATAGAGCGTTGCTGTGCCCCAGTTAATGCAAATGGCAGGTTTGGAATGAGTTTGTTTGTCAGACTGCCTGTGCCGAGACGAGCCTTGCCAGATGATTTTCTCAATCTCAACCGCAATAAGGCCAGTGCAAGTTGGCCTGCAAGCAGTTCATCGTGTGCAAGGCGCTTGCGGGCTGGGGTATGCGGATCCAGATCGAGACTATCTCTTGGATTATGGATGCGTTGAACCGCATCATTGAAAGATGGCCAATGTTCCCGTGAAACCAGTGATTTGTCTGCCCATTCCGGCATGTTTGGCACTGTTTCTACAGCGGTACGGACAGATTTTGCCATCACTTTGGATGAAAGGCCGGCGGTGACCGGATAGACAGGTTCAAGTAGTGGTAATTCCTTGAACCCTTCCTCGCTTACCATGTGATCAGGGTGAACCATGTTTGGCCTGCCGTTGAACCATTCAACCTTACCACTGACAAAACGCATCTCACCCTCAGGCATGGCTTGCATCAGCCAATTGCTCTGGCCTCTGAAGAAGACAAGTGTCATCTCTCCGGTTTCATCGTGAACATTTATTTTGTAGGGAATACGCCGGTTACCCCTTGGTGGTATTACATGATTGTCGACGATAATCTTGAATGTAGAAACAACACCTTCACGTGCGTTTGCAATCCCGGGCTGGTTTCTTCTATCGATGATGGAGTGTGGAATATGAAACAAAAGATCGGCAATGCGTGCTGTCTCTGCATTTTCATTGCCCCTGAATAACCGTGTCAATGTTTTCGTCAGTTTGGGACCAATTCCTTCAAGACTTGAAACTGGTACAAACAGGGGATTTAAAAGTTCCGGTCGCATCATGTTTTTCCGAAGTTTCGGCTGACATTTATGGCAAGTCACCCTATAACGCATCACAACACAATTTGAATCATCGAAGCAATAGTTCTGACATGAATGACACAGAAAACACTGAACAACGCGAAACCCGTATAAAGCGATTGAAATACCGGGCCAATCACCGTGGCATAAAGGAAATGGATATCGTCATTGGCCGCTTTGCCAATGAGATGCTTGAAGACATGGAAGACTCAGATCTTGATTTGTTTGAAACATTGATGGCTGAGCATGATCGCGATTTGATCGTCTGGTTTACCGGCGAACAGGAGTTTCCCGAAGAAGATACCAAGCCCATGTTTGAGAGGGTGCGGGCTCACATGAACTCTTATGACTTTAATCTGTAAGAGTTTCATACAACATGCTTAGCCCCTTGCAGCTACAATCCATTTTTGATGATGGAATAAAGGCAATGATTTCCAATGTAGCTGCTGGTCAGGAAGGGCTTGTCCTTTCTCAGCTTTGTGCAAACAAGCACACAGGCAAGGGGGTCGTACACATTTGTGCCAATGCACAAGAACTCGCGAGCATTGAGGAAAGCCTTTCATTTTTTGCACCATGGCTGGATGTGATTATTCTGCCAGCCTGGGACTGCCTGCCCTATGACCGCGTTTCGCCCAGCACACAGGTAATTGCGAACCGAATTGAAGCGTTAAACCGAATAGCCAGCATTGATGATAATGATAGTGCAGTGCTTGTTTTGACAACAGCAAATGCACTTTTGCAGAAACTCGTCCCGTCACAGGTTCTTGCCGGTCAACAATTTTCCATGGCACCTGGCAATCGTGTGGATATGGATAAGCTGGTTGAACGGCTGGTGGGGGAAGGTTTCGACCGTACTTCAACTGTCAGGGAAAGAGGTGAATTTGCTATTCGTGGTGGCATTCTTGATCTGTTTGTGCCTGGCGAAGATGAACCTGTTCGCCTTGATTTTTTTGGGGATACGTTAGAATCCATCAGAAGTTTTGATGCTGTTTCACAAATGACAACCGGACAGTTGAAAACTTTCTCGCTTCAACCAATGAGTGAAATCAGTGTTGATGAAGAAGCAATCAAGCGATTTCGGAAAAACTACATAGAAACCTTTGGCGCTGCAACACGCGACGACGCGCTCTATCAGGCTATCAGTGAAGGCAGACGCTTTGCCGGCATGGAACACTGGCTTTCGTTATTCTATGAAAAACTGGATACGCTATTTGATTATACGCAAGGGTTTCAATTCACCTATGCTCACGATGTAATTGAAGCGATCTCATCTCGTGAAGAACAAATCCGCGATCATTATGACTCACGCCAACAGGCGATTGAGACAAAGATTGATGGTGGTACCCCGTATAAACCAGTCGTGCCTGAGGCAACATATCTGACGACAGATCAAATCACCCAGCACCTTGATGGCATGAGTGCTGTTGCCATATCGCCATACGATCAACCCCCAACTAGCAATTTGCAGGTTCTGGATGCTAAGGGCAAGGCAGGGCGCAGTTTTGCTGTTGAACGCACGGGTGGTCAAAATGTTTTTGACGCGGTTTCAAAACATGTAAAAACAATCCTGGATGATGGCAGGAAAGTCTTGATTGCGGCCTGGTCTGAGGGATCGCGCGATCGCTTTTCGCAAGTTTTGGGTGAGCACGGATCATTTGATCTGGTCAACGTAGAAACGTTTGAAGCGTTTAATACATCAAGCAGCAAACTGCCGCATATTGCTGTGCTTTCTCTGGAAGACGGATTTGAAACACCTGATTTTGTTGTCATTGCAGAGCAGGATGTTTTGGGTGATCGTCTGGTGCGGCGGACTTCCAAGCGCAAGAAAGACAAGGACTATATAGCAGAGGCCTCCAGTCTTGCCGAAGGTGATATTGTCGTTCATGTGGATCACGGCATAGCGAAGTTTGTAGGTCTGCAAACCATTGAGGCAGCAGGGGCACCGCATGATTGTCTGGAGCTTCGTTACGCTGGCGATGACAAGCTTTTCTTGCCTGTCGAAAATATTGAACTTCTATCGCGTTATGGCAATGCGGACAGTGAAGTTCAGTTGGACAGGCTTGGCGGTGTTGCATGGCAATCGCGAAAGGCGAAGCTTAAAAAACGCTTGCTTGAGATGGCAGATCAACTGATCAAGATTGCCGCTGAACGCGCACTTAAAACAGCCAGTAAACTTGTTGCACCAGATGGGTTGTATGGCGAGTTTGCAGCTCGTTTTCCCTACGATGAAACCGAGGATCAGGCG
>CALDZZ010000123.1 GCA_937944075.1 uncultured Rhizobiaceae group bacterium
GCGCCCTGAACGCGTCATGGGTCATCAAGTCGGACGCCTCGTTAAGGGCGCCATAGGCAATGCCGGCATCCAGCAAGGCAGCTTGAAGTTTTTGGGAAGTCATTTGCGCAGTTACCAAACCAATATCGCTTTCAAGTTGCACCCTGTTTTCCACACGCAGGTTATTGGTCTTGTAATCAGGGTTTTCAAAGAGGTGCGGCGCACGCAATCCCTGCTTGCAAAAGCGTTCCCACTCGCGTTCATTTTGAATGGATATCAACACAAGCTTGCCGTCTGAACATTCAAAGGCCCCATAAGGTGCAATCGAAGGATGGCGTAACCCGGAAGGCTTGGGAGCCCCACTGCCGTATTCAGCATGGGTGAGCGGAACAGCCATCCAGTCAGCTGCAACATCAAAGAGTGAAACCGATAATTCCTCCCCTTTGCCTGAAAGCGAACGCTTGAGAATAGCTTCAAGAATGCCGCTATAAGCCGTCATCCCTGCGCCAATATCACATACTGAAACACCGACACGACCAGGCCTGTCCGGATAGCCGGAAACTGAAACCAAACCGCTCTCGGCCTGTACCAACAGATCATAGGCAGGCTTTTTGGAAGCCTCGCCCTCCAATCCGTAGCCCGAAATATTACAGATTATCAAACCCGGATTTTCACTCTGCAAACTGTGCGTATCAAACCCACTGCGTGCAAGCGCCCCGGGCGAAAGATTTTGGATCAAGACATCCGCCTTGCGTAAAATCTTCCATAAAAGTTCAGCGCCCTGTTCTGTCTTGAAATCAAGACATATCGATTGCTTGCCCTGATTTAGCCAAGTGAAATACGAGCTTTCCCCCTTGGCTGCCTTGTCATAGCCTCTTGCAAAGTCTCCTTCTTCACGCTCCACCTTGATAATGCGGGCGCCAGCTTGCGCCAATCGGGCCGTACAAAGCGGAGCCGCAACAGCCTGCTCAATTGCAACGACAAGAATTCCTTCAAGCGGCTTCATGAAACCCTCAAAAACTTCTGGGCATGCCAAGCACATGCTCACTCAAATAGGATAAAATCAAATTGGTCGAGATTGGTGCAATCTGGTAAAGCCTTGTTTCTCGCAGTTTCCGTTCAATATGATATTCACGGCTCATGCCAAACCCGCCATGGGTTTGCAGGCAGGTATCACCTGCTTTCCATGATACATCAGCCGCCAGCATTTTAGCCATATTGGCCTCTGCCCCACATGCCAGTCCGGCATCAAAAAGTTGCGCGGCCTTTTCCACCATGAGATTGGCTGCTTCAAGCCTTGCATAATTTTCTGCTATCGGAAATGAAACGCCCTGGTTTTGCCCGATCGGCCGCCCAAAGACTTCCCGTTCCTTCGCATAGGCAACCGCCTTGTCTGTAAAATAACGTGCATCACCAATGCATTCTGCGGCAATCAAAATACGCTCTGCATTCATCCCGTCCATAATGACCCTGAACCCCTTGTGCTCCTCACCCAACAGGTTGCTTGCAGGGATTCGGAAATCATCAAAAAACAACTCACAGGCATGATGGTTGATCATGGCATCAATAGGCTTGATGGTCAGCCCATTTTCGCGCGCACCTTCCAGTTCAACGATAAAACACGAAAGCCCATCTGTTTTTGAGGTTCTTTCTTCAACAGGCCTGGTACGGGCAAGCAGGACCATTAAATCGGAATGTTCCACCCGACTGATCCAGACCTTTTGGCCATTAACGACATAGTCATCCCCATCGCGTCTGGCAGTGGTTTTGAGAGATGTTGTATCGGTGCCGGTAGTGGGTTCGGTAACGCCAAAGGATTGAAGACGTAAGGTTCCATTTGCAATTTCAGGCAGATACTTTTGCTTCTGTGCTAGGCTGCCATGCTTCAAGACACACCCCATGACATACATTTGCGCATGCGCGGCACCAGGGTGACCACCAGAACGCGAAATTTCTTCCAAAACAGCGCAGGCCTCAACCAAACCAAGTCCGGTGCCACCATATTCTTCTGGAATAAGACATCCCAAAAATCCAGAACGGGTAATTTCTTTTACAAACTCTGTGGGGTAACCACCTGTTTTGTCCAACTCGCGCCAATAGTTTTCATCATAGGATGCGCAAATCGCCCTGATCGATTGTCTGATTTCTTCGATGTGTTCCATGAACTGCCTGTGGTCATTTCCAGTTTCATCAACATAGCAAGTTCATGACTGACCACAAATAAAAAAGGCCTCCAAACCGGAGGCCTTCAAATCTTTTACAAGCAACTGATTAGTTGGTTGTTGTTGAAGTTTCTTCTTCGCTAGCGGCTTCACCTTCTTCAGTGGCTGCTGCATTGGAAGATAGAGAAGCAAGATATGCAATCACATCCTTACGCTCTTCTTCTTTCTTCAACTTGAAAGACATTTTACTTTTGGCTTTCTTGTCATCAAGCTTTGCGCGAAGATACTTCTTTGGATCAGCAAGATACTCGAAGATTTCTTCTTCGGTCCATGTCGCTCCGGTCTCACCCAGTGCAACAATGCTTTTACCGTATTTGTATCCTTCGACACTTGCAATCTGGCTACCAACCACATTGGTAAGGATCGGACCAACCTTGTTTTTGGCACCTTCACCAACCATGTGGCATGAAGCGCATTTTTTAAATACAGATTCGCCCTTTGCCACGTCTCCTGCGAGTGCAGGTGTTGCTGCAAATGCGGTTGCTGAAATAAAAGCTGCTGCTAGAATTTGCTGTTTCATGTAATTACTCCCAATAAATCTACCTCTTTAATAGAGCATAAGAGGTGCCATGCTTTTGTCACCTAAGAAATAGGTAATTCAGTTCACAATTGTTTCAACTGCGGAAAATCAAAAAATCACACATCTGATTGCGGATTAAATTCAATTGTTATTATTTCTTTTTCGTATAAGAAAGCGTTCGATTTATGACCTGGTCATGAAAGTTTGAATCTTTCTCAATCGTCGTATGCTTCAAGCCTCTTACGCCCTTCACATTTATATTCTTAAGCGCACCGTTAAACCCATTACGGCTCTTGATGATATTGGTGTTTTCATCATTGGGCAGGTAGAAATTGATCACTCGATTTACATTTTTGCCAACAAAAGTCGTAATGGTAGGATCAAAGGCAACAACATATTGTACTTTAACCCCATTCTCACCCAGATAATTGGCCATAAGCGCAGCTGCATTGCCGCCGAGAGAATGCCCCATAATCACGATAGGGTATGAAACCTGTTTCTTGCTGTCACGTGCGATGATGTTGTCAGCAAGCTCACGCCAGCTCGCATGATTGTAAACGCGTGCATCAAGTCCGGCACGGATCATTTTAGCACCGATCTTGTCCATTCCTCGCGAGAATATATTCGCCAATCCACGCAACAAATAAACTTCGCCGGTCTGGGTAACCTTTCCGGTAATGGATATGTTGATTTCGCTTGGCAGGCGCGTCAATGATGCATTTACGTTTTTGATAGGTTCGATACGGGCATTACTGCTGGATGTAGCAGAAGAACTACAGGCAGATACGACGATTGCCGCTGCAAGCAACAAACTTGTAGAACCCAAAAATTTGCGGATTTTCAAATCCATTTTCAAACCTGCCCTATATCAGCCATAACGTTACGTAAGGTTATGGTTTATCCATCACAAAATTTCAATATCTAATTTTACAAAAAAACACCAGTTCATAATAATTTTACTAGCACTTATAAACTGAATGCTTTGTGAACAAACTTTGTTCCACTCAACGATTGAAAATCCTTGCCAAATTATCAGTAAATACCAGGGAATACCTTACTCGTGCGTTTGATATATTCATCGTATTCCTGACCAAACTCTGCCCGCATCATTTCCTCTTCCTGCCCAACCCTCAAGAAGAACAAGGTTCCAAACCCGATCATGCCGGAAACACCTGCAATCCAGTTTGGTAAAAGAAAAGCAGCCCCAATCGCCCATACCCAAAAGGCGGTATACATCGGGTGCCGTATTTTTTCGTAAATACCGGATGTCACCAGCTTGTGATCTTCGCGCAAATCCAGGCTGTGAGACCACATTTTGCCAAGCGCCTTGTGTGTCAGACGGAAAAGTCTCAACGAAAGCAAAAGCAGTATGGTGCCTATCACCAGCAAAACAATATTGGAATTGTAATCAAAGCCATCCAGAAAATCCGTGAATATCCAGATCAGCGGTATATATCCAAGCCCGGTTGCAGAGATGACCATCGAAAAGCGTTCTTTCAGGGTTCTGGAAACAACCGTTTTGGCAACCTTGCGGGATTTGATATTCGGCCGGTAGCGAATAATCCCCCAGCCGACAATAAACATCAGCCAGATGATTTTTGCTGCAAGTTCCAAATCAAGGGTCATCAGTTAGCGTCCGTTATATTCGCGATTAAATCACTATTGGCAAACAAGGTTTCATCGCGCGCCAGGTCATCTGCAAAAAAGGGACCGAAAACACGCAGTTGGAAATCATGGTGCACACGGTTGTCGTGGTAAAGAATATATTGTCGATGTGCAAGATACATCGAACGTTTCATTTTGCTGTGCCGTTCTTTGGACAAGGCATGCTTGAAATTGACACGAGAGGTTACAACCGGAGAAACAGTTTCAAGGATCTTGAGCGGCAAAAAAGGCTCTGTCTTGTAAAACGATATGAAGTCTGTCTTGGTTTGAATTTCATGCCACAGAATATTGGGTTCAGCCAAAACGGTTTTGACGTATTTGTCAAAATAGACAGCTCGTTTTACGAGTGCAATCTTCAACAGGCTAGAGCCTAGCGCCAGAAAGGTTACCCGCTTGCCGACCAGCAGGTCAGGATTGTTCTCAAGCGCAATCGCGAGTGCGGAGACTGCCCATACCGAACCGAAACTGTGGCCGACAATCAGGATTTCATCATGCTTCGAATTGCTGATTTCATCACTCAAATGATCCGCAAAGAGTGCATAGCGATCAGCGATTTCCGGATTGGAAAGCGTCACGAGATCACGCGCAAATCCCCAATCATTGATGGACAGGTTCAAATAGGCAAGATCACCAGGAAACCTGCAAAGAACAAGGAACATCAAAAAAGCTGCAATCGCAGTTACAATCCAGTGAAGCCCAAACGCCCCGATTGTGTAGTGCATGAAGAACCAGGAAAACACCGCAAAGAAAAGCATCATCAACATGGGATAAATGGCAAATCCCCAGTATCGCATGCTTGCCTTTGCATATTTGCGCACCGAACCATCAAGAAAGAACAGAAGATACTTTGGAAAGTTTGCAAAGAAACTTTGCGGGTAAGGCATATTTTCATATTTGCCGATGATGTCGGTCCATGAAAAATGAACGTAATCGGTTTTGCTACGCCATTTCTCTGAGGAAGAATGAAAGACAGTACTGGCCTTGTGCTCGTCTTGGTCAGAATTTATCTCATCAACCTCAAGCTCAAACCCCCAAAGATGGGCCGTTTTTTGCCCCCCTGCAGACAGGCGCCCGATTTGATGCAGGGCGTCTGTGGTTTCGAATCCGGGAAAATTAAGGACAAGGCGGTTGATATCAGACACTCGGTATTTCTTTCAGAATCGTTTGAAAAAGAGATACCACGGGTTTAACCGAAAGTCAGATATTTAAACCGAGCGCGCTGAATCGACCAGATACTTCCAGACATAATCGGAAAAAGAGCGCCAGCACTCAACATGAAAGGCATCTTCGCCAATGCGCCATAGAACAACTTCAGCCTTGCCGATTATCGTTCTTGCACAACACCCGATTGGAAACGCATTCTGAGACAAATCCTGAGGACATCCGGCATTCAGGGCAAGCTTTGCATTTTTTCCGGAAACCGTGATGCTTGTATTCCTGTGATTGATGGCAACTGCAGAATAAAGCCCTTTACTGACAGAATTGATCTTGTCTACCAGCCCCGTACCATCTGGTGCGACAACAAGCCATTCATCCGGCCCGATCCACAAGACAGACAAATTGCCAAGTTCTGAAAGCTCTCGCGTTGCAGACGTTCTTGGCTCACGCGGTAATTTCAAATCAAGTGCCTTGTTGATACCGTCAATCGCGGCCTCTTCTGCGCGAAGGGATACGCGTTCAAAGAAATCAAACGGCTGAAGCAACACACCGTTACTGCCAAATACACGCCCGTCCAGCGGGTGAATGCGCTCTGCAACATTATCCATTGGTGCGCTCTCCTTTTGGGTCATAGAAAATTGGCGAACAAATTTCAGCCTTGATAATTTCGTCCGGCATCGGAATATGTACTGTCTCTCCCATGCGGTTATGACCGTTTTCAATCAGGGCCATGGCTATTGAGTGACCAAGGTTCTCTGACCAGTATGATGACGTTACAAAACCGATC
>CALDZZ010000124.1 GCA_937944075.1 uncultured Rhizobiaceae group bacterium
GCTGCGGGGATCAAGCGGGGAACCAGGCACTGCCAGTACAATTCTGCCCATTTCATTTGCAAGTCTGGCAGAGATTAGCGAACCAGACCGTTTTGCTGCTTCTATCACAACCAGCCCTTGCGCCAGGCCGGTAACAATACGGTTTCGGCGAGGGAAATCCTTTGCACGTGGTTGCCAGCCAATAGGCATCTCGCTTAATAGGGCGCCCCCGTTATCAACAATCGCCTTAGCAAGATTGATGTTTTCATCTGGAAAGATATGATCAACGCCTCCAGCCAATACGGCAATCGTGCCATTCTTGATTGCTGCCTTGTGTGCGGCTGTATCGATGCCACGCGCAAGGCCTGAACAGATTACATAACCATGTTCACCAAGTTCGGCAGAAAACCGTTGGGTAAGCTTCATGCCTGATATGGAGGCGTTTCTGGAACCAACAATCGAAATACATTTTCGTTTAAGGGTCTGCGAAGAGCCAATTACGGATAACAAAGGTGGGCTTTGGTCAGCATTGCGCAGGATTGGGGGATAATCCGGTTCTCCAATTGCAATGAACCGGGCGCCAACACTCTCGCATTTTATCAGTTCGCGTTCCGCATCTTCTATCGGACAAATTTTAATCCGGGCGGCAGCGCCACCACGCTTTGCCAGCTCCGGCAGTGCTTCCAGTGCAGCGGCAGCAGTGCCATAATGTGAGATGAGATCACGGAAAGTGGCAGGGCCTACATTCTGGCTTCTTATCAGGCGTAACCAGTTCAATCGCTGTTCGTCGGAAAGAGAAAAATACCGTTTCTTGTCGATTGATGGATTGGCCAAGTTTATTCCTTTTTACCTATCTTTCCCTCAGTCCCTTTCATGAGGCGGGTAATATTTTCCCTGTGACGCCAAAACGTAATCAGGGTTAAAACGGCAAATAACTCAGCCCATTGCACATGTCCGAACCAAAACAGTGCTACCGGTGTGGCAAGGGTAGCAAGCAAGGCGGAAAGGGATGAATAGCGTGTAAGAACTGCAGTTGTCAGCCAGACGACTGCAAAGACCAGAACAACCTTCAAGGAAAAGCCCAGAAGAATGCCAATATAGGTAGCAACGCCTTTTCCGCCCTTGAATCTTAACCAGACAGGAAAGCAATGGCCCAGAAAGGCGCCCAGACCTGCCATCACAGCCTGGTCTGGCCCAAACCGCCATGCAAGCAAGACTGCAAGTGTACCCTTGAGCATGTCGCCCAGTAGTGTGGCAGCGGCAATTTTCTTGTTGCCCGTGCGCAAGACATTCGTCGCACCAATATTGCCGGAGCCTATGGCACGCACGTCACCCATGCCGGCCATTTTGGTGAATATCAGTCCAAAGGGGATTGAACCCAACAAATATCCAAAGACAAGGGCGCCTAACAAGTAAGGTGCAGCAAGTGTCCAGCTGATTGGATCAGGCAAGTTTTCCCCCAAAAGAATAAATTATGTATTGGTTGAATATATTGTGCGTCCGTCAACAATCGTTTGCAAGACTTTTCCACTAAATCGTTCGCCTTCAAACGGTGTATTCTTGGAACGTGACACGATATCTTCTTCATGAACGACCCAGGGTTCATCCAGATCAGCCAGGATCAAATCAGCGCTTGAGCCTACCTTGAGTGTGCCACCTGGCAAGCCAAAGATTTGTGCCGGCCGCGTTGAAAGCGCGTCTATCAGGCGCGTCAGTGAAACTTCTTCGTTATGATAAAGCCGCATGGCTGCTGAAAAGAGTGTTTCCAGGCCAATCGCGCCTTCAGCAGCTTCTGCAAACGGATGGCGCTTGTCGTCGACGTCATGCGGGTCATGGCTTGAGACAATTATATCAATCGTGCCATCTGCAAGCGCGCGGATCATCGCCTGACGGTCATCTTCATCTCTCAGCGGTGGAGCAAGGCGCAAATAGGTTCTGTAACGGCCAATGTCGTTTTCATTCAATGTCAGATGATTGATGGAAACCCCGCAACTGATCGAGTGTCCGTCTTTTTTGTACTTTGCAACAGCATCGGCTGAGTCTGACGTTGAGATTTTGGCAGCATGATAATTGCCGCCTGTCAGGGCTGCAATCCGCAAGTCTCTTTCAAGGGGAATAATCTCGGCCTCTCTAGGAATGCCAGATAGCCCCAAATGGGTAGCATTCAGCCCATCGTTCATGACGCCATTGGAGGAAAGATCCGGATCAATTGTTTCCTGCGAGATAACCATATTGAAGTCACGGGCATAGGTGAGCGCGCGTTTCAAGGTCAGATTATTGTTGATTGACCGCTTGCCTTCGGTCAGCATAACAGCGCCTGCTTCCTGCAAGAGACCAACCTCTGTGAGTTCATGGCCGTCAAAATTTTTCGTAACAGAGGCTGCTGGATAAATCTTGACGTCTGCATCATCGCGCGAGGCGCGCCGAACAAAATCGACCAGGGCAACATCATCAATAACCGGATTGGTTTCCGGCATCATGATAAAGCTGGTCACACCACCGGCAGCAGCAGCCTTGCTTGCAGAGGCTATGGTCTCACGGTGTTCACCACCTGGTTCTCCAACATAAACGCGTGCATCCACAAGCCCGGGAAAGACATGCTTTCCGGTCGCGTTGATAATCCTTGTATCCTTGTCGGCTTTCAGATTGTCCCCGATGGCATCAATCTTGCCATCGACAATCAGGATATCGCATGTTCCATCGATGGATTGGGAGGGGTCAACAACATGAGCGCCGGTAATGAGTGTCTGGACCTTGCTCATGACAGACCTCCGTTATTCTTGGTATTCTCCATCAGGACTTCAATAATAGCCATGCGAATTGCTACGCCCATTTCCACCTGTGTTTCAATTACGCTTTGTGGGCCATCGGCAATTTCCGAGGCAATCTCTACACCGCGGTTCATGGGGCCAGGGTGCATGACCAGCGCATCCGGCTTTGCGTGGCTGAGCTTTTCCTTGTCCAGTCCAAAATATCTGAAATATTCGCGAACCGATGGGATCAGCGCGCCAGCCATGCGCTCGCGCTGAACGCGCAACATCATGACAACATCTGCGCCTTCAAGTCCGTCTTTCATGCTTCTGAAAACTTCCACTCCAAGTTTTTCAATTCCGGCAGGCAGCAGTGTGGATGGAGCTACAACCCGCACACGCGCACCCATTGCATTGAGCAGGAGAATGTTTGAACGCGCCACGCGGCTATGGAGAATATCCCCACAGATTGCCACAACAAGGCCGTCAATCGTTCCCTTGTTGCGTTGAATGGTAAGCGCATCCAGCAGGGCTTGCGTTGGATGTTCATGAGCGCCATCGCCAGCATTGATGACAGAACAGGCAACCTTGTTTGCCAATAATTCAACCGCACCGGCAGACTGGTGTCTTACCACCAGCAGGTCAGGCTTCATCGCATTAAGCGTCATGGCTGTATCGATCAGGGTTTCACCCTTTTTCACCGATGAAGAAACAACTGACATGTTCATCACATCAGCACCAAGACGTTTTCCTGCAAGTTCAAAGGAAGACTGGGTACGGGTAGAGGCTTCAAAGAAAAGGTTGATCTGGGTTCTGCCACGAAGAACATTCTTTTTCTTTT
>CALDZZ010000125.1 GCA_937944075.1 uncultured Rhizobiaceae group bacterium
GGCATGAGGTCGGTTCTTTAGGATGTTGGTGGCACCAACAAAGTACCATAGAGAACCAAAAGCACCAACAAATAAACCAACAAATTTGTTGGTTCTTATTGCACTTCTTTGGATTGCTTTGTATGCTAATAGTTTTTAAGGCGTTGTTTTTTTAAATAATTTTACTTATTTGAATTTTATTGGATATATAAATGGTGCCCCCCGCCGGAATCGAACCGGCACTCCCGAAGGAACGGGATTTTGAATCCCGCGCGTCTACCAATTCCACCAGAGGGGCACGTTTTGGATTTGATTGAAATCCGTTGGTAGTGTGGCGCGAATATAGTCAGCCGAATGCCAGCGTCAACACAAATTCGCGGTTTTCGGGTTTTTTGTCATCCTCTTTACACTTTTGCGCTAATCATGCATTTGAAATTCACGAACAATGGCGCAGGTGCAATATGATTCGCAGACTTTATGACTGGTGCTTTTCGCTGGCGCGCCACAAGGGGGCAACGCCCACGCTTGCCGGGGTTTCCTTTATCGAAAGCTCGGTCTTTCCAATTCCTCCAGATGTCCTGCTCATTCCAATGGTGCTTGCCAAACGTCACAAGTGGATTTTTTATGCAACGGTTTGCACGGTAGCTTCTGTTCTGGGAGCGTTTTTGGGCTATGCGATCGGCGCTTTCCTTTATGAAACGATTGGGCAGCCGGTCCTTGCCTTTTATGGCAAGGAAGATTCCTTCGACAAGGTAAGCGAGTGGTATAATACCTGGGGCGGTTGGGGCGTTCTGTTTGCTGCGGTGACGCCCTTTCCCTACAAGGTGCTGACGATTTTTTCCGGAGCAACGGGGCTTGATCTTTTAACCTTTGCAGTCGTCAGTGTGATTGGACGGGGGCTTCGGTTCTTTCTTGTCTCCGGGCTGTTATACTGGATCGGCGATCCCATTCGCGAGTTTATTGAAAAACGACTTGGCTTGATGTTTACTCTGGGCATGATTCTCCTGATTGGCGGGTTTCTTTCTGTAAAGTTTATTTTCTGACCATGCTTGATACACCTGTTCCCCACACGCATTTGAAGTTTTATATCCTTGTCTTTGCCGGTATGTGCGCTGTCATTCTTTCTGCGCTGGCATTTGAACACATTGGCGGCTATCAGCCCTGCAAGCTCTGCCTTGAGCAACGTGAGCCGTGGTATGTTGCAATTCCGCTAATGGCGCTTGCCTGCATTTCCCTGTTCATGAAGTGGCCTGCCTGTTTGACCCGTGGGTTGATGTTGATTGGCGGATTGTTGATGGCTTATTCGCTGGTATTGGCTATTCGCCATGCAGGCGTCGAGTGGAGCTGGTGGGAAGGTCCTGGCGGGTGTGGCGTTGTTGAAGGGGGGCTTGCAACCAATACAACCGATTTCCTCAAACAGCTTCAACAAACCGTACCTCCTTCATGCAAGGAACCTGCGCTTCGGGTGCTGGGTCTTTCCTTCGCCGGCTGGAATGCGATCGTCAGCCTTATGCTTGGAATGATTGCCTTCAAGACAGCACTGTCTGATGGCAGACAGCCTGAATTGCCAGCGGCAGTCTGAAAAAAATCCTGACCGATTTAAGTTCAACTCATGAAAGCATTGAGGCTTTAAGGTAACTTCTATGGCTCTAGCGGGCTGTCCCAATAGAGAAAATCCATCCAGCTTTCGTGCAAGTGATTTGGAGGGAATTTCCGACCGTTTTTGTGCAACTGCTCAACATGCGGCACGTAGGGTGTCTGGCGCGGAAACATCTGCGCATCCTTCGGCAGTTTGTTTGCCTTGCGCAGATTGCAGGGTGAGCAGGCGGCGCAAACATTTGTCCAGCTTGTAACGCCGCCCTTGGAGCGGGGTATAACATGGTCAAATGTCAGCTCTCCCTCGCTGGAACCACAATACTGACACTCAAAGCTGTCACGCAGGAAGACATTAAAGCGGGTGAAGGCAGGGGTTGATGAAGGCCTGACATAGTTTTTCAGGCTTACCACGCTGGGTAGAGCCATTTGAAAAGAGGGGCTGGAAATTGCAAAGTCATATTCAGCGACGATGTTTACACGGTCCAGGAAGACAGCCTTGATAGCATCCTGCCATGACCATAAAGATAGTGGATAATAGCTGAGCGGACGGTAATCCGCATTTAAAACCAGTGTTGGATTGGCTTCAGGCTTTACTGCAATTGTCATTGACCCCTCCCGTATTCGAATGGACACGGCGACATGACTGCATCATTATAGCAGATTACAGTAGATATATAACGCTTGTAATATGTTGAATTGAAAGCGTTTTCTCCTTGTTACTTCCACGCGTGGCATTCTTGTTTTTCAAAACGTCAGACGGGTTGCCCCTTGCCTGAGCCTTTCACGCTTTCATAGTATGACCAAAAAAGCCTTGTGGCTATCCCCCTGTAAGGAGACCATTTTGTGGCAATCTGTCTCAGGTGTTTTTCATCCGGCCGGTTTTCCAGGTTGTTTGCGTGGCGATAGGCTTCGCGGATTGCAACATCGCCTGCGGCAAAGATGTCTGGATGACCGGTGCAAAAGAGCAGATAGATTTCTGCAGTCCATGGGCCGATGCCCTTGAGTTCAGTCAGTTTTGCAATGGCTTCTTCAGCTTTCAGCTCTGAAATTGTATCGAGATTGAGCGTACCATCCGTAATCGCTTGTGCACAATTTGCAATCGCCGTTTGCTTGGCGCGGGTGAGGCCTGTCGCGATCAGGGTTTCTTGGGTTTGTGCAAGAAAGTTTTGAGGCGTGACGGGATTAATAAGGTCAACAAAGCGTCGGTGGATTGCAGAGGCTGATGCGGTTGAAACATGCTGGCCTATGATAATGCGCGAAAGTCCGGCAAAGCCTGGTGCTTCACGACGCAGAAGCACCTTGCCTGCATGCTTTATTATTGGTTTCAGGTCAGGATCAAGTTTTTGAAGTGCCAGAAGCCCTGACTGAATGTCCTCACCGGTTTCAATTGTTTTCATAATCATATGTTCAATTTGCAGTTTATTTGGTATCAGCAAAAAACAGATATCTCAATAAAGTGGCAAGGTGCATATGGTTTTCACATTACCCCAGAATTTTGATCAGGCGTTTGTCATGTTTGTACCATTCATAACGCTATTGGTTGGTCTGGTATATTTTCTTTTTCCGAGAAAGGTTCTGGGTTTTTGTGGTGTTGAGGCTGTTGAAGGCAAACCACATGCCATTGGCGAGGGGCGGTCTTCTTATGCCGGGATATTGATTGCATCTGGCGCTGGGTGTTTATTCCTGCAAGAACCTTTGGCGCTTCAACCAGGGCTTAATCTCATGCTTGCCTTTGCGTGGTTGATTGCCGGTTTTGGCATCATGATCCAGGGGCTGGTGGATGACGGGCTGGATTTCAGGGTCTTCGGCAGAATGCTTGCCAGTCTGATTCTTGGCAGCGTTGCACTTCAGACGGCTGAATTGTTGGAAGTTAATCCCCAGATGCCCCGGTTTGCGGTTGACTGGGTATTTTTCATGGTGGCGCTTTTAACAGCCGGTCTGGGATTGGTTTCATTATTAACTCCCAAAATTGCGCTCGGCATATTGAAATTGAAGCCACAAGAAACTTTCCCCTATGCCAAGGGAGAGCCAAGAGGGGTTCTTGCCGGATTTTATCTGTCATTGGGTGCAACCTATCTTTTGGTACCGCAAGCGCAGCTCTTTCTGGGCTTTGTTCTGGGAGCGGCTTGGTTATTGACCGGTATTGGACGGTTGGTCTCAATTTTCGTTGATAGAGGTGCTACTTTATACAATTTTGCCGGCATGGTTTTTGAAGCGGGCATTGGATTTTTACTGATTGGGCTGCTGCTGGGTATCATTTAAGTGAGATTATCTAGTCCATTGGTATAGATTTTATTGGAATCAGCGCTCTGCGACACATGATTCCAAACTATTTCGCAAACCTGTGTTGCGACTCAAAAAAGCCTATGCTAGAGGGAGCGCGGAATTGCTGTAAATTTTATGGCATCACTTCCAACAATTCGAATTTACAAGTGTTATGGTGGGCCGCCCTTTTTATTGCTAGAGGGTCTGGAATATCAGGCACACGGCAGAAAAAGATATATCAGTGGCAAATTCTGAAATGATGATTTCCGGTGTGACATCTCGATACGCTTCAGCGTTGTTCGATTTGGCTTTGGCCGAGAAAAAAATTCCTGCCGTGGAGAAAGATTTGGGTCGCTTTGAAAAACTTCTTGAAGGAAGTGAAGACTTGAAGCGACTTGTTGTTTCACCTGTTTTCTCCGCGGATGATCAATCTAACGCAATAGATGCGATTTTGACTAAAGCAAAAATTACCGGCCTTGTTGGCAACTTCATTCGTGTTGTTGCCAAAAACAGGCGCCTGTCTGCCATGCAGGACATGCTTCCTGCATACAGAAAGCTTGCAGCACTTCATCGCGGCGAAGTAACCGCTGATGTTACCGTTGCGCAAAAGCTTAACGCAGCTCAGGAAAAAGAATTGAAAGCCGCACTCAAGAGTGTGGTTGGCAAAGACGTTGCAATTAATGCAACTGTTGATCCGTCGATACTCGGCGGAATGATCGTGAAAGTTGGTTCCAGACAGATTGATACATCTCTCAAGACCCGTCTTTCGTCACTAAAGCTTGCGCTCAAAGAGGTCGGCTAACATGGATATTCGTGCAGCGGAAGTTTCCGCAATTCTAAAAGATCAAATTAAAAATTTCGGCAAGGAAGCTGAAGTTTCAGAAGTAGGCCAAGTGCTTTCCGTCGGTGACGGTATTGCCCGTGTTTACGGTCTGGATAACGTGCAGGCTGGTGAGCTTGTCGAATTCCCGGGCGGTATCGCTGGCATGGCGCTTAACCTTGAAGCTGACAATGTCGGCGTGGTGCTTTTCGGTGATGACCGTGGCATTAAAGAAGGCGACACGGTAAAACGTACCGGCTCAATCGTTGACGTGCCCGTTGGCAAGGAAATGCTGGGTCGTGTGGTTGATGCGCTTGGTAACCCGATTGATGGCAAAGGCCCAATCAAGGCGAAGCAACGTGCTCGTGTTGATGTCAAGGCGCCTGGCATTATTCCTCGCAAATCCGTTCATGAGCCAATGTCTACAGGCCTTAAGGCGATTGATGCGCTTATTCCTGTTGGTCGTGGCCAGCGTGAACTTGTGATTGGTGACCGCCAAACAGGTAAAACAGCGATTATTCTGGATACATTTCTTAACCAGAAGCCGGCACATGATGCAGGTAAAGAAGATGACAAGCTTTACTGTGTGTATGTGGCCGTTGGTCAAAAACGCTCAACCGTTGCGCAGTTTGTGAAAATTCTGGAAGAGCGCGGCGCTATGGAATATTCCATTGTTGTTGCTGCGACAGCTTCTGATCCTGCTCCAATGCAGTTCCTGGCACCTTTTGCTGCTACTGCAATGGGTGAATATTTCCG
>CALDZZ010000126.1 GCA_937944075.1 uncultured Rhizobiaceae group bacterium
GTCCATTGTCCACTCTTCATTGGCAAGCTTAACAGAGCAGGTTATGCCGACTACCCGGTTTTTCCCTACCTTGATAGAAATCAACTGACCAACAGACCAGTAATTCTCTTTGGTATCATCCCCCTGGCGAACCTTTGCAGAGATAATCGCATGCTCGCCGTCACAATGAATTACAAAAGCCCGGGTCCGGTTTCGCTTTAGTTCTTCAGCCAGTATCTCATGGTTTTCACCACCCATCAGATCTACGTCCTTGCGGATGGTCTGAGAGGACTTGGCCAACGGCGCAGTAAGATTCATGGCTGGGTTTTGTGGTGTATCAGTAGGATTCATTTGAAAAGATGGCCTTGCTGTAAATTGCTTTCCACAAAACCTAATCAACTATCCTTAATTTACGGTTTGAAAACATGACTAATGAATGGTTAATAAAAAGAACGACGACTTCAATACGATTTGGACTTACAGGATTTGCGTGAAAGTGATATCCGTTAAGGAAACCCTGGGAGTATAAATGGCACCGATTACAACCATCCAAGAATTACAGGCTCTTGCGAAAAGGCGAGTGCCAAAAATGTTTTATGACTACGCAGATTCAGGCTCTTGGACTGAAGGCACTTACCGCGATAATGAAGATGCCTTTGCGCGTCAAAAAATAAGACAGCGTGTAGCGGTCAATATTGATAATCGCAGCATTGAAACAAAAATGATTGGTGAAACTGTTTCCATGCCGGTTGCGCTTGCACCGGTTGGATTGACAGGCATGCAACATGCAGATGGCGAAATTCTTGCAGCACAGGCCGCAGAAGAATTTGGCATCCCGTTCACCTTGACGACCATGAGCATCTGCTCCATCGAGGATGTAGCCGAAAACACAAAAAAACCTTTCTGGTTTCAGCTTTATGTGATGCGTGACAGGGGTTTCTCGGAAAGTCTTATGCAACGTGCCAATGATGCAAATTGCTCTGCGCTTGTTCTGACGCTTGATCTTCAAATTCTTGGCCAACGTCACAAGGATATCAAAAACGGCCTAAGTGCCCCACCCAAACCAACCCTGGCATCAATTGCAAATCTGGCAACAAAACCGCGCTGGTGCTGGAACATGCTGCAAACCAAGCGTCGCGAGTTTGGCAACATCGTAGGCCATGTATCCGGCGTTGACGACATGGGTTCGCTCAGCGACTGGACTGCAAGCCAGTTTGATCCAAGCCTCGATTGGTCATCCATAGAATGGGTAAAAAAACACTGGAAGCGGAAACTCGTACTTAAGGGCATCAATGATGTTGAAGACGCAAAGATAGCAGCTGACATAGGTGCAGATGCCATTATTGTTTCAAATCATGGTGGCAGACAGCTGGATGGTGCTCTCGCCTCCTATGACATACTCGAAAAAATTGTTGATGCGGTTGGAGACAAAATCGAGGTTCATATGGATGGAGGCATTCGTTCAGGCCAGGATGTTTTCAAGGCGATGGCAAAAGGCGCTAAAGGCACCTACATCGGCCGCTCCTACATTTATGGACTTGGCGCAATGGGGAAACCAGGTGTCACAAAGGCGCTGGAAATCATTAAAAAGGAACTGGATGTTACCATGGCACTTTGCGGCGAAAGCAACATTGAAAATGTCGGACGCCACAACCTGGTTCGATAATTCCAACCGATTGTGAATACAATCGGAAGCACATGCCTGTTGTCACATCATCAGCAATCAAGATGATTGGTTGCCCATGTTTTTGAATTGTAGGTAAGACTGCTTTTGTGGCGCAATATATGGAAACCTGTTGTCTCTTACTGTATTGCGCCCCAAAAAAACTTTATCAGATCAGGCAGCCTGAATATTGATCGCTTTTGGCCCTTTGCCGCGATTATCAGGTTCTGTCTCAAATGTGATCTTTTGATTTTCGGTAAGTGTTTCCATACCCGAAGCCTGAACAGCAGAAATATGCACAAAGACATCCTTACTGCCATCTTCCGGTGTGATGAAACCAAATCCCTTTTCAGTATTAAAGAACTTTACTGTTCCTGATTGTGACATAACAAACTCCTCTCCAGTCTGAGTAAATAGACATATACAGCTCTAAGGCAGTGCTATATGTCGAGGAAAGGGTGAAAAAGATACGCTATTTCAATTGCTTGGCAGACGCATGATAACAAAGCGACAATACCAATCCGGATGGGCTCATCCGGTTATTCCAGTCATCTTCAAGTTCGCAATATGCCCGAACCTTTTAATTGTTGCCCCATATACTCAAATAAGCAAGTAAATTTTACGAAGCATACTCATAATTCTAGGTAGTCTGGCCAAATTCATTACCATGATCATCTATGCACAAGTCAAGAAACGGGTGGTAATAATGAAGAGCGGCATTTAAGAGCAAGACATGGCGCTATCTAATCCTGTCAACAAGCCCGAGGTCTCTATCAAGGACTGGGCAATGATCTTTTTCCTTGCCCTTATTTGGGGTGGGTCATTTCTGTTTGGCCGTATCCTGATGATTGAATGGCCGCCCTTCACTGTTGTCTTCCTGAGAGTATTCCTGGCCGCAATCACATTATGGGTTTTTGTAATACTCACTTCACGAAAGTTTCCTAAAAACCGGAATCTGATATTGTCCATCTTGCTGATGGGGTTGTTGAATAATGTCATTCCGTTTTCGCTAATACTCATAGGGCAAAAGGAAATTGGTTCAGGGCTTGCAGCGGTAGTAAATGCAATGACGCCTATATGGACTTTGATCATCGCCAACTCATTCACGTCCGATGAAAAGTTTTCAGCAAACAAGATTGCGGGCATTCTGTTTGGTTTCATAGGGGTCACAACACTGATTGGTGCTGATCTGTACCAGGGTTTGACAGCATCTGCATGGGCACAGCTTGCCGTTTTGGGAGCGACCATTTCCTATGGGTTTGCCGGTGTTTGGGGTAAGCGTTTTAAAGATCAGGATCCGATTATCATCTCGACAGGTCAATTGACAGCTTCAAGTCTGATTATCCTGCCCATCATGTTATTGCTTGAAAATCCCTTTGCCATTTCAACCCCGAATGCTGAAATGATTATCGCCATGCTGGGACTGTCAATCCTCTGCACAGCCTTTGCCTATGTCTTGTACTTCAAGATTCTGGCAAGCGCCGGCGCCACAAATGTTTCAATGGTCACATTTCTGGTGCCCATCAGTGCAATTATTCTGGGTATCCTGTGGCTTGGTGAAACGCTTACTCTCAGCAATATAGCAGGCATGACGCTTATCCTGTTTGGCCTCATATTGGTGGATGGTCGTGCTGTAAAATGGCTGAAATCCTGATTTTTTATTCAGTTCAAACATCCTGAACAGGAGTTTTGGAAAAATATTTCACTTCCCCAGATCTCTGAAATACGCAATTATTTCAATACCATGACCACTTATCCAAAACCACCTAATGCTACAAAAGTATAATACGCTTGCAATTTGACCGAGTTCTCTTACCTTTAACACAGTCGACTATCAGCAAGAGGAGGTTGATATGCAATTATTGTTACAAAGAGCCAATTGGGTCATAACGATTGCAGCATTTGTATTTTTGACTGCGTTTGTTTTCGGATTTTTTGGCTAAGAAGATTACCTGTTCATAAACTTCAGCAATAGAACACCTATTGCTATTTATTTTTCTGCAAGCCAAAGACTTACGGTAAGTGCGTCTTTGGCTTTTTTGTCTTTTGGCTCAAGATGTTTTACTTGACGCAGTTTCAAACCTGCATCTTCCAGCCATTCAGCCATCTGCTCTTCTGGAAAACCCATCCGAATGTGAGCATGTTCTTCTTGCAAGAATTCCAATTCATGAGGCGCAAAATCTGCAATTAACAACCTGCCTTGGGGCGCCAGAGCCTTTGCGGCTTCTGTAATGGCACGAGCCGGATTGTCCAGATAATGTAAAACCTGATGAATGGTCACCAGGTTAAAGGATGCGGGCTGTGTGGGCAGCAGGAACAAGTCACCCTGTCTGGTTTGAACACGTGATAGATTGGCCTCGTCCAGCCTTGAACGGGCAATTGAAAGCATGTCACGACTTGCATCAATCCCGATACCCTTTTCATAAATTCCTGAAAACAACTCCAGCATGCGACCGGTACCTGTTCCAAGATCAAGCATGGAGTCAATTTTGCTCTCGCCAACCATTTCAAGCATGGCGGACTCCACATTGGTCTCATCAATATGAAGAGATCGTATCTTGTCCCATTCAGCTGCATTATTACTGAAATATTCCGAAGCCTGTTCAGCACGCTTATTGCGCACCATTTGCAAGCGCTCGCGGTCACGTTCAATATCCTTGTCCTGGGAGTCAAACTGTCTGATGATGGATTGTACAAGACCTGAAGCTGGCCCCTGATCCCTCAGCCTGAAATAAGCCCACGCCCCTTCCTGATATCGTTCCAGCAAACCTGCTTCTGTCAAAAGCTTCAGATGACGCGATATGCGAGGTTGAGACTGGCCAAGGATCTCAATGAGGTCAGACACTGTTAAATCAGACTCTGACAAAAGAGACAAAAGACGCAAACGCGTCGATTCCCCTGCTGCACGCAAGAAATTCACGGACTGATCCAGCGTCAATGTCTTTTCGTTTGCCACGTTAAACAACCTTCTGAAAAAGATAAGCATATCCTTATATTTAGATTGAGCTCATTACAATGCAGTGAAATGATTAATGACTATCAGCCTTAATGGATGTTGGAAGCAGCTGCCGCATAACCACCCCCTGCACCATCCATAAAATGGTAATGATCGTCAGAAGAAATGGATGGCACAAAGCACGTCAGAAGTGCCTGGTCCTGCTCACTCAATCCGTATTTCAGATAACCGGCCGCCCTGTTCTTTTCGAGAAAGGCTTTTAGCTCTGAAAGCTTGGCCTGATCAAGTGACAGCGTCATTCGGATCCCATCATGAATTTTTCTGTAATCAGTATTGAGAGCAAGCTGTTTTCTGTAATGGTGAGGATTGAAATCTCCTAAAGACCAACCCGTCTTATCCAGAACCCAGGCGAGCAAAGCAACACAATAAAGCTTGAACTTGCCATCTCCGGTGGCCTTGGACTCGAGATCAAGCCCATCCACAGGCCACTTGAACCGGACTTGTTCTTCCGGCACCGGATGCCCTCCGGTCGTATCCGCCTCAACAAGATCAAGCAATTCAATCGTAAGGTGTTCCGGAATGCGTTGTTTGCCCTCGGCAGCTTCAACAATGAGAGAAATGATGGTGTACCCTTGTCGCTCTATGGGCATCCAGCGACACGAAAGACCCGTCAAATCAGGATACTCTCCACTGGGCGCAGGGTCTACAGTGAACTCCCCTGCTTTCATGAGGCTTTCTGCCAAGGCAAGTCCACGACCAATGAAGGCATAATTTTTGATAGCCTCTGATACATAAAGCCCGGTCAAAAGCACGTCCGCTTTTTGTTCACGGATTTTTTCAATCGGAACGATTGCTGCGCGCAATTCCAGCGCCAATTCTTCTTTTGCCCAGGTTCTGGTTCTTGAAAGCACATCCCGCACCAGATCAAGATCCTCCGGCGCAAAGGCAATCGCAGAACCATCTCCTGCAAAAATATACGGTATGTTATGATATTCCTTTGCGTTCATGACGCCCGTAATCATTGCTACGCCTGCCATGTTTACAGCCTTGAAGCGTCCATCCTTGATAACATCACGAGACCGAACAACGTCTGTAACTGCGATAAACCAGCCATCGGGAACCTTGATATAGTTTTTAACAGAGAGCGCTTCTTCAAAAGTCTGTAATACCGGTAAACTTTCCACGAAGGCGGATGTTGTAGGCTTTTCCACTATGGCGTTCCAATGTATTATCTTAGACTAACGATATCTTATTAAGTCGTTGGTTCGCAAATTATTTCAAGAGACAATCGTGCAAAACAGAGGCAAGTCGAAGGAAGTCAAACGGCAACTGAGGAAACTCGTGCCAAATATAACCATGGACGAATTTCTTGCGATCGAGGAAATAGCAGACGCAGGCCATTTGCGCCACTTGCCACCTTCAATCAGAGCCTGGCAAGCTATCACAACACGTGCAAGACATGCCCATACGGACTATGATGACTTGTTGCAAGATGGATACGACAAGGATGCTGCCCGTCATTTCGTTCTGGCTGATATCAACGAAAAGCTTGCCGAATGGGGTTGCACACAAATGCTTAGTGAAGAAGACGACACAACCTGACGCCCTTGCCCATCATGCAGGATCATAAATCCACTGATCCCAAACGCGTGCCGTGAATTCATCACCAACCCTGATTTCACCTTCACATTCCACCCAAGCAACGAGACCGCGCTTCATGTGCGCTGCCTCAGTAAACTTAAGGGCAGTATCTGTTCTGGTATGATCTTCAGCACTATCGCCAATATGTTTTGAAATGGACCCGCCTGCCAAACGGCAAGGCGCATTATAACCGTCAATCCGCAAGGTCGTGCCATTGCCAAACATGATGAGCGTTCGTGCAGGCAAATAGCTGAGATTGGGTATTCCTTCAAAAACAAGATTGGCGCCAATCCAGCCTGCATCCACTGTATCAAGGTTCATGTTTGAGGCAATCTCTGCGAGTTCCTCTTCACTCAAGATGGACAATTGGCGTTCGTTTCGCATTTTTGTTCCACGCTTGTACCAAGGCTCCCTGCCCCCTGACTTGCGGGTCAATCCTTCATGGAAGTCTCCTGCAATTCCGCCAAACGAAAGCGGCAACGAAGTTACCGGCTCGGAAACAAAATTTTTGCCCTTGGCCTGAAGGACTTGTGTAACCTTGCCGCTCAGCTTTTTTGCAGGTGTAATATTCATGTTGGTAGACCTGTTTTTGGATATCACTCATTTTGAACTTGTCGCAGATGGAAAATCAATTCAACATGGGAAACAAATAAAGGAGAGACTTATGCCCAGCAAACCAATCGTTGCACTGGATATGCCAAAGAGTGAAGAGGCACTGACCGACAAGCAGCAGAAATACCTTGATATCTGCGATGAAAAACTGGGCTTTGTACCGAATGTACTTCAGGCCTATGCCTGGCATTCCACCAAGTTTGACAGCTTCACAGCGTTATACAACGATCTAATGCTGGGCGATTCAGGTCTTACGAAGCTTGAGCGTGAAATGATTGCAGTCGTGGTTTCATCTGCCAACAATTGTTATTATTGCCTGACGGCCCATGGTGCCGCCGTTCGTCAACTTTCAGGCGATCCAGTCTTGGGTGAGCAAATGGTGATGAATTACAGAACAGCAGAGCTTGATACGAAAATGCGCGCAGCGCTCGATTTTGCCTACAAGCTAACAAAGGAACCTGCAATCATTGACGAGCCGGACCGCCAAACCCTGCGCGATGCAGGCTGGAGCGACAGGGATATCTGGGATATCTCTGCCGTGATTGCCTTCTTCAACATGTCCAACCGCATGAGTGCAGCAACTGACAAGCAACCCAACGACGAATATCATGCAATGGCGCGCTAAACCAGGAATGCACAAATATGTATTGTTGACCTTGAATTATTGTTGAGCCTTGAAAGCCTCAATATGAGAGCGAACACTGGCGCGCCTGTCCTTGTTGCCAGGGTGCGATGAAAGCCAGCCGGTTTCTTCCTTCTGTGGATCAATGTTGACTGACTTCAAGATTTTATCCAAAAGATCGACAAATGCCATCGGATCGCGCCCTGCCCTGATCATCACTTCAACACTGTGAATGTCTGATTCCGTTTCAAAGGCACGTGAATAGGCAAAGGTATCCAACAAGGCAGCATTGGCCACTACATCTTCTACAATTTGCCCCGAGTCGCCGCCAATAACGCCAATCATGAACGCCAAACCCAACGCGCGGTATAATTGGCGCAAGGAATGTTTATGTTCAACGTGGCCAATTTCATGAGCCAGCACACCGGCAATCTGGTCATCATTGTCGGCAAGTGCCTCAAGCTGGTCTGTCAAGATAATGGTACCACCAGGAAGCGCAATGGCATTGGCTCCCAGTCTGCCACCATCCCTGAAATTCAATGTCATGGGTGGATTTGTCTGGCCAGAAATTTCAACAAGCTCTTCAAATATTGCCGTCAGCTCTGCCTGTCGCTCTTCACTCAGTTTGCTCTCGTTGAACAAAATCCTGTCAACACTGGCGCGTGTACTGCTGTCAATGCTCTCAACAACAGCTGGCGGTGTGACGCTGGCAGCCAAATTTGCCATGGCGGGAAGTCCATAACGATAGATACCAAAAAGGCAAATAAAAGTGGCAATTGTCGCCAAAGCGACAAACTTCAAAGAACCTTCTGCCCGTGTCATTCGGGAGAAAAAGGTGTCCCCGCTTTTGAAAAACCGATCGACTGCATCATTGTCCTGACATTCAAAAACGCTGTCTCCGGTAAGATATATCTTCCTTGGAACATTCCCAAGTCTGTACTCAACCCTGTCTAGCTGAACATGCCGCTTTTTACTT
>CALDZZ010000127.1 GCA_937944075.1 uncultured Rhizobiaceae group bacterium
CCAAAATACCAGACAAAAAGACTCATGGAATAATTCACATTATCAATCTTCTTTTTTGTCCAGCGTTTTGGCTTGCGCTTTGGCAGGAGGTTTTGATACCCCCAAGCGCTGTCTGCATTACTGACCACAATATCTGATTTCAAAGTGCGACCGTCTTTGAGAATAACACCAGATGCTCGCTCATCCTCTACAACAATTTCACTTACAGGTGAATTGAGCAAAAGCGTTCCATCCTGTTCCAGCATCAGATCCACCATGCCCTGAACCAGCGCACCTGTGCCACCGTATGCATAATGAACGCCATATTCCCGCTCAAGATAGGCAATCAAACTGTAGACACTGGTGACCTTTGTTGGATTTCCACCCACGAAAAGCGGATGAAAGCTTAATGCTATTCGGAGCTTTTCATTTTTGATGTGCTTGGCAACATGACCATACACGGTTCTGTCTGCGCGTTTTGTAATCAGCTCCGGCAAAAATTTCAGCATGTCTATGAATTTGTGAAACGGTTTGTGCATGAGTGAAAAGCCAAGAGAATAATTGGCCTTGCTCTCTTCAAAAAATGCCTCATAGCCAGCAACGTCGTCCGGGTTGAAGCGGGCAATTTCCTTGCGCATGAACTCTGCGTCACCCTTACAGGTAAAGACATCCCCATCATCAAAGCGAATACGATAAAACGGGTCCATCGCCTGAAGCTGGATGTGGTCCTCCATCTTCTTGCCGCACAACTCCCACAGTTCTTCAAACACGAATGGTGCCGTTATAATGGTAGGGCCGGCATCAAAGGTAAAACCATCCTGCTTGAACACACTGGCACGTCCGCCAGCCTGCTCAAGTTTTTCAACGATGGTTACACGGTACCCTCTCGCTCCAAGACGGATCGCGGCTGCCAGGCCGCCGAACCCGGCGCCTATGACGATGGCGTGCGGTTTATCAGCCGAACGAGCGGATATTGTTTCTGACTCGAAAAAATGTGTATTCATAACTTTACATTAAATACGTAAAGTAAAATTGACACAAGGGTAAATAGACTTATTTCATGTCCTTGCCGTCGAAGAATGTTTTGATCCTAATGGCAACTGTTTGAGGTGTTTCCTCATGAACAAGATGCCCGTATCCCTTGAAGACTTCTCGCTTGCTGCCCTGAACCAGTTTTTGTGTTTTCAGGCTCATGGAAGGTTCTATTGTTCCATCCTTGTCGCCTATAATTTGCAAGAAAGGCAATTGCAGGTTTTTCAATTGGTCGGCCACGGGTTCCAACTCCCAGTTTGCCATCATCGCCAACGTTCCCTCAACATGATCTGCAGATTGCAAAGCACGCTGATAATATTCAAGATTTCGTTCATTGAGTTTAGAGCCGGTTGAATCAATCAAGCCCTCTACACGAGAGCGACTTGAAGCGCTAAATGCAAAAAAATGGGATACGAAAGGATTAACAAACAGCATCCTTGCAGCCATTGGAAATATCTGTCCGGCAAAGCCTGGGAAAGGATAAAAAGCACCATTGATGGAGACAAGTTTGTCTGGATTGATTGGTGAATGGGATGTCATGGTAACTGCTATGGCAGCGCCTGCCGAATGGCCGACAATCATATCGGGTTGAAACGAGAGCTTATCAAGCAGTTTAACAATTTCAGCAGATATGGAAGGCAAGGTTGGAGAGCCATTATACATGCGAGATGTAAATCCGTGACCCGGCAAATCCAGTGCCATGACCTCATTCGTTTGCCTTAGGATATTGAATATATCAGCAACGGAATGTGTGGTTGCACCTGTGCCGTGGAGTAATAAAATCCTTGCTCCACTACCGGCAGTTTGCACATGCCAGTTCATTCCATCCAGCTTTACGAATTGACTGTATTGATGATTTGGCCAGCTATGCCCTAGCGACTTCCAGTTCACGCCATTACCTGCTGGCTCTGACTGCGTCTGAAAGGTTTTTTGAGCTTACAAACGGCATGGGCAGATAGTTTGCACCAAGGGCCTGTGATATTTCACGTGCCTTTGGACTTGCCAGTTTGCTGACATCAACAAGCAGGCACGGTATGTCATTTGCAGCAATCATTTCGCTAACCTTCATGGCGTCTGACATGGCTTGTGCACGACCGCCCGTGCCATCCAGCGCAACATTTGCACTGCCATCCGTGAGCAAGACAATTGACGTCATTCGACCATTCCGCATTTCTTCACTTGCAATCAGGAAGGCAGACTGCAGCCCGCTTGCCAAAGGTGTACCTCCGCCTCCCGGTAATGCAGAAAGTGATTTTTTTGCTCTCACAAGTGATCGAGTTGGCGGCAATAAAACTTCAGCCTCACGCTTTCTAAAACTGACCAGGGCAACATGATCGCGTCTTGCGTAACCTTCTGCCAAGAGACTTTCGATTGCACCCTTTGCTTCTGCCAGGCGGTTCAGTGCTGTTGAGCCTGATGCATCCACTACGAATATCGTGGATGTTTCTGTATTCTCCTTGTAGCGACGGATATGAAAATCCTGTGGCCGGACGTGAATACGGTCGCAACTGCCTTCAACTGTTGCTTCAATCTGACTTCTTCGCATTTTTTGCCACGGTATTGCAGCACGAAGGGTTGCAATCAAATCAAGAGACTGACCGGAGCGCAAAGTTCCTCGCCTGCTGGCGACTGGCCTTCCGCGTTTGTGGCTATATTGACGAGCACCCTTCCGCCCTTGAGACATGGACTTTGCATTGAGTGAAAGCGTTGCAACAAGTTGATCCAAGAGTCCGTCAGGCAGCTCACTTGCAAGCGCCTCTATCGACATATCCTCCAATGGCTTTTGTGATAGATCCGCACTCTGCTCCTGGTCTTGATGATTGTCTTCATCTTTCTCGTGTTCGGGTTCCGGCTCTTCTTCAAGCACCTCATCTGCAGGCGGCTGCGGAAGATATTTTGCTCTTTGAAGCAGGGAAAGCCTGATACTTGTCAGAACATCCTCTTGGAGCACCTTGGTTCTGCCATTCAAACGGGCATTTAAAATGGCGACCTGAATCGCTTGCTGAATCGGCCTCATGGATGTGATGCCCATTGACAGTGCGAGAGCGCAAATTTCCTCGATAATTGTATTATCGCAGATTGCCGAGGTTGCTGTCTGTTTGAAGTCAGGCCTTACCGCATGTTGCAACACCCGGTAGCTAATTGGGGATAAATCCAGATGAAACATGATGCGATCGCAAAGACTTTCAGAAAGCGGCTGATCTCCCTCGTCACTTTCATCAAATACAATCAGCCCGAATGCCGCCTGGTCTCTGGCACTCATGCCATCTCTTTCCACATGGACATGACCATTATCCATTGCGGATGTAACTTGAGAAATTGTTTCTGACGGGACAAGATTTGCCATTGGAACAACCAGCATCTCATCATGACATTGGGCCAAAAGCCCCTTGCTGGCAATGCGCTTGCCACTAGCAAGGGTTGCAGAGAGATCAAGTCCTCCAATTAATCGTTGTTCATCAATGCCAACGGGCATTTTATGAAAAACCGTTTTTGAAACGATTTCTTCAAGGCGTTGCATCAGGTGTTCTCGCACCGGACCTGCATGCGCCTTAATTCGCAAGCTTGGAGGATTGTTTGCAATCCCGTTGCGCACCATAAGCGCAATCATTTCAAGCGTCAGACAAGCATCATTCCACAATGCTTCCTCAAGTGAGGTTTCCCGGGTTGCATTTGCTGTATTCTGAGCCATGGCTTTTGGTGGCTAGGCCACATTCCTGTCTGCCAACACCTGATCGAGAATGCGCTCTACGCGAACGCTGCCCCTGGAATCATCAAGTGGATTACGGCGCAACCTGTGCCCAAGGGCCAAAGGAGCCATATTGGAAATATGTTTTTCAGTGACCTTTATATCACCGGACCAGGCAGCCTCTGCACGTGAAGCCTTGATAAGGGTGAGTTCACCACGCAAGCCATCCGTACCGAGAGCAATACAAATTTCTGCAATCAGAGCCAACATCTGGTCATCTACATCGACCTTGGAGACAAGATCTCTTGAACGTGAAATACGATTACGCAGTTTGGTCGTTTCGCGTTTCCAATCCTGAGTGAAATTGACAGGATCCTTGTCAAACGCATCGCGACGCTTGATGACTTCTACGCGTTCGCTGATGTCACCAGGCGTTGTAACATCCACAGAAAGACCAAAACGGTCCAGAAGTTGGGGACGTAAATCGCCCTCTTCGGGATTACCACTTCCGATCAAGACAAACCGTGCCGGATGGCGCAAGGACAACCCTTCACGCTCAACCACATTCCAGCCGGATGCAGCAACATCAAGCAGCACATCAACCAGATGATCTTCCAGCAGGTTTACCTCGTCAATATAGAGAAAACCGCGGTTTGCATCTGCCAGCAGACCCGGCTCAAAACGCTTTTCTCCATTCACAAGTGCCTGCTCAATATCAAGTGCCCCCAGAACACGGTCTTCTGTCACACCAAGTGGCAAGTCTACGACGGGCACAGCGATCTTGTGACTTTTGATTTCAGTCTTTTCTGCGCATTCCCTGCATTGCACTCCTTCATCGGTGCCAGAGCACTGATACCGACAATCACGGGCAGCTTCTATTTTTGGCAGGAGGGCAGCCAATCCACGCACTGCAGTTGTTTTACCGGTGCCACGATCACCCAGAGCCAGGACACCTCCAAGGGACGCGTCAACGGCTGACAAGACAAGCGCGTGTTTCAACTCGGTCTGCCCGACAATGGCTGCAAATGGATATGTGACTTGCGTCATATTGTTTCCCTCATGCAACTGCGGAAATACACGCAACAGCGCAATCCACAAATGCAAAATATAAATTACACTTTATTATGACAATTTTTTCTGACATGTATAGTCCCAAGATGTTAAAGAATTTGGACAACCCCTTGCAATTAAGACAACCCGTGCCCAGAAACCTGTGCACCGATTGTGGTATCTCACGCACTGCAAATCCTTCTCGTTGCGGCACAGCCTGTCAGTTTATCAAACCCGATTATGATACGCTGGAAACAAACACCCATGGGCGACCTCGCAATGAAACTGCCAGTCCGGACGAATTGCATTTCGGAGTTTTCAACCGGATTGTTCGCGCCAGCATGAAACAAGCAGATGAAGGTGCCCAATGGACCGGAATTACAACCCAATTGGCAAAACGTGCGCTTGAAAAAGGGCTAGTGGATGCTGTTATTGCCGTAAAGCCTGATCCACAAGATCGCTGGAATCCTTTACCGGTACTGGTTACACAACCAGAAGAAATGGCACAGTGCAGAGGCATGCGGATGGGCTATGCTCCAACGCTCGCATTGCTGGAACCGGCCATCAAGGCAGGACACAAGCGCATTGCGGTTGTCGGGATACCCTGTCAGATATATGCCCTTCGTGCACTTGAAAAAACCTTTGGCCTTGAGCGGTTATATGTCATCGGCACCCCTTGTTCTGATAATACGACAACGGAAAATTTTCACAGTTTCCTTGAACTTTTGGCAGATAATCCGGAGGATATCTCCTATTTGGAATTCAGGGCGGACTATCAGGTCGAACTCAGATTTGATGATGGTAGCAAACAGGAAATACCATTTCTGAAATTGCCTATTTCAAAATTGCCCGGTGATTTTTTCCCAACGAC
>CALDZZ010000128.1 GCA_937944075.1 uncultured Rhizobiaceae group bacterium
TGGCAGCAATGCCAACCCCTATTCCAAGTGTATGATCAGACAGTCCTGCCTGAACACCAAACCGCTCTGACATATCTGCAATGGTTTGCAGGTTTGCATCAGATGCATTTGCCGGATACTGGCTTGTGCATTTCAAAATTATAATGTCATTCGTGCCTGCGTCCCTTGCCGTATGAATAGCGGTTTCAATTTCCTCTATGCTCGCCATGCCCGTTGAAATGATTACTGGCTTGCCGGTTTTACCGATTTTTCGAATGAGCGGTAAATGGGTAATCTCAAAACTTGCAACCTTGAACATTGGAACGCCTAATTCATCAAGAAAATCAACGGCCGTTTCATCAAACGGCGAAGAGAACGCGATTACTCCATGTTCATTCGCTGTGCGGAAAAGTTCTTCATGCCATTCCCACGGGGTATGTGCTTCATCATAAAGGCCGTGCAATTGACGCCCGTTCCAGAGGCTTTTGGGATCATTTATCATGAAATCCGGTTTCTGGCAGTCGAGTGTTATCGTATCTGCTGTGTATGTCTGGAACTTCAGACAATCGACACCGGTTGCGGCGGCACTTTTAATGATTTCAATCGCACGTTCCTTGGAGCCGTTATGATTGCCCGACATTTCAGCAATGATGAATGGCTCTTCGTCCTTGCCTATTTTTTTGTTTCCCACTGAAATCGAAGTCATGTTTTATCCATTCCTGTTCAGCACTTCTTTGCTTGCTTTATTCGGGTTTTTCAATACTTGTGACGCAAATTGTCTCCCTCTTGGGTCAATGCTGGGATAAGAATAAGAAAATTTTGGAGATATTATGGAATCAATTCAAGCCTTTCTGGCCAAATGTTCAATTCTTGATTCACATTCAATCGAACAGGAAAAAACATCTTTTCCAGAAGAGATTCAGTGGATTCTACCCAGGAAATTAATTGCTGAAGCGCAAGCTTCGATTGTTCAATGGGAAGGCTATTCCCCTACCCCCTTGCACGACCTTGATAAACTGGCAAAAATGATGGGTGTCGGAAACCTTAAATACAAGGATGAATCATCCCGTTTTGGTCTTGGCAGTTTCAAGGCACTTGGTGGCGCCTATGCGGTTCAACGTTTGCTGAAAGGTGGTGATGCCTCAGTTATAACAGTCTCGACAGCAACGGATGGCAATCACGGGCGCTCTGTTGCATGGGGAGCCCAACAGGCAGGATGCAAGTGTGTAATCTATATTCATTCAGAAGTCAGCCAGGGTCGAGCAGATGCAATGGCAGCCTATGGCGCCACAATAATACGCGTTGATGGCGATTATGATCTTTCCGTTCGCCAATGCGCAGAAGACAGTGCAAAAAACGGCTATTCGATTATCTCGGACACCACCTGGGAAGGCTACATGGATGTACCGCGATATGTGATGGCTGGTTATACCATGATGGTCAAAGAGATTGCTGATCAGGGCGAACCACCTACCCATGTTTTTCTACAGGCAGGTGTTGGCGGGTTGGCTGCAGCAATCACGGCTGCCTTTTGGCAAGAACTTGCTGAAGACATGCCAACGATTATCATTGTTGAAACAGGTTTTGCGCCTTGCATTATAGCCAGCGCACGTTCAGGAAAGGCGGAAACGGTCGAAATTGAAAATGAAACCATCATGGCCGGGCTTTCGTGTGGCGACGCTTCTCCACTTGCATGGGAAATTCTAAAACAAGGTGCCAGTCACTTTGTAACGATAGCCGATGATGCCGTTACTTCTGGAATGCGATTGCTTGCTTCAGGAGATGCAGGGCCAAAGATAGAAGCTGGTGAATGTGGGCTACCGGGTGTCATTGCCTTAGCCGGCATCATGAAAGATGAAAATTTGCGCAGCTCCATGGGTCTTGATGAAACATCTCGTGTGCTTGTTTTTGGATGTGAAGGAGCTACTGACCCGGAGATTTACAGCAAGATAATATCTGGGGAAATTGCATGACAACAAGCTTCTCTGAACCAGAGCGCGGATTTCGCGTAGCAGAATTTGAGGCGCGTCTATCAAAGGCACAAGTGCTGATGGCGAAGCAAAACCTTGCTGCCATGGTTCTGACAACAGAACCGGAAGTGCGCTATTTTTCGGGTTTCCTGACCCAGTTCTGGCAAAGCCCTACCCGTCCATGGTTTATGGTGGTTCCTTCTTCCGGCAAACCAATTGCCGTTATTCCGGAAATTGGCCGTGCCTGTATGGCAAACACATGGATTGAAGATATCAGAACCTGGGACGCACCCAATCCTCAAAATGAAGGAGTAACCCTGCTAGCAGAGACACTCAAGGAAGTTGCTGGCAAGCAAGGCATTATAGGCATCATGAAAGGCGCTGAATCACATCTGCGTATGCCTCTTGATGATTATGAAAAATTGCTATCATCGCTGCCACACAATCCGATTGAAGATTGCAATGAACTTATTCGTTCGCTGCGTGTCATTAAATCGGAAGCTGAAATAGACAAGATCAGATATGCAGCACAAGCAGCCTCTCGTGCGTTTTTGCGTGTGCCGGAAATTGTTTCAACCGGCATGAGTGACCGCGAAGTCTTTCAGGCATTCAAACACGAATGCCTGAACCAGGGTGTTGATGATGTTTCCTATCTCGTAGGTGGCTCAGGCCAAGGTGGGTATGGCGACATCATATCACCACCTTCAACACGAAAATTGCAGTCTGGTGACGTTCTTATTCTGGATACCGGATGCATCTGGGATGGCTATTTCTGCGACTTCGACCGCAATTATTCAATTGGAACGCCCTCTAAAGAAGCTGCAAAAGCGCATCGTATCATCTGGGATTCCACACAAGCTGCACTCGAACTTAGCAAGCCAGGAACAACCTGTGCGGAACTATTCAAAACCATGAACAAGGCCATGGGGCTGGGAGATGATGCAGGCTCTGTAGGACGATTGGGCCACGGACTGGGAATGCAACTAACAGAACACCCTTCTCACGCAGCATTTGACCAAACAGTGCTACAAGAAGGCATGGTGTTAACGCTCGAACCAGGCTACGAATTCGCGCCCGGCAAAATGATGGTGCATGAGGAGAATATTGTAGTGCGCAATGCAGAACCAGAACTGCTAAGTGACAGGGCAAATAGAGAAATAGTTATTATTTAACGCCTTCTCCCAACTATATGACTGTAGTCATGTTTTATTAAATTATATCACTTATTTTTTATTGATGGCAGATGTAAAAATAATACTTTTCTTTTTTGGTTGCTGGGCAGCTGCAATTGTCGGGTTATCAATATACCAAGGTTGTTTTGTAGCCAAAGACATTATTCAAACCTTCAAAAGCAAATTATTTCACTTTATCTCAACCAGCTTAGTCGCAATGCTGATCGCTGGATATATCTTATACCAATACCCGGAATTTGTAATAAACAGCCGAAGGAGCGGCCCCTATTTATTTGTTGGTATAACCTCTGGCGTCATTTGGAACATGCTGTTTAGTCCAGTTTATGAAACCTGTGCCGATTATTTAAGTGGAGACTTTGAAGATTAAAAAGGTTTTCAAGATCCAAAAAAAAGCCCCGCAAATTTTGCAGGGCCTTTAAATTCTTTGAGAATTAGTTGAAGCTTATGCCTCGTCTTCATCCTCTTTCATCAGCTCTTCCTTGCTGACTTTTTTGTCCTTTACTTCAGCCTTGTCAACTATGAAGTCGATGACCTTGTCTTCATAAAGTGGCGCGCGCAGGCCTGCTACTGCGTCAGGGTTTTCCTTGAAGTAATTGAGAACCTGCTCTTCCTGACCTGGATACTGCTGGATTTGCTGGTACACAGCTGCCTGCATTTCGTCATCCGTGACCTGCACGTCAGCCTTTTCGCCAATTTCTGCCAAAACAAGTCCGAGGCGCACACGACGTTCAGCCAGGGTCTGATATTCTTTCTTGGCCTTTGCTTCTGTAGTACCTTCATCCTTGAAAGTCTTGCCAGCACGCTCAAGCTCAGAGTTCATCTGTGTCCAGATGTTATTGAACTCTTGTTCGACCATTTTTTCCGGCAATTCCATTTTGGTTTTCTTGTCCAGTGTGTCCAGAATTTCACGCTTGAGTTTTGCGCGTGTAAAAGAAGAGTATTGCCCTTCAATCTGGCCACGAACAGCTTCTTTCAGCTTGTCGACACTTTCCATGCCAAGCTTGGTAGCAAACTCGTCGTCTATTACGAGTTTACCAGGCTTCTCAACCTTGTGAACTGTTACGTCGAACTCTGCATCCTTGCCCGCAAGGTGAGCTGCACCGTATTCATCAGGGAATTTCACCTTCACAACAGTCTCATCGCCGGCTTTCTTGCCTTTGAGCTGATCTTCGAAGCCAGGGATAAACTGGCCTGAACCAATCACGAGTTGGGCATCGTTGTCAGCGCCACCATCAAATGGCTCACCATCGATCTTGCCAAGGTAGTTCATGATAACTCGGTCGCCATCAGCAGCCTTGCCTTTTTTCTCTTCATAAGGCTTCATGTTATCGCCGATCTTTTCGATCTGCTCATCAACTTCCTTGTCAGAAACTTCTGCAACCGGACGTGTCAGTTTAAGCTTTTCCAGCTCTGGCACATTGATTTCAGGGATGACTTCATAAACCATGGAAAATTCGAAGTCTTTCTTACCAGCGAGAATTTCGTCAGCTTCCTTCTCATCTTCTGTCATGTTGATTTCAGGTTGCTGTGCGGCACGTTCTTCACGTTCCTGCAAGATTTCACCAGTCCGTTTTGAAACGTAATCGTTTACAATTTCCGCCATGGCAGATTTGCCATACATTTGCTGCAGGTGAGACTTTGGTACCTTGCCCTGACGAAAACCGTTCAGTTTTACCTGTCCCTTGAGGGTTTCAAGTTTTTCGTCCAGCTGAGACACCATGTCTTCTTTCGGTACAACGATCTTGATTTCGCGTTTCAAACCTTCATTGAGGGTCTCGGTAACTTGCATTTTAAAACCTGTTTCATGTTGTTCCCATTGCCTGCCAGAGTATTAACCCAGACGGCACTGGAAGAGTTTGGTTATATCGAAGAGGTTCGGGTTTTTTTGGCAAAAAGCCTTATAAAGCAACCTGCGGAAAACCCATTCCATGTTTGCGAATGCCAATAGCAGAGCAAGACGCAAGTCGCAAGTGTTATTGATGAGCGGAATTGAGGATAGAACTTATCCAGCTGTAATCAGATAATTGTTGTTTACCGTGTATCGGCGGAATTCATGCAGAATTCGATAGCCGTTATCAGCAATCCAGGTCATGAAGGCATCTGAATTGACATCATCCACCTCAATGAACATGTCCGGTTTGTACTTTCCGATAAACTCTTTCATTCCCTTAAGCACTTCAATTTCCAGACCTTCAACATCAATCTTGACCAAGTCAAACTCAGAATCAAAAATGTCGTCACCCTTTACCAGTTGAATATTGCCTTCACCGTCAGTAGATACCCGACCGCCACCTATATTATCTTCAGTCCAACCGATGGAAGCATTATCAACTGTTTCGCTGTGAAGACCCAGTCCAAGGTGACTGATGTCGCAAATATCCGAAAGATTGTTAATCGCGATGTTAGTTTTGAGGATTTCAATAATACGCTGATTGACCTCGATCGATTTGATATGGCTTGCCTTGAGAATTTTTCCGAAAAACACCGTATGATTACCAACATTCGAACCGATATCCAGCAAACGCCCACCTTTGGGAAAGCGTTTGGACATGATCATCAGTTCATCAGGTTCGTAAAAGACACCTTGCAAATGATGCGACTGGATAAGATCTTCAGGCTGATCTGTTGCAAAGAGTATTTCCTCGCCAAATAATCTTGTCTTGGTAATTTGCAAATATGGTGACGTAAAACTATCGAGATTTTTCATTTGCTGCCGTAATTCTAGTTCTATCTAATATAAGTATGAGGCTTAGATATATCCTGAAAATATTATAAAAATGTAACCAAAAAGAAGACTTAATACCTTCTTTTGATTTTCGAAAAAACGTGTGGAGAAAGAAATAATTCGACTTTTCGATTGATGTTACGTTACGTTATGTAAAGTACTATTAAATTCAATGGAAGTTATAATGTTAAAGAAACCTATATTATCCTTGATTGCATTTTTGTTTTTGCTTGGATGTCAAACAGGCAATTCCAATCTGGATGGCAGTTTCAGACTGAAGGCTATCGGCGTAACAGCAAATGTTGCACTTGAGCGCGGGTTTCGGTTTTGTGCTTCCACGGGCAAGAATTTCGAAGGAGCAATAGAAGCACTTCGCGCCGCTGGCTATACTATAAAAGAGCCCAAAACATACTCTTCCAAAAAAGAAACTGCTGCATTCGATCCGCAGGAAAATGTCAATTTTGTTGTCATTCAAACCAAAATCGGTCGCAGAATTTGTGATATTCAATTCCGTTATAACTCGGGAATTTCCTCCTTACCCAAAATCGGCAAAACTCAAAATGGAAGAGCTTCCTGGGATATAGAGCCCCTTGGCAGGAAATTGAATGCAGACATTGCTTCTGACCCTTCGACTGAACAAATAACTCGCAAATTGGCGCGTGGCACTCAAACGTTAAGGGTTTATCGAGGTACTCAAGTCAGTATCGACAGCAAGGTATTTGTACACCCTGATGGCTATGCGCTTGGTGTCATCAAAGTTCTTGCCCCCCTTTGATTTGCCAAAATACAGAACTGCAACACTATCGGAAGCTCCCACATTAACCATAGCCTTAAGGCTTCTTTGACCTGTGACCCTTTTTAGACCAAATTGTGTAGTTAACAATCTGTAAAGGTTAGCGCTAACGGGGCCGGGTCAATGAGTAATGATAATAATGCTGCCAAAATAAAGGCAAGCATCGACAATCTGGAAGTAATCAGCCGTTTTGCATTGGCAATTCTTGCGCTTGCAAGTGGTGTTTACACTTACCTCGGTGTTAGAAGCCTGCTTGATGGCTCTTCGACGCAAGTGTTTTTCGCAGCTATCGTATATTCCACAGCGGTTTCAGTCGCCATATATGCCTTCTGGACTTATTTGCTGAAATTTGTGCCCCTGATGCAGGATGGCTCAAGAAGGATGGCTCTGTTTGGCACAATGGCACTAGGCTCCTGCATGATCATTGCCATGTCATCGTGGTTGAACGCAGCAGCGCTTGCAGGCTCTGCGGCTACCGAACAGCATTTGTCCATTCAGCTTGAAGGCTACGTGGAAGATTTGGACAAGGCACATGCAAACGCCCTTTCTGCCCAAAGCCTGCTACCGGATGTGATGCGTGCTTCTGAGCGCTTCAAACGGCTGGGACAAGAGGAACAAACGACTGGTGCGCTAACAGGCACTTCCGGTTCAGGCTCTGTGGTTCAGCTACTTTCTCAAATGGGAAATCAGCTTGATGAACTGGCCGAAACCATTACTGCTTCAAAAACAACCTCTGCTGAGCTCTTTGCCGAAGGCCGCAAGCAGCTTGAAAACATGCGAACACTTGTTTCTGCACCAGGTGCCATTCAGCCTCGCGCTGATCAGTTTGGCAGTGAAGCAATTGCCCTTGCCGGTGTTATCGCTTCTCTTCAGGAAACGTCCATTGCACCATCCGTGCGACGAGCTGCTGAAGACTTGTCGCTAGGATTTATTGCCCCTATTGCTGATGGCGGTACGCAGGATCTGGCCACTCGGCAAAATACTGTCATTGAAAATGTAAAAGCCTCTGTTGAGGCTCAATCGACAGCCCTTGCCAAGGCTGCAGATGATATTCTGGCTGAACCGGCAGTCCCTTCCCGCCGTTTTGTTCCTCTTTCAAGTGCAGAAGCGGTTTTGCAATATGCAGGTGATTTTGTGCCAAGTTGGGCTGGTGCCATTTCAATTGATCTTTTACCGGCCATACTGGTTCTGATATTGTCGATTGCACATTCAGCTATCAGGCAGGAAAACGAAAAGCTTGACCCGGCTGAGCAAATGTCGGCAGCTGACATGATGCGGGCTGTAAAATTACACAGTCAACTCACTTCAGAAGAACAAGCTGATATTCAAAATCACTCTAGTGGAAAAACCACGGTCTTACGTCCAATAGACAGTGAGCAGCGAAAACGGATTGAGGAAAGCCGTTCATGACGCTTGAGCATTCTCAACACGGTAACGAACAGACTGACAGCACTACAACCTTGAATAAACTGGGCGCCTGGCTAGATGATAATACGCTCATGAGAGGTGCGTTTTATGCGCTTGTAGCAGGCGTTGTCATTACACTTATCCTTGATTACAGGGAAATGCTGAAATCAGATCAGGCGATTGCGCCCGTCGTTACACCGAGACGGGCAAATCCCGTTCTGCCGGCCTTCACTCCTCCTGCCTTACCCGGTAGCAATGAGCAGGAAACAAGGGAAAACCCTGTTCCAAATATCACAACTGATAGTGAGACACTTAATAATCCGATGACAATAGAGCTTGCCTCGGGTGGCGTTTTGAAAATGACCGGTTTTATAGATGTCGGCACAGCTGCCAAATTTGAACAGAAAATTGCAGATATTTCAGAGTACATCTCAGCCATAGAACTGAATTCTCCAGGGGGATCGGTTTTTGATGCGTTGGAAATTTCAAGCAAGATTCGTGAAATGGGCTGGACAACAACCGTTAAGGCAGGCGCCTTGTGCGCATCTTCCTGCCCGTTGGTTTTGTCAGGCGGCAAAATCCGAATTGCAGAAGAAGGTGCCGGAATTGGTGTGCATCAGTTTTTCTCATTTGGCGAAGACACTCGCACAGCCAGTGAAGCGATCTCCGGTACTCAGGCTACCACGGCAAGAATTACAAGACATTTGGAAACCATGGAGGTCGACTCGCAACTTTGGGTTCATGCGCTGGAAACGCCCCCACAAAAACTCTACTATTTTACGGCTGATGAGTTGAAGAAATACAAGCTGGTTTCACAGTAATTTCAAATCCAGCGCCTTACGCGCATCATATAATCACCGTATTCCTCGCCAAACTTTTCCAGCAGAATTTCTTCTTCTGGTATAATTTGAAGCATGGTCAGATACCACGCAAAACACGGAATGATGAGGAATGACAAGACGTTCCCCAGCCAAACAGCAAGGCCAGTAAGAATAATAGCCATTCCGAGATACATCGGGTTTCTGGTGTATTTGTAGAGGCCCGTAGTCACCAGACTTTCTGTATTCTGCGGACTGAACGGAGATACGGTTGTTTTGTTTCGTGCGAACAGTCCAACTGAAAACAAATCCATTGCAATACCCAACATGCAAATCAGGATTGCAATTGACTGTTGCAAGCCAAAGGAAAACCCGAATGCAGGGAATTGCTGGGAAATCAGCCACATCAAACCTGCGCATATAATGGCTTGCAACGGTGGTGGGATTAGAAGTTTCATTCAGCTTACTCTTCAAGCTTTTCTTTAACGGCAGTCGCAAGTTGCTTTAATGAATAGGGCTTTGGAAGGAAACCGAATTTACCCCGTTCCTGCTCTGGCAGGTTTTTGGCAAAGGCCTCTTCCGCATAACCTGAAACGAAAATAAACTTGAGATCCGGATGGGTCTTTCTTATTTCGGTCAGCAAGGTTGGGCCATCCATTTCTGGCATAACTACGTCAGAAACAATCAAATCGATTTCATCTCCATATTCTTCCATGACTTCCAGTGCCTCAACACCATCCATGGCTTCATGTACTTCATAGCCACGAGAGATTAGTGCACGTTCCGCAAAGGCGCGAACAGCATCCTCATCTTCAACCAGAAGAATAACCGAGTTGCCCGTCAAATCCTTGGCGGGTTCCTGAACAACTTGTAAGGCGGCATTTTCACTTTCCAGAATTTCTTCTTCTGTCTGTATATGCCTAGGCAAGAAAACACGGAAGGTTGTTCCCTTGCCCAACTCACTGTCTGGATAAATGAAGCCGCCTGTCTGCTTTACGATACCGTATACAGTCGAAAGCCCAAGTCCTGTGCCCTTTCCTACTTCCTTGGTTGAAAAGAAAGGTTCAAAAATCTTGTCGAGCACTTCCTTGCTCATGCCAGTGCCTTCATCCTCAACCTCGATCATGACATATTCACCCGGTTCAAGCTCGTGGTAGTTATGTTCACGTCTGCATGTTTCTTCATCAACGTTCGAGGTTCTAATTTTAAGCGGACCTTCTCCACCCATCGCATCACGGGCATTCACCACCAGATTTACAATGACCTGCTCCAGTTGCGATACATCCGCCTTGATTGGCCAGAGATCCCGTCCATGCTTGATCTCGACCTGCACCTTGTCGCCACCCAGCCTGTCCAGCAACATGTTCAAATCAAACAGCACATCTGAAAGGTGCAAAACCTGGGGACGCAAGGTCTGTCTTCGGGAAAAGGCCAACAACTGTCTTACCAGACTGGCAGCACGGTTCGCGTTTTGCTTGATGTTCATGATGTCCTGAAACGAAGGATCTGACGGTTTGTGGTTGGTCAAAAGCAAATCAGAAAAACCGATGATTGCGGTAAGAACATTGTTGAAATCATGCGCAATCCCGCCAGCCAACTGACCTACAGCCTGCATCTTCTGACCCTTGGCGAATTGATTTTCCAGTGCCCGTTGTTCAGTTGTTTCCATCGCATAGATGATAACGTGCTCATCATCACGGTTATCGAGCGCATCATCACCGTCAACCTTTGCAACGTGGCTTACATAAAATCGCACGTGGCGTTCTTCATCCCCATTGATTGACAGGTCAATCGGGTTGATATCACTGCTGCCACTCAACGCGTCATTGAAAATTTCACGTAGCTGGGAAGCATCTTCATCATTTACCATTTTGGTATAGTTCATGCCCCCTACACTGCCCTGGTTTTCAATGACATCCGTGAACATGCGCTGGAAAGGTGCATTCGTGCGTACGATTTCACCATGCTTGTTGACACCGGCAATGGCTACAGGTGTTGAATTGAAGAAGCGTGTAAAACGGATTTCAGCATCTCTAAGCGCTTCACTATCGCCTACGTCTGCAGAGCGATTGATGACAAGGGTCCGTGTTGCGCCTGGAGCGCCATCTCCAGATGATGGTATCTTGTGATACAATCTGACAGGCAGGAGTTTACTGTCACTTCTCTTCATATCCAGATCAATAACAGCGGTTCTTTTGTTTGACGCTTCAGTATCGAGAGTGGAAAACAGAGCCATGTTGTCGCCTGAAATGACATCTTGCATGTTCAATTTACCAGGCTCAAATCTTGTCAGATCAATTCCAAGCCAGTCCGCAAGGGTCGCATTGATATAGAGCAAGTTGCCATTATCATCACTCGCCATAAAACCGGCCGGAGCATGATCCAGGTAATGAACCGCATCCTGTAATTCCTGGAAAGTGCTTTCCTGGTTCATGCGATCATCTGTGACATCCGTTACCTGCCAAACCGTTGCGGGCTTGTTGTCAATCGGATTAATCATGCCACGAGAGCGCAGTCTGAACCATTTACTGCTTTTGTCACTGTCTCTTAGGCCATTGTTTAATCGTACCTCTTCTATGCTGGCTACACCTTTCTTTGCAGCATTCGCCATTCTGTAAATTATTTCGTTTGCTTCCTGGCGTTTTGAAAATACGGCCTCGACACTGGCAATTTCAGCCTGCGATGTTGCGCCAAGCAAATCAGCATAAGCCTCATTTGAATAAATGACACGACCATCAACATCCGAAACTACAACTGAAGAATCCATAGATCCTACAAGGTCTTTTGAGAAATCATCTATTCGCCTGGCGGAAGTGAGCTGAATAATTCCCAGCACCATGGCAAAAATGAAAAAGACACCTATGCTTGCAAAGATACCCAGAATTGCCAGAAACAATGGCTCGCCCAAACTTTCCGCGCCCAAATAGGCAAGTAAGGATACAACAACAACCAAAAATGCACCAAAAAGAAGAAAGCGCCCTGCTCCCCCGGATGATTTCACTTCGTTGATAACCGGCTTGCTTTTTGCTGAATATTGATCGGGTTCCTTGCGGACCATGAACTTACTACCTACCAAATGACGATTCGTGGCTACGACACTACCAGTTTCCATACCATGGAAGAACCCAAGTGCATCCATATTGATATAAAATCGTATTTCTGATATATTAAAACCCTGAACGAGGGACGTATTTGCTATCACACCAACATAGCGGCTGATTATTCTTACCAATAAATTTTAATGCGGCATGAGGCGTGGGCTTCAAAGGAGTATAGAGTATGGAGTGGTTAAATAATTTAACTGGCGGGGAAAACGGGTCTGCAATCAATTTGCTGATCATTACACTGGCAATCTTTTTGCTAGTCATAATTATAGGTTGGATTTTCAGAAAATTGAGTGGCTCTGCAGCAAAGAAAGCCATGAGAAGTCGCGTGCCCAGACTGTCCATTACTGATACAACAAAAATCGATGAAAAACGTTGGCTTGTGATGGTCAGAAGAGACAACATCGAGCATCTCATCCTTATCGGTGGCTCAAATGATGTGGTCGTAGAGACCAACATAGTTCGTGCGAAGGTGCCACAAAACCCTGCAGTTACCGCACAAACGCAGACCCAAGCAGTTGCCCCGACCCCGACCAAAGATATTGCGCCACAGGAAGAAGCAAAGACTACCGGCGTTAAGGATGCAGTTGCAAAGCCGGAACAAGAAAGTTCACTTGCTGCGCCTGTAGCAGGCGTTGCTGCATTAGGTGCCGCAGGTCTTTCATCCGTCAAGGCGGCAGCATCCAATGTTACAGAAACGGTTACTGATACAGTAACTGATACTGCCTCTAAAGCTACTGATAGTGTAACTAGCGCAGTATCGGCAACTGCAGATGCGGTTAGTGAAACGGCAAGCGATGCAACTTCCGCAGTTGGCGATACAATCAGCAAGGGTGCAGAAGCCATTACTGAAACAGCTTCAAATACAGTTGAGACAGTTTCAGATGCAGTTCAAACAGAAACGTCTGATGTCAGTGAAGCTGCTAAAGAAGTGGCTGATATTGAGTTGGAAAGTCAGATTTCAGCTCAGCTGGATGATGCGCTATCTGTTGAGGAACTACAGATTGATACCACTGAACTTTCTGATACCCTTACTGACGAAGCTCAGCCAGCCAATAATGAAGATGATGAAATGCAACGCCTTCTGGATGAGCTTTCAAGCGAAATGAAAGAGCCCGCCTGATCAAGGTGTTTTTTCTTACAATAAAACAAAAAACCGCCATGAGGCGGTTTTTTTATGCTTATTTATATCTAATATATGACAGGCTAAGATTATGCCTAATCGTCCCTGTAAACTTTTTCACGTCGTTCGTGGGCTTCCTGCGCTTCAATAGACAAGGTTGCAATCGGTCTGGCATCCAGTCTTTTGAGGCTGATTGGTTCACCGGTATGCTCACAATAGCCATAAGAACCATCTTCTATGCGCTTCAATGCTGCATCTATCTTTTTGACCAGTTTTCTTTGGCGGTCTCTGGCTCTCAACTCAATGGAACGATCTGTCTCGGAAGATGCCCGATCTGCCGCATCCGGCATTTTATCGCTTTCACCCTGGAGTGATTCTATTGTTGATTTTGATTCACGAAGAATGTCAGCTTTCCAGTTTTCCAGCTTTTGTTTGAAATAGGCTTTTTGCATTTCGCCCATAAATGGTTCATCTTCGCTTGGAAGATAATCAATATCGAGTTGTACGATACCCATTCGTTAACCTCCTAAAACTTCACCAAAACTTTCAGTGTTGTATTGCCTTACCCTTGGGCGGTATATAAACCGTGACTTCAGAACACTCAAGGTAAAAAATCCGCTCACTACAAAAGTTTATCGTTTGATGGATGATCGTGAGAGGCTGAATTGAATGGAACCTACATGCTACGCCTTTACATTATGCGACACGCCAAATCTTCATGGGCAATTCCCGGCGCTCGGGATTTTGACAGGGAATTGAATGAAAAAGGCCTGGAGGATCTTAAAAAGATCTCCAAACATATCAAAAAACACAATATTTCTCCTGATTTGGTGCTTTGTTCAAGCGCAACAAGGACAAGACAAACCCTGGATTCTGTCGTTGATGCCTTCGAAAAAACACCGGAAATCAGCTATACAGAAAAACTGTATTCAAGCGGATTATCAGAATATATAGAGATCATTAATTCAGTGAATAATGCAAATTCGATCATGATTATTGGTCATAATCCAATGTGCGGCTCCCTTGCCACCTCCCTACCTGGCAGTGGTGAAGCCGAGCAAATTGAAAAAATTGCCTATCGATATCCAACAGCTGCACTGACAACAATTGATTTTGAGACTGAGAACTGGTCGACCATTACAAAAGGCAACGGGATTTTACAAAATTCTCTTTTCCCTTCAGAAATTTAAAAAACAGCATATTCAATGAACGGTTGATTAACCATTTCAGGTGATATTCAGGCATCGGAAATAAGGATCAGGTTATGCGTATTAAAATCCTACTTCTTTCAATGCTTGCTTCCATTGCGTTCGGCAATGCTGCATTTGCATCTGATATCAAGTTCTTTAAAGGCATCGAAGGAAAGTGGTCTGGGCCCGGCGAAATCGTTGCGGGTAAGTACAAGGGTACAAAATATGTTTGTACGTTCGATGGCACGACCCCCAAAAAGGGCCACGGCATGATCATTGACGGCTCCTGTCGTGTTGGTGTTTTCTCCCAGAAAATGACCGCTCACATCACCAAAAAAGGTTCAAGCTACAAGGGTGCATTTCTTGATGGAGCCAAGGGCGATGGCATGGATGTTACTGGCGGTCGATACAGCAAAAATCGCGTGATTGTTGACATCGTTCGCAATCAGCTCAAAGGCATCATGGTTGTAAACCTGAATGACAAAAATAAACTGAAAGCAACAATTTCAGTGCGTCACAACAAAAAACTTATTCCAGTCATTGGCATGAATCTTAGCCGCATCGACACTGGTACCCTTACAGGTGCTACCCAGTAAGACGATCATCAGTTTTTAAAATTTGTGAACTGTCCAGATTTTCAAGCCATTTATTGATGTGAATTCCCTGCAATTCCATATTCGGCGCAATGTCTGACAAGGGCTTCAAAACAAAGGCCCTTTCAAGCATTCTGGGATGAGGTATCTGAAGTTTGTCTTCATTGATCTCCTCATTACCAAACAAAATAATATCCAGATCAATGGTTCGTGGCCCCCATCTTACCTCTCTGACGCGTTTCAGTGTTTGT
>CALDZZ010000129.1 GCA_937944075.1 uncultured Rhizobiaceae group bacterium
ATCCCAATCCGTGTTGTAAACAGGGAAGGTGATGTCTGTGTAGCCCTGACGTGCAAGCTGAATGACGCGCTGGATGTAGTTTTCAGGCACCAATGCTTTTTTTGCAGCTTTCACTTCACGCTTCAGCGCAGTGTTAATGGAAGGATCGAAACAATCATCCTCATTGCCTTCGCAGTTGACACAAGCACTCATGATTTTTGTCATGTGGTTTGAAACCACTTTCGAGCCCGTGACGATCGCAGCAACTTTCTGCTCTTCTTTCACTTTCCACTCGATGTATTCTTCGATATCCGGGTGATCGATATCAACCACAACCATCTTGGCCGCACGGCGTGTTGTGCCGCCAGATTTGATAGCGCCCGCAGCACGGTCACCAATTTTAAGGAATGACATCAGGCCGGAAGACTTGCCGCCGCCGGAAAGAGGCTCGTTCTCGCCACGGATGTAGGAGAAGTTTGAACCCGTGCCCGAACCATATTTGAACAAACGTGCTTCACGTGTCCAAAGGTCCATGATGCCACCTTCGTTTACAAGATCATCTTGCACAGACTGAATGAAACAGGCATGCGGCTGTGGATGCTCGTATGAAGACTTCGATTTCACAAGCTTGTGCGTGAATGGATCTACATAGTGGTGACCTTGGGCAGGGCCATCAATGCCATATGCCCAGTGAAGACCGGTGTTGAACCACTGTGGAGAGTTCGGTGCCACCATCTGGTTACACAACATGTAGCAAAGCTCGTCATAAAAAGCGCGCGCATCTTCTTCAGATGTAAAGTAGCCACCTTTCCAGCCCCAATATGTCCAGGTACCTGCCAGACGGTTGAAAACCTGACGTGCATCCATTTCAGAGCCGTAACGCTCTTCTTTAGGCAATTTAGCAAGGGCTTCCTTGTCAGCCTCAGAGCGCCACAACCATGATGGTACAGAATTTTCTTCTACTTTTTTCAAGACAGCAGGAACGCCAGCCTTGCGGAAGTATTTTTGCGCAATGATATCACTGGCAACCTGAGACCATGACTTTGGCACATCGATGTTTTCCAGCTTAAAGACGACTGAACCATCCGGGTTGCGGATTTCACTGGTAGCCTGACGAAACTCAATGCCCTCGTATGCTGATTGATTTTCTTTTGTATAACGCCGCTCTATTTGCATGTCTCTTCCCTTCAATCTTGCCTACCATCAGGCACATGTTTCGAATGTTCTGCCTGCAATCAGGCAAAACTTCCTTGATGGCTGAATTCTTTACAATCCAACCCCGCACTCAATAAATTTACGCTTGTTGTATCCCCATCATCTTGCACATCCCGAGCATTATTTTTGCTCATTAATCTGCAAGGAAGACCCAACCCCTGTTATTTCTTGACCTAAGCCAATACGCTATATCTTGATGAGATTGTCATTGTAAATACTAAATATAGTATTAACAGAAGTTTTAAACAACAACAACTCACATCCGTAAAAATCGGGCTTTTCTTCCACGTTAGGCCGCAAGAAATCATGATTAGAAACGCAGTTCTAATGCTTCAAACTAGCGATAATGGAAGGGATTATGCTTGTCTTGAAAGGCGTTTAAGGCCTTTTCCCCCAATCGGGCATAATCCAACTCAACTCTTGGATTTAATTGTTACTAAGACTCGGGCGAACACGTCAACAGGTTGTGCCAAAGAAAAATAAAAAAACTATATCTTGTGGTCTAAGTGTGAATATCGTGGAAAACATGAAAAAAAAGATTGTCAGAGTTTTCAATATCTTGGGGTAAACGACAGTCCAAAAGTTAATTTTTGGTATTGATTTGTTAACGATTTCGCGACTCTGCGATTCTCATGCAAATGTTGTCCCAATGAAATGCCGGATGAGAAGAATCGAATTGTTAAAAACAGGGTTCAATATGATTCTGCGTGGGATGTGTTGACGGCAAAATACCTACATTTGACAAAATCCTGAATTCATATTCTATTTATAGATGGAGGAAATACAATGTGTCAGATATTTGCAGGTCAATCGCCCGAGCGTTATAGCAGTGAGGCACGTTCTGTAAGGCTTGGTGGCCATGTGACAAGCATACGCCTGGAAACAGCCTATTGGGAAATACTGGAAGAAGTTTCCAAAGCCCAAAACATGACACTTGGCAAATTTCTTACAACCTTGCACGATGAAGTGCTTGATTTGAGAGGTGAGGTTCAAAACTTCACATCTCTGCTCAGATGTGCCTGTCTGACTTATGTAGAAGAAGTGAGAGGCAATACCGCGCGTGAGAATGCGCTTCGCATAGAAGCAACCTCTGCGGCATGAATTGCCAGGCATACTCCTAAGGCATTAAATTCAATTGTGCTTGTAGTACCCTGTTACTACCCGTTGTGAAAAATTGAGACTTATACTCCTTGCATAATTACAGGGAGGTTTCAGTTGGCAAAAATAATTCACACCATGCTTCGCGTTCTTGATGAAGAGCGCTCAGTCAATTTTTACAAAACTGCATTTGATCTTGATATCGCCAAGCGACTGGACTTTGACAGTTTCACGCTTGTTTATCTGCGCAATGATGAAAACGACTTTGAAGTCGAACTCACCATAAACAAGGGGCGAGAGGAAGCCTACAAGCTCGGCGATGGTTACGGTCATTTCGCGGTGGTGGTGGATGATCTTGAAAGCGAGCACAAGCGGTTTTCTGCAGCCGGATTTGAACCGCGAAAAATCGTTGAATTTGAACGCGATGGCGCGCTGCTCGCCAAATTTTTCTTTGTAACAGACCCGGATGGCTATGAGATCGAAGTGATGCAAAGGCACGGGCGATACACGTAATTCAGACTTTCAAACTGTTGGAATAAAGGAGGAGAAGATGATGAAACAAACACTAGACAAAGGCCTGACACGGCGACAATTGTTGTCCGGTAGCGCAAAACTGGGGGCTGCATTTATTGTGGGTGCCGGTTTTGTGGCAAACCCTGGCATCAGTTGGGCACTGGAAGTAAAGCACCTGAAGCCCGAAACGATGGCAACACTGATTCAGATGGCGCGTGACATTTATCCACATGATCATGTGGGCGATGAGTTTTATGCAGCCGCAGTAAAAGGCTACGACACAGCAGAAAACAAAGACAATGTCGAAACAGGCATTGCAGCCCTTAATGCAGCAGCAGTCAAAGCCGGACATGCAAGTTATGTCGGCGCCGGTTGG
>CALDZZ010000130.1 GCA_937944075.1 uncultured Rhizobiaceae group bacterium
GAAAAAGCCGCTGCAATGGCCAAGCGCATGCAGAAGGGCGAATTTGATCTGAACGACCTTTCAGAACAATTGACCCAAATGCAAAATCTTGGCGGCATGGGAGGCATCATGTCAATGTTGCCAGGCATTGGCAAAATGAAAAAGCAGATCGATGAAGCAGGCCTTGATGATTCAATTTTCAAGCGCCAGCAGGCAATAATTTCCTCCATGACCCGCAAGGAACGCAAGGCGCCCAAGGTGCTGAACGCAAGCCGCAAGAAGCGCATTGCAGCCGGTTCCGGTTCTTCTGTTCAGGAAGTAAATCAACTGCTCAAAATGCACCGTCAGATGGGTGACATGATGAAGAAGATGAGCAAATCCGGCATGGGCAACATGATGGGTGGCGGTGGTGGCATCGGCTCCATGATGGGTGGAATGGGCAAGGCCGCCATGGGCGGAATGATGAACAAGCTTACCGGTGGCGGTGGCGGCGGCATGCCCGGACTGCCAGGTGGCGTGCCTGGTGGTGGCGCCATGCCTGATCTCTCCAAGATGAGCCCGCAGGAAATTCAGAAAATGGCTCAGGAAATGGGCATCAAGGTTCCCGGTGGCGGCAAATTCGGGGGCAAGAAACGCTAAATGTCTCGATACGTGCTTGAACTTCCGGTACTTGAAACCGAACGCCTGATACTTCGCGGTTGGCAGGAAGCGGATTTTGATTGCATAGCAGAAACCTTTGCAGACAAGGACCACGTTCAATATTTTGGCGGCGCAAAGGAACGCTGGGAAGCATGGCGGTATTTTGCATCCCTGATAGGCCACTATCATTTGCGCGGTTACACCATGTTTGCAATCGAGGAAAAGGCCAGTGGCAATATGATCGGCTGGACAGGACCCTGGTATCCCGAAGGCTGGCCTGAACCGGAGTTGGGTTATATCATCACAAGAAACAATGGTGGCAAGGGCTATGGGTCAGAGGCAGCACTTGCTGCTCTCAAATATATTTATGCTGACCTGAAGTGGCTAACGGCAATCAGCCAGATTGATGTTGCCAATACGCCATCCAAAAATCTTGCAGGCAAACTGGGCGCTGCCTTTGAAGGCAATGCTGTTTTGTTTGGAAAGTTCAAGTCAGAAGTCTGGAGACATCTCCCGCCAAGCGAATTCATGGAGAAATTTGCATGACTCCTCAGGAAAAACTAAACCAGCATCGTGGCTCGATTGATAATCTTGATGCAGCGCTCATAAACATTATGGCTGAACGTTTCCGCGTGACCAAGGCGGTTGGTGTTTTGAAAGCCGAAAATGATTTACCCCCGTCTGATCCGGCGAGGGAAAAGAAACAGGTCGAGCGTTTGCGCCAATTGGCAACAGACGCAAACCTTGATCCCGACTTTGCTGAAAAGCTTCTGAATTTTATTATTTCGGAAGTCATTCAGCATCACAAACAGGCTCGTAAAGAGTCATAACGCTATTATAATAATCCCAAGGAGAAACTAACAATGGCAACTAAAATAAGACTGGCCCGTGGCGGCTCAAAAAAGCGTCCTTTCTATTCAATCGTGGTTGCTGACGTGCGCAGCCCGCGTGATGGCCGTTTCATCGAGAAACTTGGAACATTCAACCCGCTTCTTGCAAAAGACAATGACCAGCGCGTTGTGATGGATCTTGACCGTGTGAAACATTGGCTCGGTGAAGGCGCGCAACCAACAGACAAGGTTCTGCGTTTCCTTGACGAAGCAGGCATCTTGAAACGTGAGCCACGCAACAACCCGAAAAAAGCGCTTCCAGGCAAAAAAGCTCAGGAACGCGTCGCTGAAAAAGCACAAAAAGAAGAAGATGCGGCTGAAGCAGCTAAACAAGCTGAAGAAGATGCAAAAGCAGCAGCAGAGGCCCCCGCTGAGGAAGCACCTGCCGAAGAGGCAGCGGCCGAAGCTGAAGCTGAAGCACCTGCTGAAGAAGAAGCAAAAGCTGAGTAATTGCTTTTTGGCAAATCATGTTATGAAACGGGTGGCAAACAATTGCTGCCCGTTTTTCTTTGGAAGTTTATATGACTGATACCAAAATCCTGCTTGCCCAAATCGGGAGCGCCCATGGCATCAAGGGTGAAGTGCGTGTGAAGCCTTTTGGCGAAGCAGACATGCTGGATCAATACGGAAAGCTGGAAACCAAGGACGGCAGAAAATTAAAAATCAAGCGCATGCGACCGCAAAAGAATATGATGGTCGTCAAGTTCGAAGGCGTGAACACACGCGAGGAAGCCGAAGCGTTGAACCGGGTAGAGCTTTATATAGACCGCGAAAAACTACCTGACCTTGAAGATGAAGACGAATTTTATATCGAAGACATGATAGGCATGTCTGTGCTTGGACCTGATAGCGAAGATCTTGGCACCGTGATAACCGTTTCAAACTTTGGTGCTGGTGACATGGTTGAAGTCAAGCCACCCAACAGCAGTTCAACCTATTACCTCCCCTTCACCAAGGAAGTCGTGCCTGAGATTGATTTTGAAAACGGAAGCTTGAAAGTAATTCCGCCGATAGAGGTGAGCGAGCGGGATGAAGACCCTTCGACAGGCTCAGGGTGAGGATGTATGCTAATGCAAGTTAAAGAAAAAGCCCTCATCCTGAGCCTGTCGAAGGACGAGGGCGGAATGTAATCATGACCTTCAAAGCCTCCATCATCACCCTCTACCCAGAAATGTTCCCGGGCTCTTTGGCCTTGTCACTCGCTGGCAATGCACTCAAGAATGGAACCTGGTCGCTGGAGACCACAAACCTGCGCGACTTCGGCAAGGGCAAACATTCTAATGTTGATGATACACCCGCAGGTGGCGGAGCCGGCATGGTGTTACGCGCCGATGTGCTGGCAGAAGCAATAGATGTCACCACCGATGAAAAAGACACCCGCCCCCGACTGCTCATGTCTCCACGTGGCAAGCCTTTAACGCAAACCCGTGTACGTGAATTGGCACAGGGCGACGGCGTCGTAATTGTCTGCGGTCGCTTTGAGGGCGTGGATGAAAGGGTCATCGAAGCACGCAACCTGGAAGAAGTATCCATCGGTGATTATATATTGTCTGGCGGGGAACCCGCTGCCACCATCCTGCTCGATGCCATCGTTCGCCTGCTACCCGGTGTCATGGGTAATGAGGAAAGTGGCGAAACAGAAAGCTTCGAGAACGGGCTTCTGGAACACCCGCATTATACACGTCCGGCAGAGTTTGAAGGCAGAACCATCCCGGAAGTATTAACCTCCGGCAATCATGGCAAGGTCGATGAATGGCGTCATGAACAATCTGTTGAGCTCACCAAAGCCAGACGACCTGATTTATTTAAGGAAAAATAATGCTACTCGACACTCCCCTATGCGACTTCGGCTGGAAAGCACCAGACTTCACGCTTCAGGACCCTTATGGCAAAAGCTTCACAATGTCGGAGCATCTGGGTGAAAACGGCCTGCTCATCGCTTTCATCTGCAACCATTGCCCCTATGTGGTGGCCATTGCCGAACGTCTGGCACAAGATGCAAACGAGTTGATGAGTGAGGGCATAAACGTGCTGGCCGTTATGTCCAATGATTATCAATATGTGTCAGCTGATAGTCCTGAAAACATGAAAAAGTTCTCCCGGCATTACGGTTTTAAATTTCCCTATCTGGT
>CALDZZ010000131.1 GCA_937944075.1 uncultured Rhizobiaceae group bacterium
ATTCTGATTTGTCCTTTGGTGGAAGGGATTGAGAGCAAGTTTTCAGGCCAGGCTCGGCGTTATGAAGTAAAGCCCGGGTCTCAAATAGACTGAATCCAAAAACCCTAACGCCCTTCGCGGAACCACATGCTTGCAAAGCCCAAGAGCAGAAGTGCAAGGCCGATCAGTCCTGTGAAGAGTGGAATTCTGAAGACACCATTCAGAACGCTTGCATTTGCATTGACCAGCCCGGCCCAGCCCCGTCCGCTTGTGCTCGCGTTTTGACCAATTTGCACCAGTCTTGGAATGCCGTTTTCTTCCAGTCTTTGTATGGAGCCTGACGTTTCGCGAACGATGGGTGCCAGTAAATCAGTGGTGCTGATGACGGCGGCCAGTTCACGCGGATTTGCAGGGCCGACCTGGGCAAGTGCTGTGAACTCGCCACTGCTTGTCCGATAAAGCCCGATTTGTTCAACTTGAGCTTCGGCTGTCCAGATGCCCTTGCCGGTTTCTTCAAAAACCAGGGTTTGTGTGTCACCGGACGGGGATGTGATGGTTACATCTTCGGGCTTTTCTCCCAGGGTCTGACGCTTCAGGCTCAGTGTTTTTCCATTTGCTTCTGCAGTCAGGCGCTCTTCTTCGAGTTCAGGTTCTTTCATGAGCCAGTGTGCAAGGCGTCGCAGTAACTGCACGTGTGGGCCACCCCCTTCAAATCCACGCGACCATAACCAAACATGGTCTGAAAGAAAAAGCGCAACCCTGCCTTCATCTTGGCGTTGCAACATGAGAACGGGTTCTCCTGCATCATTTTCCATCACTGTTTCGCCACCGTTTTTGTTGACGCCAACTGAGCGGAACCAGCGGCTCCATTTGGGGTTTTCTTCATCCCAGCCATCCAGATCTCTGGTGACAGGATGTTTTTGCCCTGTCTCGGGAACGCGTGGCACAAAGGGTGCTTCAGTCACTTGTCCGTTCGCAACAGCTGGTAAAATATCATTCAGAGGCGTTGCGCCAATGCTGAGACTGTCGGCATATTCAGGACCTGCCGCAACCAGTACCGCACCTCCATCACGCACATAGCGGGCTATGTTATCAAAATAGAGCACCGGTAAAACGCCGCGACGTTTGTAACGATCGAAAATGATCAGATCAAACTCATCGATTTTCTGAACGAATAATTCGCGTGTCGGAAAGGCAATCAGTGAAAGCTGATTGATTGGTGTTCCGTCCTGTTTTTCAGGGGGGCGAAGAATTGTAAAATGAACGAGATCAACAGATGCATCCGACTTCAACAGATTGCGCCATGTTCTCTCACCTGCATGTGGTTCGCCAGATACCAGCAATACACGGAGGTTTTCACGAATGCCATTGAGTGTTGTGAACGTTCGGTTGTTGATTTCCGATATTTCATTGTCAGCAACGGTTGCGCTGAGTTCAATGATGTTTTTCCCGCCATGGGGAACGTCAAATACAAAAGAGGCTTCTTCGCCAGCAAAGACTTCCTCTACTGCTACAATTTCGCCATCGAGACTGATTGTAACCTCTACAGGGGTTGGTGAGCCAAAGCCTGTTTCTTCCAGCTCATAGATGATTTCCTGACTTTCACCCACCACACCAAACTTGGGGGCATTTTTCAAAACAATGCGGCGGTCGCGCTCTTCCTTTTTTCCTGTCACAATGACATGCAAGGGACCATTTAGTGTGGCTTGCTCCTTGCTCTCGGGGATATCATGAACTTGTCCGTCCGTGATGAAAATTGCTCCGCCTATCTGGTCTTTCGGGACATCCTGCATCGCATTGTTTAGCGCTCCAAACAGGGCAGAGGAGACATCACTGGTTTGCGAGATTTGGTCAGTGACTGTAATTTCGCGTAGTTCAAAATTTTCCAGTTTGTCGAATTGCTCACGTATGTCCGCAGCAGCCATTTTGGTTTGCTGGTCCCTGTCATTCAGTTTCTGGCTAGTCGTTTCATCAATAACCACTGGAACGATTGTTTTAAGTGGCGACCGGTCTTCCTGCAAAAGGGATGGGTTAAAGAGCGCAAGGGCGACCAGTGCGCCTGCCAGTGTACGGATAATACTGCCTCTAATGCCCTTAAAGATACCGTAAAAACATAGGATGGCGATCACAACAACAAGCGAAGTCAGGAACCAGATGGGCAGTTCCGGGGCAAAGGCTATATTCAGGTTTTCCATTACTGTCCCAACCTCTCTAGCAAGGCCGGCAGGTGTACCTGGTCAGCCTTGTAATTGCCAGTCAGTGCATACATCATCAGGTTTACACCCGAGCGATAGGCATAATTTCGTTGGGTAGGATCTGGTGGTATGGTTGGAAGCAAAGGACGCAATGTGTTGTCCACAGCCCACGCTCCAGCCATATCATTGCTGGTAATCATTATTGAGGAAACCCCGTCACCTGCACGTGCGGGACGTCTGCCTTCGACAGGATTAAGATTTTGGGATTTCTCCACCCAAAGATCGCCTCCTGAATATCTGCCTGGAAAGCGGTCCAGAAGATAAAAGGATTTTGTCAAAACATGATCAGTTGGAACAGGTTCCAAAGGCGGGATGTCAAGTGTAGCCAAAATCTGTTGCAGGGTGCGTGCTGCCGGTGAGGCGGAGGTGCCGCCCAAAACGCCCGAGACCTGATCACGCGTATCAAAAAGAATACTGCCACCTTCCTTCATGAAGGCATCAATGCGTGCAATGGTTTTAGATGAAGGCAGTTCTGCTCTTGGGTCTACCGGCCAATACAGAAGGGAATAAAACGACAATTCATCCTGGCTGATATCAAGCCCGATTGGCTCTCCCGGTTCAAGGGCCGTGCGGCTTGAAATGAAGAAGGTCAAACCTCGCATTCCGGCTTCGCTAATTCTATCTACTTCGCTTACGCCCGTTAGTACATAGGCTAGGCGCGTCTCAAGGGCAGAGGAGAAATCAAAGTTTTCATCGCGCTCCTGAGCAGATAGAGGCGTTGTATGGGCCAACAGCACAACACTTGCACCAATTGCAAGTATGCTGGCTAGTGCCTGCGGTCTGGCCTTGCGTGTTTTAAGAGCGCCAGCCATCCACAAGACTGCCAGGCAATCCAGAATCAGGAGAACGGCTGCAAGAACCATGAGCCAGACCTTGAAATCAAAACTTGCTCCTGTGATGTAGCTCTGCTTGTCGAATTGCGAAATGAAGGATTGATCAGCCAGTGGGGTCAAGATTGTTTCTTTCTCAAACAGGTTCAGTGCTTTGAAACCGTCTTCAGTTCCATAAAACCCGGGAGGGTTTTCCGGTGTCACCGGATTGGCGCTCTCGGCAGATACAACCAGGGGTTTGATAGATGCTTCTGGTGGCACAAACTGGCCTTCTCCATTTAATACACGCAAAGGTGGCAAGGATATGGTTTCTGTTTGCGCAGGGGCTGTGCCGCTGGAACGAGACAGGTTTATGGTACGGCGCAACATTTCAACGAAAGTTCCTGAGAGCGGCAGGTTGGACCAATCTGCATCAGAGCCAACATGAAAGAGAACGATCCAGCCGGCACCGCGTTTTTCTGCTGTTACAAGAGGGGTGCCGTCTTCAAGGGTAGCCCATGTTTTCTGTTCCAGATCGGCTTCCTGCAAGGCAAGCAACTGTTTTGTAACTGTCACATCGCGTGGCGGATTAATTCCGAAAAAAGGACTTTCGCGTTCAAAGGGGGCGAGTGCCTTGGGGGTTTCCCACGACAGGGCGCCGCCCAGATTGCGGTCACCAGGCCTGATATCAACTGGCAGAAGATTGCCTTGCGGTGAAGCTGCAAGCCTTGGGCCAGAAAAACGCAAAAGAAGCCCACCGCTTTCAATCCACTTTGACAAACGTTCTTCTGCGGCTTCTGTAATCACGCCAACATCAGCAAGTGCAATGGCTGAAACGCCTTGTTCGATCAGTTGTGGTACGGAAGCAGTAACATTTGCATCATCAGCACGGCGCAAATCCGAGAAGGGCTCTAAAGCGCGCGAGATATAATAAAGTGGCGAGAGCAGGGGCTGGTTCTGGTCAAAAGTCTCACCGGAAATCAGCCCGACAAGTCTTCGACGGTTATTGTCATCCAGCAGTTGTACAGCGGCTGCATTATTGATGTTCTCGATTTCAAGTCTTGCGATTTGGTTCCGTAATTCCACCGGTCCCTTAAAGCTGAAACGGGTCTTGTTCTCGCCATCGCCAAAGAAGGCATTGGAACGTGAGATCACAACCCCTTTCAAATCTCTTGCAATCACGGTCACTTGCTGGGAGCCATCCAATTCTGCTCTGGTCAATATTCCGAAGAGTTCACCCGGTTCATTGTTGATAGTTTCGATAATAACAAGGTTTCTGGTTTCAGCCTCATACAGGGATGTCGCTATGTTACTTTGCTGCATTGCCTCGGCCAGTGCCTGGGTGCCTTCACGCGCCAGACCATCAGAAAGCCAGACCAATTGTTGTGCCTGTGCTGTTCTAATCCTTGACGCCAATGTGTCGGCTGTTTTTGCGTGATTAGGCTGTACGGCGATACTTTCGCTGGCTTCTATCAGACTGGCAGCTTCTTCCGGTGTTATAGGCTCGCTGCTCCAGTTGTCGTGACCTGCTGTACTTTCGAGGATGACTGTACGTCCTGCATCCCTCGCTTCTGATATAATTGAGAGTGCCGTGTTGCGGCGTTCTTCCCAATCATGAGCGGATGCCCAACCGTCATCCATGACGATCATAATGGGGCCTTCACCTCGCAGGGAAGATTCGCGCGGGTTAAGAACGGGTCCTGCCATCGCAATGATAACGAGCGCTGCCATCAACAATCTGAGCAAGGTAATCCACCATGGGCTTTGTGCAGGAGTTTCCTCTTTTTCCTGCAAACGCGCAAGGATGCGGGTTGGGGGAAACACTTCCTGTTGCGGTTTGGGGGGCGTAAGGCGCAGCAGCCACCAGATGATCGGCAATGACAACAAGGCCATCAAAAGCCAGGGCGAGGTGAATGCGAGTGGGAGACCAAACATTATATGGAACGCTCCCCGAGATGAGTATGCAGGTGGATAAGTGCTTCAGATGCAAGGCGGTCCGTGTGATGTCTTGTAAAGCTCCACCCCAGACGATTTGTTATTTGCCGTATTGCGTCAGTTCTGGCAGATATTTCCGCTTCATATTGCTGTTTTAACATTTCTGCATTTCCGGCGGTGAATTTTTCGCCGGTTTCGGGGTCACTAAATTCAATTCTGCCCGAATAAGGGAAGGTTTCCTCAACCGGGTCAACCATTTGAACCACATGGCCTCTAGCACCGCGCTTGTAAAGCGATTCCAGTTTTTGCGAGATTTCCTCAATTGGATCTAGAAAGTCACTGACAATCACAAGGTCACTGTGGGGTCCAAGTTCAGTATTTGCAGGGAATTCTGTTTGCGGCTTTCCAAGCACAAGTGCTTCAGCCAGTTTTTCAGCCGCCTTGCGGCTCAAGATGGGTTTGGTCAGTCCAAGCCAACCGACCCTTTCACCACTTTTTGCAAGCAGCTCAGCCATGGCAAAAGCAAGAACGAGCGCACGTGACTGTTTGGATACCGTGGCAGTTTCAGACTTGAACAGCATGGATGGACTTTCATCAACCCAAAGCCAGACAGTATGAGTTGCCTGCCATTCCTTGTCTTGTACAAAAATGTTTGTTTCATCGCGGGCAGAGCGGCGCCAGTCAATCCGCGACATGCTTTCACCGGGGGAATAGGGCCTGAATTGCCAGAAGTTTTCACCCACACCACGTTTGCGCCTTCCGTGCCAACCGGAGAAAACCGTATTGGCAACCCGCTGTGCTTCTACCAGCAGACTGGGTATGAGGCTTGCACGTGCTCTAGCACGTTCTATGGTGTCGCGTCCGGTTTCGCGTTGGGCTATTGCGCCTAGGGGTGCCATGTCAGCGACTTACCCGATACGCTTTTTCAGGGTGTCAATCACATCACGAACAGTCATGCTCTCTGCTCTTGCAGCGAAGGAAAGTTGCATGCGGTGTTGCAGGACGGGTTCTGCCAAGGCAATGACATCATCCACTGATGGTGCAAGACGACCATCCAGAAGTGCCCTTGCTCGTACTGTCAGCATCAATGCCTGTGACGCCCTTGGGCCTGGCCCCCAGGAAATAAAATCAGCAACCTCGGGCGCAGCGCTGCCGGGTCTGGCTGAGTGAACCAGTTCCAGAATTGAATCCACAACACTTTCGCCCACGGGTAGTTTTCGAACCAGTTCC
>CALDZZ010000132.1 GCA_937944075.1 uncultured Rhizobiaceae group bacterium
ATCAATTATCGTGAAGACCGTTTCGAAGGCGCTGTGCGCAAAATCACGAAGAAAAAAGGTGTCGACGTTGTATTTGAACACGTTGGCAAGGATACATGGGCAGGTTCAATGCTAAGCATGCGACCTGGCGGACGTTTGGTAACCTGTGGTTCTACCTCAGGTGTTTCCGCTGATACTAATCTAATGATGCTCTTCCAGCGCCAGCTTCGCCTGATTGGTTCTTTCGGCTGCCGCATGCAAAATATTACGGATGCCATGGAAAAAATGGCTAAAGGCATTGTTCATCCCGTTGTGGATTCAGAGGTTGAATTTGGCGACATTCAAACCGCTCTTGAGCGCATGGAAGCACGCAAGGTGTTTGGCAAAATCATCATGCGGGTGAACGACTAACAGGCGCAAGGTTCACTCCATGGAGCCACTCATTCGAAAAACATATGTATTTTTCAGAAATGCGCGAGATTGGGTTCTCGCGCAATTCTTTTTTGGTTTCATCGCTGTTTTGAAACTCTTTCCAGCTGACAGCGCTATCTGGTTTGTATCAGAAGCAGCCAAAGGCCTTGGAATGTGGTACCCCCGCACCAAACTAGCCCGCGAAAACCTGAAACTTGCTTTCCCTGAAAAGAGCGATGAAGAAATAGAACAAATTCTGCATGACATGTGGCGAAACCTCGGCCGCGTGGCAGCGGAATATGTTTATCTGGATGAGATTTTTGATTTTGACGAGGAAGATCAATCCAAGGGACGCGTAGAGATTGCAGGCGCAGAGAACTTTGAATCTCTCAAAGCACTGGATGGCCCGGCAGTTTGCTTTACAGGCCATACCGGGAATTGGGAAATCTTGCCAATTGGAGCTGCGGCTTACGGCCTGAACATAACCGCCCTCTTTCGACCTCCAAACAATCAATATATGGCAAAGCGCGTACTCTCGGCCAGGACCACAAGCATGGGGCATTTGGTTCCCTCAAAGGCAGGCGCCTCATGGGCCTTGGCAAACGTAATGGATGAAGGTGGAAAAGTTGGGGTATTGGTAGACCAATTCTTTGCACGGGGTGTTGAGGTTGAATTTCTGGGACGCCAGACAATGGCAAACCCATTGCTTGCAAAACTGGCCAGGCAATATGATTGCCCTGTTTATCCGGCACGGTGTGTCAGATTACCTGGCGGTCGTTTCAGACTTGAAATTGAAAAACCCTTGAAAATTCCAAGAAATGCGAATGGTTCCGTGGATGTCACTCAACTCACTCAAGATGTAAATGACTGCGTTGCGAGATGGGTACGTGAGAAACCAGAACAATGGCTATGGCTTCATAAACGCTGGAGACCAAATGTCATGAAGAAGCTTGCCGAACAAAAAGCAGAAAAACAGGCACAAAAAAACGCGCGGAAGAAGTCTTGATCTTTCCGCACGTTCGTATCTTTTAAAGACTGTGGCCTTGCAGGACTATCTGGTAATACGCACCTTGAAATTACGCTTGCCATGCCTTTGAACCATACTAAACAGCTTTGCTGCATTTGAAGGATGTATTCTCACACAACCGGCAGAAGCAGGTCTGCCCAGACGTTTAGTATTGTAGGTACCGTGAATTGCATAATGTCCGCTGTAAAAGATAGCATAGGGCATTGGTGCATTATTATATCTGCTGGACTTGTGGTTCTTGGATAGCCATTTCGCATTCCATGACCCAGTCGGCGTAACCTTGCCTTTACGCGCTGTAGAAACGGGCCAGACATATTTCAGTTTACCATTTTGATAAACGCGCATTTTCTGTTGGGATATATCAACCTTGGCTTCAATTCTTGCCGCAGTTGCAGGCGCACTAAGTACGCCAAAAAAGACCATTAGTGTAATCAGGATCGACTTCATAACTTTCTCCACCTTACTATAAACATTCGCCACACTTTGGTCACAATATAATAAAAGTGGTAATTTTTCCATACAAAGACGGTTAAACTTGTAATTACAGATAATTTGACCTCTAAATCATTCAATTCAAAACATAAATACTCGAATGACATGTCTTGTCGATCGGTCATATAAATCATGAACGCTTGTATGTGTCCCTAACCTGAAGTAAACATTATGGGCTTTCATAATACCTTGCGAGGAACACCATGAGCGTAAACAACAAACTCAAAGCTCTCACCCCTCCTGATATTACCATGATGAAAGGCGAAAGCCCGATCGTCTGTCTTACAGCTTACACAACTCCGATTGCCCGCATGATTGATGATCATACGGATCTGGTTCTGGTGGGTGACAGCGTAGGCATGGTGATGCATGGCATGCCGAATACGCTTGGCGGTACAATGGACATGATGATCATGCATGGCAGAGCGGTTCGTCGTGGACTAAAGCGCCCTCTTCTTGTTATGGACATGCCGTTCGGCTCCTACGAGAAAAGCAAGGAACAAGCTTTCGAAAATGCTTCCATCCTGATGCGCGATACCGAGTGTGGTGCTGTCAAACTGGAGGGTGGTGAAGTCATGGCTGAAACAATCCGCTATTTGTCAGACAGAGGCATCCCTGTCATGGCTCATATAGGCCTGACCCCCCAATCCGTAAATGTGTTTGGCGGCTACAAAACGCAAGGCAAGGGTAATGATGCAAAACGCATCATGAAAGATGCAATAGCAGTACAGGAGGCTGGCGCCTTTTCAGTTGTATGCGAAAAAATGCCAGACCCTCTTGCGCGAAAAGTTACAAAGAAGCTCGACATACCAACCGTAGGCATTGGAGCATCTGTTTATTGTGATGGTCAAATTCTTGTAATTGATGACATGCTGGGCATGTTCACAGACTTTAAACCCAAGTTTGTAAAGCGCTTTGCTAATTTGGGTGAGCAGGTACAGGAAATGGCAAAGGAATATGCAGAGGAAGTGAGAACACGCAAGTTCCCTACCCCTGACCATGTTTATGACTATGCAGGTGAAGAGTAACCAAAATGGCTCTTGAAATTGTTCGCAGCGTTGCAGAAATACGTTCGCGCGTTAATGACTACAAAAGCAATGGCAAAACCGTTTGCCTGGTTCCAACCATGGGTGGATTACACGCCGGGCATTTGAGCTTGATCGCAAAGGCTAAAGAAGTTGCCGATATTGTTGTGGTCTCGATTTTTGTCAATCCGACACAATTCAATAATCCGGATGATTTTGAAACTTACCCGGGCGATGAAGAAAAGGATCTCGAAAGCATCACCAGAGAAGGTGCTGACCTGGTCTTTATTCCAACCGTAAATGAAATGTATCCTGAAGGCTTTTCAACAGAAGTAAAGGTAACGGCAGGTATCGATATACTGTGTGATGCGCATCGGCCGGGGCATTTTGATGGCGTTGCTACTGTTGTTACAAAACTGTTCCTTCAGGTTGGTGCAAACTTCGCATGCTTTGGTGAAAAAGATTACCAACAGCTATTCATTATCAAAAGACTGGTAACGGATTTGAATATTCCGATCATCATTCATCCTGCACCAACCGTACGGGAAAATGATGGTCTGGCAATGTCTTCAAGAAATGCTCGTCTTAACAAGGCAGAACGTAAAGTCGCTCCTCAACTAAATCAGGCCATGCAACTGGCCAGGGAAAAAATCAACAAGGGTGGTAGTATTTCCAAGGCTTGCGAGAAAGCAAAAGAACAGTTGGAATCAAAAGACCACTTCAAGGTTGAATATTTTGAAGTTCGTTGTGGAGAGAGCATGGTGCTAGTGGATAAACCAAGTTCAAAATGTCGACTTTTTGCAGCTGCATGGTTGGGAGATGTACGGCTGATCGATAACATCAAACTCTAATATCATGGGTTTAACTGCCCGGAGATTCCATACAAGTCATTGCTTAAAACAAAAAAGATAGCTGCCAAAGGCAGCTATC
>CALDZZ010000133.1 GCA_937944075.1 uncultured Rhizobiaceae group bacterium
CTTACATAAACTGAAATAGTTTATTTTATGAAGAGTTCTCCGGATGCTTCCAACTAAATCTTTAGGCGTCGTAATAATTGTTTTTTGTCAAGGGTTTACAAATTTAGCCCGAGCCTGCGAAGTGGCTTTGGCGCTTTTTACATCGACAGTGACAGCAACAAGAAACAACCCGTCATGATCCACCGCGCAATCTGTGGTTCGCTGGCGAGATTTTTGGGCATCCTGATTTGCGCGATTAAACAATCATAACAGGAAAAAGGAAGTTTCCATGAAAAATGCAAAACAATATCTTGATGAAGCCAACAAGGCCGTTACCCGCATTCCTGCAGACCAAGCAATCAAGATCCATGCTGAAGGCAACGGACTGTTTATAGATGTCAGGGATTCCGGCGATATTGCCAAGTCCGGCACGATAAAAGGGGCTTTGCGCATTCCGCGTGGCTTTATTGAGTTTGCCGCAGACGAAGAAATGCCGTTTCACAACGAGGCTTTGAAAAAAGATGCAGAGATATATCTCGTTTGCGGGCTTGGTGGTCAGGCAGCTCTGGCGGGCAAAACCCTCAAGGATATGGGCTACCAGAACGTGATTAATGTTGGCGGTATAGGGGAATGGAAAGAAGCCAACGGACCAACAGAAGCCTGAAGTCTTCAAATCCTGCCATAATATAAAATTTTATTCAGGGCAGAGTATGCCCAGCCTTGTAATTTGCAAGACTGGGCGTACTCTGCCTTTTATGTTTGAAGTTGTGAAAAGTGCTTGCCGATGATTGCCAACCTGCGCCTTGCCAGTGGTTTTGTCCTGTTCGTTTTTGTCCTTGGCCATTTTTCAAACCATGCATTGGGGCTTGTCTCTCTATCATTCATGAATGATATGCTGGCTTACACTGTATCACCCTGGCGAACGCTGCCTGGCACAATTCTCATTTTGGGAAGTTTGACGTTACATGCCATCTTGGCGCTGCATGCCTTGTATGAACGGGGAACCCTTCAAATGAAAAGCTGGGAATTTTTCCAGCTTGTTTCGGGTTTTGCCATACCCTTGTTACTCTCGGCGCATGTTCTTTCAACCAGAGGCGCCTACGAAGCATTTGGCCTTGAGGAGGGGTATGCCTTCCAGCTCTACGTCCAATGGGTTCAATTTCCATACCGCAGTTTCATGATCTTTACAGGCCTCATACTGGTCTGGATTCATGCCTGTATCGGCTGGCATTACTGGTTGCGCTACAAGCGCTGGTATAACCGTTTTTTGCCAGTCATTTTTGCGCTGTCTGTACTTCTGCCTACCCTTGCAATTGCCGGTATTCTATCAGCCGGTTTTCGCGTTCTCCGATTGTCGGGAAATGAAAACTGGGTGAATGGTCTGATGCGCAAAGTCCGAAGCAAGGGTGAGGCATTTTCCGGTTTTATTGATACCTATGAACAATTGATCATTGCTTCCGTAATTGTCTGTGTGCTGGGAATTATTGCACTCAAGATCGCGCTTCGCATATGGAAATATCGATCCCAGACAATCAGGCTGACATACAAAAGCCTGGGACTGGATGAACCTGTAGAGATAATGGTTCCACGTGGCAAAACAGTCCTTGAGCATCTCAATATTAACAGGATACCACATGCTTCTGTTTGTGGCGGCAGAGGGCGTTGTTCCACGTGCCGCATCAGAGTGAATGATCCTCACGCAAACCTGCCACCGCTATCCCAGGCAGAAAATAAAATTCTCCAACGAATAGGCGCAGAAGAAAACGTTCGCCTAGCCTGCCAATTGCCACTGGAAAATGATTTGTCTGTAACAGCACTTTTGCGCTCGGATGTAGGCTCGAAAGAAGCGTTAAACCAATATCAGGTCAAGTCAGGTGAGGAGCAACCTGTTGCCATTCTCTTTGCAGATATTCGCGCCTTTACCAAACTGTCAGAAACTCAATTGCCTTATGATACCGCTTTTCTTTTAAATCGTTACTTTGCAATTACAGGCAAGGCCATTGAAAGTTCAGGCGGTCATCTGGACAAGTTTATTGGCGATGGTGTCATGGCTATTTTTGGTATCGACAAGTCACTTGAGCAGGGCTGCAGGGAGGCCATGATTGCTGCAAGGCAAATGTCTCGGGAACTTCAAAAACTTAATACGTCCCTGATTGAGGATATTGGCCAACCTTTGAAAATCGGCATCGGTATTCACAGCGGAACGGCAATCATTGGTAATATGGGCTATAACAAGGCTACCGGACTGACTGCAATTGGTGATGTCGTCAATACAGCCAGCAGGTTGGAGAGCCTTACCAAGGAATATAATGTTGAGTTTCTTGTTTCCCAAAAAACGGCTGCCCTGGCTGGGCTAGATGAAACCATAGCAGAAAAGCACACGACCAATATTAAAGGGCGTGTGGAGCCACTGGGTATCATAACGTTCAAAAGTGCGAGTGATATCGTATTAAAAGAAACTGTTCCTGCTTAGGGTTTGCTATTTCTCATTATTTCGTGATTGGGATTTATCCAACCCGCATGTTTTATTGATTGACGATTTGTTTCTCCTTCTTAAACTTGTTTCATGATTTCGAAATTATCGTATCCTGCGCTCATCACTGCTTTTCTTACGGTTCCCTCTGTGCAAGCCTGTGAGGTGGCCCTTGCACTGACTGTTGATATATCAGGGTCTGTCGACAAGGAAGAATTCAGACTGCAAATGGATGGGCTTGCAGGTGCATTGAGAGATCCGACGGTTGCAGAAGCCCTGGTCAGCAAGAAGGCATCCGTAATGCTTGTTCAATGGACGGGCACATCTCGTCAGAAACGTTCAATAAGCTGGAGAAGCATGGCGGACTATGAAGCGGTCGAAACCATGGCAGAGGCAGTTGAAAAAGCACCGCGTGCATGGCGCAATTTTTCTACCGCAATAGGGGATGCGCTTACATTCACATCAGCATTTTTTGATGAAGTATCTGAGTGCAAACGCAAGGTGATTGATGTGTCCGGTGACGGTTATTCAAATGAGGGTACGACCCCCATTCAGATACGCAGCCACCTGCAACAGGAAGGCTTTACAATCAATGGTTTGGCCATTGAAGGTTCGGCAGAAGACCTTACGGGGTATTACCGCGATAATGTGATTGCGGGAAATGGCTCCTTTGTGATGACAGCCAACACATTTGAAGAGTATCCGATACGCATAAAACAGAAGCTATTTAGAGAAGTTACCAATCAACTTGCCGCATTAGGGGTGCCGCTTAAGCGATTCTAATGACTCGTATTTTCTTGAAATTCTATTCAGTTACATTACGCTGACGTAAAAGGCAGAACAGGCAAGCTAAGGGACTGATATGGATTTTGATTATGTGATTGTGGGTGGTGGTTCAGCTGGCTCGACATTGGCTTCCAGATTAACTGAAGACCCTGACATCAGTGTTTGTCTCCTTGAGGCTGGTGGAGAGGGTAAGGATATTTTTGTCCGCATCCCTGCAGCCATAGTCGCGATGCTTCCTGGACGCCCGAAGATTAATAATTGGGCTTATGAAACGGTTCCCCAAAAAGGGCTGAACGGTCGAAAGGGGTATCAACCCAGAGGCAAGGGGCTTGGTGGCTCAAGTGCCATCAATGCAATGCTGTATATTCGCGGTCACAAACAGGATTATGACAATTGGGCAACCAAGGGATGTAAGGGCTGGGGATGGAATGATGTTCTTCCCTATTTTCTAAAGTCGGAAAACAATCAAATGGGAGAAAGTGAGTTCCACGGCGCAAAGGGGCCGTTGATGGTTTGCGATCAACAGGAACCAAGACCCATAACCCATGCTTTCATTAAAGCGGGCGAAGCCATGCAATTGCGGCATCGAGCAGATTTTAATGCCGGAGAAACTGAAGGGGTGGGGGCATATCAGGTTACCCATTTTTATGATGACAAACGAAAAGGGGAACGCTGTTCAGCTGCTGCTGCCTATTTGCATCCGGTAATGGAACGCAAGAACCTGACAGTGATAACAAAGGCACATGCAACAAAAGTCCGGTTTGATGGGAAGCGCGCCACGGGTGTTTTCTATTGCAAGAAGAAATCAGACCATGTCGTTAATGCAAAACGTGAAGTCATTCTTTGCGGCGGTGCGTTCAATTCACCCCAGTTGCTGCAACTTTCCGGCGTTGGCAGGCGGGAAGACATTGAACCCCACGGCATCGCAATGGTGCATGAATTACCAGGTGTAGGGCAAAATCTGCAGGACCATATTGATTTCACCGTAGCCTACAAGACGAAAGACAAGGATAATATGGGTTTGGGTCTTGTCGGGATTGGCGGTATCGTGAAAGGCATCTACCAATGGGCAAAGGATGGTACGGGGAAACTTGTTTCACCAATGGCTGAGGGCGCTGCTTTTATAAAAACCAGCCCATCCCTGGACCGCCCTGATGTTCAGCTTCATTTTGTGATCGGGATTGTTGATGATCACGCAAGAAAGTTGCACGGTGGATACGGCTATAGCTGTCATATCTGCGTACTTCATCCAAACTCTCGAGGTTCTGTTGGGTTAACCAGTAATGACCCTTTGGCTGCTCCTCGCATAGACCCCAATTTTTTCGATGATGAAAGCGATCTGGAAACCCTGGTTAAAGGTACTAAAATCACACGCGAATTGATTAACACCAGCCCCTTGAAGGAGTATAAGGACCGCGAGTTGTTTATTGAGGAAGAGCCGGATGATGAAGCGCTCAAGCAACATATCCGTTCCAGGGCAGATACTGTTTATCATCCCGTTGGAACCTGCAAGATGGGGGTGGATGAGATGGCGGTCGTCGATGCCGAGCTGAAAGTTCACGGGCTTGAAGGAATTCGTGTCGTGGATGCTTCCATCATGCCGGAAGTTATTGGCGGCAACACTAATGCGCCCACAATCATGATTGCGGAAAAAGCGGCCAACTTGATCAGAGCCTAAGAGGCTTGCCTTGCAATCATTTCGGCCTTTTTGACTAGCATTTCAGCCTGGCGAACATTGGCATAATCAATCATGCGTCCTTCAAAGGTTACTGCCCCTTTTCCTGCCTTTGCACCATCTTCCATGGCCTTGAGTATGCCTATTGCCTTGGTAACCTCGTCCTGCGATGGTCCCATGATGTCATTTGCAAGGTCAATTTGAGTAGGATGAATGGCCCACTTGCCTTCACAACCCAGTGCTCGTGCGCGCTTTGCAGAAGCCGTGAAGCCTACTGCATCCGAGTAATCACCAAAGGCAGAGTCAATCGGGCGCAAGCCGTTTGCACGTGCAGCAACAACCAAAGTGGAAAGGGCGTGGTGATGAATGTCACTTATGTAGCTTGCGCGTTGACCATCTGTGTCTTCATTTGCAAGCACGGCATAATCATTGTTGACCCCTCCAATATGCGTTGTATGCGCATGGAGGGAGGCGCCATAGTCACCTGCACCGAAATGCAGAGATTCAATCCGTTCGCTCGCCTTGGCTATTTCAGAAATATTCTGCATGCCTAGTGCGGATTCGATCATGATCTCAAGCCCGATACGTTTTTCAAACCCCATGGCATTTTCAATTTGGGTTAAAAGCATGTCAATCGCATAGACATCACTTGCAGTACCGACTTTGGGTATCATGAGTAGATCAAGCCTTGCACCACATCCTTCGATGACGTCAATTAGATCGCGGTACATGTAATGAGTATCCAGCCCATTAATGCGTACGGAAATGGATTTGGCCCCCCAATCTATATTATTGACAGCTTCAATAACATTCGCACGTGCCTGCTCCTTGTCATTCGGGGCAACAGCATCTTCAAGATCCAGAAAAACAATGTCTGCCCTTGAATTGGCAGCTTTTTCAAACATTCGGGTTTGAATGCCTGGAACCGCCAATTGACTTCGGTTAAGTCGAGCAGCAATTTGCCTTGGTGTGGTAAAACTCATACTTCCCCCGATCATCCGGCCATAGCCTAGTTGGGTGCCATGACCTCGACATCCTTGTTAAAGCCAGAGCGTACATTGAAGTCCTGACTGTAAACTTTCTCATTGTGTTTTGCGATTGCGGTGTATTTTCCCTCTGAAAGAACCATGGCAGGAAACGTGCTGTTGCTTTCCTTAATGATTTCACCGCCATCCGTCAGAATGGACCACGCCGTATCTGCAATCGCATCCCCACCAGTTGCCCTCACAAGCCTGAAGGAAACAATCGCCGCACGATGTTCGAGGTTGGCTTCTGTCAGTTTACCTGGCTGAACTCGCAAATCCGCTCTGACTGTCGCATTAAGTTTCCCAAAGGTCGAAACCACATGATAGGTGCCGACAGGCAGGGTTGTGATCTCCTGAGCTTTTATATTTCGCGCAATCAGTTTTCTGGAATTATTTTCATCCAGATTTGAGTCATAAACATTAAAACGCAACATGCGCTTGGGAATTCGTACGTTTCCGGTCGCAGTTGCATTGAGTTTCAGGCCACCGGCATTCAAATTGATTTCTTCTCGCACTGCCTCGGCGCCAATCGAGATTTTCTTGATAACTCCGGCATGTCCATAGGAGGCATGAATGATGTATTCACCCGGTTCAATATCAAAGGCTTTTGAACCACCTGTTGAATATGCCAGTTCCTTAATATTGTCCGGGTTGGTGTTATCAAGTGGAAAAATACGCCACTCCAGACCGTCTCGAATAATAGGGCCGGTTTCACTGAGTTTTGCTTCAAGTAAAATGCGTTGGGTATTTTCCGGGGTTGCAGATTGTCCATTTGCAGAAACCGGAAACAGCGCGACGCTTGCCAGCAAACCAAGTGTTGTTAAAAAGTGCTTCATCTGAAAATGGTTCTCCCTGTCACTAATGGAAAGCGCAATTTTTAAATCTTTTCAAGCCACGTAATTGATTTAGCTGTAAAATCGCTTACTTGGATGGTCACAATACAAAAAAAGAAAGCAATTTTATGTTTTACACCCCTGATAATCGTGACCCCGTTTTGAAATATGATCCAATCAAGGCGATTGTTGCACCCAGACCGATCGGCTGGATTTCAACACTTTCTTCTGAAGGGGTGGCCAATCTGGCGCCTTACAGTTTTTTCAATGCAGTTGGCGGAATGCCGCCGATGTTGATGTTTGCGTCCGAGGGGTTCAAGGACAGTGCGCGAAATGCATCTGATACGGGCGAGTTTGTTTTCAACTACGCCAGTAGTGATCTGGCAGATGAAATGAACAATTCAAGCGCGAATGCGCCAGCGGGGGTAAGTGAGTTTGACCATTACAACATCGAAAAGGCTGAAAGCAAAATCATTGCGCCGCCGCGTGTAGCAAAGGCAAAGGCATCACTTGAATGCAAAGTTACAAGTGTTGTTGAAACAAATGATGTTGAGGGCAATTTGACCGGGGCAGTAATCATTATCGGGCAAGTGGTCGGCGTTCATATTGATGATGATGTATTGCGCGATGGTCGATTTGAGGTATCCCTTGCCGATCCGATTAGCAGGCTGGGTTACATGGATTTTGGCCTCACAGACGGGTTGCACGAAAGACTGCGACCGGATTTCAAGGCTTGATACAACTATTGGCTTGTCAGAAATCTTAACAAATAATTTTTTTTCATAGTGAACCGATCGTTAATTATTAGCGGCTAAAACTGACTTCAAGAGTAACGTCCTTTGTATATCGTGGGCTGGAGTTAGTATGGTAATTGAGTATTTTTTGGAATGGGTTGAAACCGCTTCTGTAGCGAAGCGCACGGAAGCAGCAGCAGCGATGGCTCGTGCCTATTTGCGCAACGACATCTCGGCTGAAGAGCGCGAAGACGTTGAGGCAGCGCTTACAACCTTGTTGGAAGATCCTGCACCTTCTGTTCGTTTTGCAATGGCTGAAGCCTTTGGTGCACGCAAAAAAGCACCAAGGCATATTATATCAGCCTTGGCGTGTGATACGCTTGATGTTTCTATTATTACGCTTTCACAATCCCCGGTTTTACATGATACAGAGCTTGTGGAGTTCGTTGAAACCTCTCAGATTGAAAACCAGATCGCAATCGCCTGCAGACCCTGGCTTAGTGCTTCTGTTGTCTATGCCCTTTGTAAACATGGCAACGATGAAGCCTGCACAGCCTTGTTGATGAACCCGGTTGCCGAGTTTTCACAAGAT
>CALDZZ010000134.1 GCA_937944075.1 uncultured Rhizobiaceae group bacterium
TTTCATTTTGCCAATGCCTGGCAACATTGACATGATGCCTCCCATGCCGCCAAGATTTTGCATTTGGGTCAATTGTTCTGAAAGGTCGTTCAGATCAAATTCGCCCTTCTGCATGCGCTTGGCCATTGCAGCGGCTTTTTCCTGGTCGATGTTTTCTGAAGCCTTTTCAACCAGCGAAACCACATCGCCCATACCCAGTATACGGTCTGCTATTCTGCCTGGGTGAAAATCCTCCAACTCGTCGAGTTTTTCGCCTGTACCAATCAGCTTGATGGGCTTGCCTGTTACCGCACGCATTGAGAGCGCTGCACCGCCGCGACCATCGCCATCAATTCGTGTTAGTACCAAACCAGTAATACCGACGCGTTCATCAAAGTTCTGTGCGAGGTTAACCGCGTCCTGACCTGTCAGTGAGTCAACAACCAAAAGAATTTCATGCGGATTGCCGGCTTTTTTAATGTCTGCCATCTCAACCATGAGCGGCTCATCAATGTGCGTGCGGCCAGCAGTATCGAGGATTACGACATCATAACCACCAAGCTTTGCCGCCTGTTGGGCGCGGCCGGCAATGTCCACCGGTGACTGGTCTGCCATAATTGGAAGCGTGTCGACACCTGTCTGTTCTCCCAGTTGGCGAAGTTGTTCCTGTGCAGCAGGGCGCTTAACGTCAAGCGACGCCATCAGCACTTTTTTCTTTTGGCGTTCTGTCAGACGCTTGGCAATTTTTGCAGTGGTCGTTGTTTTACCGGAACCCTGCAAACCAACCATCATCAAGGTAACAGGCGGTGTTGCAGCAAGGCTGATGGGATCTGCGTCGGAACCCAGCATACCAACCAGTTCGTCATGCACAATCTTGACGACCATCTGACCAGGCGTGACGGATTTGACAACTTCTGCACCAACCGCCTTTTCACGAACCTTTTCGGTAAAATCGCGTACGACTTCAAGTGCCACGTCTGCTTCAATCAGGGCGCGGCGAATTTCGCGCAATGCTGCTGATACGTCCTTATCTGACAGGGCGCCACGTCGGGTCAGTCCGTCAAATATGCCGCTCAAGCGATCTGATAATGATTCAAACATAGTCTATTCTCTTTCTATCGGGCTTTCTTGTCTTTCTCGCTAATCGCTCGAAAGGAAAGAGTTCCCTTTTTCGGATTTCCTAATCCTTTTCGCTAGTTGCTCAAAGGGGAAAGCCTTGATTGCCAACTCATACATTCGATATGGGGTTAGCTTACCTCAAACACAAATCAGAAACAAAAATAGGCTCAAAGCAAAAAACCACCCGAGGGCGCAACGCGCTGTCGGATGTTTGCCTAAGGGAGCTCTTTATACCTTCTCGGGTCCCCAATAGCATTTTCAAATCTGGTCTCTGTATGAGATGAGCCGTATAAATAGCGAAAGGGGCAGAAAGTCAAGCCTAGAATTGAAACTCGCAGGCTTTGACTTAGTTTACAGGTTGAAGGAAATAATCATGGTTTCAAGGTTTGGTTTTATCATAATTAGTTTCGTGTCTCTTTTGTGTTGCTACACAATCGCCAAGGCTGATGAAATTCGGGATATGGCAATTACAGCGCTTGCGATTGCGCAACCGAACTCGTTCAAGAACAACATCGAGTATTGTGGATTGATTGGTTATCACCGCTCAGGTGCGCTTTTGTTTTCACCACCTATCCCGGGGTTTAAAAACAGTTGCAATCCGGGGCTTAATCCTTGGGCATGGCGGGAGGTGGTGGCCACCTATCATACCCATGGTGCACACACATATGACAGTGATGCGGAAGTACCTTCGCTGGAAGATATGCTTGCAGACTTTGCAGAAGGGACGGACGGTTATATTGCAACGCCAGGTGGGCGTGTCTGGCATGTTTCTGTAAAAGACAGGAAAGCTTACCTGCTATGCGATGTAGGTTGCATCACCTCTGATCAGCGCTACCGCGAATGCGAGGGGTTGAAACCTGCAAGCGAATATACACTTAAGACACTCAAACAGCGCATTGATGAAGATGAAGTTGTTTGCGAATGAATTTACTCAATTGAGGATTGCAGCTTGAAGCGTCGCGGGTTTTTGAAATGGTTGGGCATTGGCTCGCTGGGATTGTTTGGTGGTGGTGCGACGTTTGCTGCGTGGAAGCCTGGTAACTTTTATTATAAAGGCCCAAAGTCTGACCATTATAATGGGGTTAATTTCTTTAATCCCGGTGGAGTTGCTCCTCGAAAGCTCTCAGAAGTTTTGAAATGGCAATGGCAAGGCGGGAAGGCAAAGTGGCCTTCCCAGTATCCCAGTCCCTTTGATGGCGCAAAACCTGCGCCTCGCGTTTTGGAAGAAAACATCACCATCACGATGATTGGTCATGCGACCCTTCTGGTACAGGTTGCGGGTTTGAACTTTATTACAGACCCTGTTTTTGTGGAACGCGCCAGCCCGGTACAGTTTGCAGGCCCCAGGCGGGTTAATCCGCCTGGTGTCCGCTTTGAAGATTTGCCTCCGATAGATTACGTGTTGTTGTCGCATAACCATTATGACCACCTTGATCTTGAGACGCTTGACCGGCTGGTCAGG
>CALDZZ010000135.1 GCA_937944075.1 uncultured Rhizobiaceae group bacterium
TCGAAAAGAACATTCAATTTTCGCAATTACAATAAAAAAAACCCCGACACGAATGCCGGGGTTAGAGTTTCTGCACTTGGGAGGAGAATTATGCAGAGTAATACATGTCGAATTCGACCGGGTGTGGTGTCATTTCGTAACGTTCGACTTCTTCCATCTTCAATTCGATGTAAGCCTCGATTTGATCCTTATCGAAAACATCACCTTCCAATAGGAACTTATGGTCCTTGGCAAGACTATCAAGTGCCTCGCGCAAAGAACCACAAACAGTCGGAATGCGCTTGAGCTGGCTTGGAGGAAGATCGTAAAGATCCTTGTCCATGGCTTCACCTGGATGAATTTTGTTTTTGATGCCGTCAAGGCCAGCCATCAACATTGCAGCGAATGCAAGGTACGGGTTTGCCATAGGATCAGGGAAACGAACTTCAACACGCTTAGACTTCGGTGAGTTGCCAAAAGGAATACGACAAGAAGCTGAGCGGTTGCGTGCAGAATATGCAAGAAGAACCGGGGCTTCATAACCTGGCACCAAACGCTTGTAAGAGTTTGTTGAAGGGTTGGTGAAAGCGTTCAATGCTTTTGCGTGCTTGATGATACCACCAATGTAGTAAAGGCAGCTTTCAGAAAGGCCCGCATATTCATTACCAGCGAATGTAGGCTTGCCTTCTTTCCAGATTGACTGGTGCACGTGCATGCCTGTGCCGTTATCGCCGTATACAGGCTTTGGCATGAAGGTAGCTGTCTTGCCATAAGCGTGAGCAACCTGATGAACGGCATATTTGTAGATTTGCATCTTGTCAGCATTCACAGAAAGCGTATCAAACATGATACCTAGCTCGTGCTGGGCAGCTGCCACTTCGTGGTGATGCTTTTCAACAGTTACACCCATTTCCTTGATGACTGAAAGCATTTCGCCACGGTAGTCCTGACCTGAATCAATTGGAGGAACAGGGAAGTAACCGCCTTTGGTGCGTGGACGGTGACCCATGTTGCCACCTTCATATTCTGTATTTGTGTTTGAAGGCAGTTCCGAACAATCAAGTGAGAAGCCAGTGTTGTAAGGGTCAGATGAAAAACGAACATCGTCAAAAACGAAAAACTCAGCTTCAGGACCAACAAATACCTGGTCTCCAATGCCTGTTGACTTGAGATAGGCTTCAGCTTTTTTGGCTGTTCCACGTGGGTCACGGTTATAAGGTTCGCCTGTTACCGGATCAACAACGTCACAGAAGATCGCCATTGTGGATTGAGCAAAAAACGGGTCCATGTGGGCAGAAGCAGGATCCATGATCAAAGTCATGTCTGATTCATTAATTGCCTTCCAGCCTGCTATAGATGAACCGTCAAACATGATGCCATCGGCAAACATGTCTTCGTCCACGAGGTCAGCATCCATTGTTACGTGCTGCATTTTACCTTTTGGATCAGTAAAACGAACGTCAAGATACTTGATATCCTCGTCCTTGATTTTCTTGATAATTTCTTTGGCTGAGCTCATGTTTATAACCTTTCTGAGTTTACCCTTTATGACAGGCGGGCCTGCTAACGTTTTAATTTGGATTTAGATTGCTTCCGAACCGGTTTCACCAGTACGTATTCTGATGACTTCCTCAACACTCGAAACAAAGATTTTTCCATCACCAATACGGCCTGTTTGAGCGGCATTGCGAATGGCTTCGACGGCAGCTTCGACCGTTTCATCATCTGTTACAATTTCAAGCTTCACCTTGGGCAGGAAATCAACAACGTATTCTGCACCACGGTAAAGTTCGGTATGACCTTTTTGCCGACCAAAACCTTTTGCCTCAGTTACGGTAATACCCTGTAGACCAACTTCCTGCAGGGCTTCCTTAACCTCGTCCAGTTTGAACGGCTTGATAATCGCTTCAATTTTTTTCATTCTGTTTCCAGTCCAAGATTTTCAGAAATACTTGCTATTGTATTGCCTGCGGGACAAGCAAATTCAGAATGATCGAATTGCAGGAACGTCAGAATTTGGAGAATGTCTGGGCATAAGCTTTATTTTTGCCTATTTTTTAGGCATAACGATGCAATTAGCGACAAATATTTCTGGTTTTTGTCGAAAATCTTGAAATCAAAAAATTCACAATAAAACGAAATTTTTTGCTTGGATTTCCTAGCGAAGCCCCCTATAACCGCCACACCAAGTTGCTACAGGCAATTCCAAACCAGCGGGTATGGTGAAATTGGTAGACACGCCAGATTTAGGTTCTGGTGCCGCAAGGCGTGGGAGTTCAAGTCTCTCTACCCGCACCATCAAAATCATATCAATATTTTTAATTGCTCTTTGGAGTTCTTGTTTCAAAACTCAAATCTTCTTAGGGCAACACAATATCTGCATATTATATCATTGTTATATATGCATAAATTTTGTGAAAAAGCGGTTGAATAACTTAACACGTTTTTGACACTTTGATTTCATATTAAGTCTCGTCTATTCAAAATTCTTAAATGAACTCAAGCTGATTCGAGTGGTTAATGTTTACTGTTAATTTGATTGTAGAAGATAATATCCTTTCAACTGCGAATATTACTCAGCAACAACTTGATGAAGTCATCAATGGTATTGAGTTGGCTGCTTCTCTATGGAGCAGGTATATTGATGGAAACAATGCTGTAATCGATATCAGCCTGGGCTTTGAAGATTTGTCTGAATCAACCCTCGCAGAAGCCGGGTCGACCTTTTTCACGCGCAACAACGGCCCGATCGAATCTGAAGTTATCAACGAACTGAATGGTCAATCTGGTGAGTTTTCTACAGATGGTCAGTTTACGATTGATCTGCCAAGCTTGAAAAATGACCGTTTCTTCTTTGCAGACTCCCTTGATTTTGAACAAAACCCGGGGGAACAGGGACAAATAGATTTTCTCACGCTCGCTGCACATGAATTGGGGCACGTGCTCGGTTTTCTGGATCTCTCCTTTGAAGGGTTTGTCGTAAACAATCAATTCATTGGTGAAAATGCAGTTGCAGCAAATGGTGGCAACCCAATTCCTCTGGCAGATGGAGTTCACACCGATGGAGGAGACCTTCTAAGCCCGTTCATTATTTCCAATCTCAGAGAACCAATCAATGAAGTTCTGGTTGCAATTCTAAAGGATATTGGCGTTCCTGTCGTTGAAGAAACGAACGGGGCAGATACAGTTTACGGTTTTAACCAGGTAGACGATATGATCAACGGCCTTGCCGGAGACGATATTCTTTATGGCCTCACAGGTAATGATACCTTGCTGGGTGCCACTGGCAGAGACAGGCTCTTTGGTGGTGATGGTGATGACATTCTGGATGCAGGTGCCGGCACAGGCCAGTTCCAGTTTTTGTATGGTGAGGATGGGAACGACACCTATCGCTACAGCCAGGAAGACGGCCTTGTGTTTATAGACCCGAGATTTGAAGGTGCACAGGATGGCGCAAGTGACCGCATTCTGTTTGAAGACCTCAACTCAGCAGATATTACAATCGATTACTTCCAATATCCAAATGCTGATATCGGCAATGCCATCATCCTGAAATGGGAGAACGAAGGTAATTCTGGTGAGGTTCGGATCGGACAGGAAGGGCAGTTCATCGAAACCTATGAATTTGCCGATGGTACTGTTCTCACTCATGACCAATTGCTGCAACTTTCCGGATCAGAAGTCTCAGGAACCGATGGCGATGATACATTAAGAGGCACTTCAGGCGACGATACAATTCTGGGACTTGCTGGCAGAGACAGGCTCTTTGGTGGTGATGGTGATGACATTCTGGATGCGGGT
>CALDZZ010000136.1 GCA_937944075.1 uncultured Rhizobiaceae group bacterium
ACAAACAGCAGGATAATCCTTAACACAATCGCCATGCCGATGCCCATCTGGCGAACTTTCTTCTGGCTCTCGGCCGGCGCTCTTTTGGACTCAATCGCGATATAGAGCAGATTATCAAAGCCAAGCACCAGCTGCAGCAGAATTAGCATTAGCAAGGTAAGCATATTGTCGAATGTTAAGAGTTCCAGCATGAAATCACCCCCGAAAGTGAATAAATTACATAAAATTTTAAGCGTCTCAGCGCTTCATGGTTACCGCTTCGTATACAAATTTTTCAAATATGGCAATTTTTAAAGCCTTTGTTTACCACAACTTGTGAAATAGCACTTTCTGTCAGCTTTTATCAGCTCCCTGCTCCCAAAATTAACAAGTTACTTATGAGACGCGGTCTAGCTTAGCCACAGCGTTAATCTTTTTATAGCAGGGAAAGTTTTTAAAGTGAGTGGAAAACTAATCATTATGGCAGGTCTGGCAGTCGCCTTTGGCGCAACCAGCTATGTCGGCGGAAATTACTACCTTGAAAACCAGGCACGCGCCCTGTCGGATGCGCGGATCAACGAGTTGGAAACAAACAGACCCGTGGTTCAGGAAGTTGAACTGGCGAAGGTTGTCGTTGCCAGCACGGAATTGCAATTTGGTCAGGTGATCGACGAATCCATGCTAAAGGTCGTTGACTGGCCACAGGACGCATTTCCTGAAGGCGCTTTCACAGCCACTTCAGAAGTCATCAGTGACGGGAACCGCCGTGTGCTTACGCCGATTTTCCCGGGCGAACCGATTATCACAGCAAAGCTGACCGGAGAAAACGGTCGCGCAGGCCTTTCCGGCATTATCACCGAGGGAATGCGCGCAGTCACCGTTCCCGTAGACATGGTCAACGGTGTTGCAGGCTTCATTCAACCGGGCGACCGTGTAGACATCCTGATTACCAAAAACTCTCAGGAAAATAACGAGACTTCATCTGAAATTCTGATGGAATACGTGAAAATTCTTTCTGTTGACCAAAATGCAGGCGCCCGCAACCAGACGGCGCAGCTTGCAAACTCGGTCACCATTGAAACAGACGCAAAAGGCGCACAAAAAGTTGCCTGGGGTCTGAATGTGGGAACCCTATCCCTCACCTTGAGAGGCGCAGGCGATTCTGCCGCCATTAAGAAAGACGACAACAGCCTGCTGTCTTTTGAATCAAGCGCACCAAAGCGAACATCCGTCAGGGTTGTCGCAGGTGAAAAAATACAGGAATTCGATGTCGTTGTTGAAGAGTAAGAGAAGAAAATACTCAACAATTACAATGACTAATACGCATATGGGGACAATCATGAAACGTCTAGCCTTTAACACAACAGGCACTTTGAGAAATTGCCTTGCCGCAACAGGACTTGCAATCCTTGCGCTGGCAACACCACTGCCAACCACAAGCATTGCACTGGCAGAAAACGGTGTTATCCACCTTAAGGCTTCGCAAAACACGAAGACCATGAAGATCACCAAATCCAAACCGAAAACGGTACGCACAGACCGCTCTTTCAGCGAAATTGTTGTTGGTGATCCGGAAGTGGCAAGCGTCAGCCCTCTGACCGACCGCTCGTTTTATGTAATCGGCACCGCACCCGGCACAACCGGCATCGCACTTTATGATGAAGACAGTAATCTGGTGGGCCTGCTGGACATTGAAGTAGGCGCAAACACAAACCAGATCAACGCAGCGCTTAATGAGGCATTGCCAAAATCAAAAGTAAAGGCAACCACAACCAATGGTCGTGTTGTCTTGAAAGGCAAGGCAAATGGCGCTGTTGCTGCAGCAAAAGCCCGAGCAATTGCCAAAAAGTTTGATCCAGAGCTGGTTGATACAGTCAAGGTGGAAGGCTCACAGCAAGTAAACCTTGAAGTTCGCTTCATTGAAGCACGCAGAAACAACGGCAAAGAGCTGGGCATCAACCTGAATGCAAGAAGAGCAACAGGCGGTGCGGCAGCCAATGTGATTGACTCAACCCTTACCACACTTGTAACGGGTGGCCTGCCCTTCGGACAGTTCGTGACACGGATCATTGAAGCAGGCACAAATGTTGACTTGACCATTAACGCGCTCGAAGATCGCAACCTGGTCAGAAGTCTGGCCGAGCCAAATCTGGTTGCCTTGTCAGGTGATACAGCAAGCTTCCTTGCCGGGGGTGAATTCCCGATACCGGTCGCACAGGATGGTGGCAGTATTTCAGTTGAATTCAAGCCGTTTGGCGTTGGGTTGAAATTTACGCCAACCGTGCTGGATAACGGCCTGATCAACCTGAAACTTGCACCGGAAGTCAGTGAAATCGACACGGCAAACCAGATCGAGATTGGTAACAACCTTTCAATTCCCGGCCTCGTGGTAAGACGGGCTGAAACAACCCTTGAATTGCGTGACGGACAAACATTTGTATTGGGCGGCCTGTTGCAAAAAGGCTCAAAATACAACAAGCGCCAGTTGCCATGGCTGGGTGATGTGCCGATCCTTGGCGCCCTCTTCCGAAGTGCTGATTTCAAGAAATCCGAGAGTGACCTTGTCATCATCGTCACCCCTCGCCTTGTAAAGCCACTACGCCCGGGCGAAGAGCCGGCAACACCGCTGGACGCTACTGCGCCTGCAAGTGAAGTCGACCTGTTTGCCAATGGAAACCTTGAAGTAAAACGCTCTCATCTTCGCACGCTGGCCGCTGCCAAGGAAGGCGCTCTAAAATCAGGCCATATCATAGAATTGGAATAAATTAATGTTTAAAAACAGTATCTTGTCAACAACCGCTCTTGGCCTGATCTTCACTCTTTCAGGGTGCAGCTATCACGAAAGAACCGAAGGTGCCACATCATTTGCAGGCGATGCGCAAGCAATCAACATAGCAAAGTCAACGGTCGATCCATGGAACCGCAACGCCTACAACAACAAGATTGAAGGTGACGGAGAAAGACTTGGCGAAACGGTTGCCAGATATAAAAAAGATGAAAAAGAAGCAGAGCAGCAAATTGGACGCGTCAACACGACTTCCAACTGATCAATAGCGAAATAACCGACGGGGACAACGGACAATGTCGCAGGAAAAAGAAACAAATCAAACCAGCAAGCTAGTGCTTGTATCGCAGGACATGGAATTGGTGAACCTTGCAAAAGGTGCCATCCCAAATACGGATCAGCAGACAGTTCAGGTTATCAACAAACCGATATCTGACATCGTCTCCGACATGCGCAACATTGATGCAACTGCCATGATACTGGATATAGACGCCACCAAGGTTGAAGAGTTTGAGCATTTGCAAAAGATCAAGCGCATGGCTGACAACAACATGCCGATTATTGTCATATCCGGCAACTTCAGCCCGGCTGCTGCGCGTATTCTGATTCAGCTGAAAGTGTCAGACTTCCTGGTGAAGCCAGTTCAGACATCCGATTTCGTGCGCTCTTGTAACAACGCGCTTAAAATCAACACCCATGAAGCGAATGTGCAGCCACAGTTCATATCGTTTATGCCTGCTTCTGGCGGCGTCGGCACCACTGCCCTGGCAATTGAAACAGCTTCCATATTAAATGCACACGGGCAAAGTATTGGCCGCACAACCTGTATTGTAGACTTGAATTTCCAGCATGGCTCTTGTGCAGAATACCTCGATATTGAACCACGGTTTGATATTACGGAGATTGAAAACTCTCCCGAGCGTCTGGACAGACAATTGCTGGATGTCATGCTGTCAAAGCACGAAAGTGGGTTGTCTGTTATCAGCGCCCCAAATCAGCCGACCGAAATGCGCTCGTTTAAAGGTGCACTTGTCGTAAAATTGCTGGATCTTGTTTCAGCATATTTTGACAATGTGGTCATTGACCTTCCAAGAACCTGGTTCCCCTGGACAGAAACCGTCGTAACAGGTTCTGACAAGCTCTTTGTGGTTGCAGACATGACGGTCCCCTCCATTCGTCACTCTCACAGGCTGGTAAAGGCTGTTGAAGAGCGCATTGGCAAGCAGGCTAATCCAAAGATTATTGTAAACCGCATGGACTTCCGCAAAAACGCATCCGGCTTGAATGCAGGCGACGTTGAATCGGCATTGGGTGATTATTTTGCTGCTGGGGTACCGAATAATTACGGCCTAGTGCGCGATGCAGTGGACCGAGGCGTAACAATCGGCTCAGTCGAGGCAGACAATAACGTCACCAACGCACTGTCCAGGATTATCCTTGAGGGAGAAGAACTCCACTCAAAGGAAAAGAACAAGAAATCAGGCCTGATGAGCATCGGTCGTAATCTGTTAAAACGCAAGGCAGGGTAATATCTGATCATGAGTAGCCGTTTCTCCGACATTCAAACCTTCGATGATGACTTCGACTTTGACGAGCCGATCCCTGCACCAATTGCAAGAACCCCTCAGGCTCCCCTGCCCGAGGTAAACGCCGAAAGTGCACCAATTGCACCGCAGGATATTCCTAAATCCGTCAAAGAAAAGAAACCGGTCTCAATTCATGAAATTGGTGCAGGAGAAATTACGCCTGCAAAGCAGAAGATTCTTGATGCAAAAATCCAGTTGCACAAGCAAATGCTGGAAGAATTCAATCTTGTAGCCCTGGAAGAACTGCCACGTGACCAGCTAATCAACGAGATTGGCAAGTTTGTTGCAGATTATGTGGCCAAAGAGCGTTTGCCGCTTAACAACCAGGAACTTGAAGAGTTTGTCGGCACAGTTGTTGATGAAATGACAGGCCTTGGCCCTCTTGAGCCGCTTATGCGAAATGATGATATCAGTGACATTCTGATTAACGGCCCAAACAATTGCTTTGCAGAAATAAAAGGCGTCCTGCAGCCCATTACAATTCCGTTCAAGGATGAGGCGCATCTGGTCAGGATTATCGGCAAGATTGTTGCAGGTGTTGGCCGCCGGATTGATGAATCAAACCCGATGTGTGACGCGCGCATGCCGGACGGTTCACGTTTCAACGCTGCCATTCGCCCAATCACAATTGATGGCCCTCTTGTTTCAATTCGTAAATTCAAGGAAGACAAGCTCACCCTTGATAAACTGGTAGGCTTTAATGCGCTTGCACCGCAAATGGCTGAAGTAATGCAACACGCAGTGGCAGCACGCATGACCACCATTATTTCAGGTGGTACGGGTACAGGTAAGACAACAATGCTAAACGCCCTGTCTGCCTTTATTAATCCAAAAGAACGCGTTCTCACGATTGAAGACGCCGCTGAATTGACACTGCAAATCCCTCATGTTGGCCGTATGGAAACGCGTCCGCCCAATAATGAGGGTGTTGGTGAAATCAAACAACGCGATCTTGTGAAAAACGCCCTTCGCATGCGCCCTGACCGAGTTATTCTGGGCGAGGTTCGTGGCGAGGAATGTTTCGACATGCTTCAGGCCATGAACACAGGCCACGAAGGATCGATGGCGACCATTCACTCCAATACCTGCCGTGATGCAATTGGTCGTATGGAACAAATGCTTGGCATGACAGGGATGCCAATGACTGTCTCCTCAATCAGAAGTCAAATCTCCAGTGCGGTTCACCTGATTATTCAGCTGACACGTTTGTCAGATGGACAACGTAAAGTCACCAGCATTTCAGAGATAACAGGCATGGAGGGCGACATCATTCAGATGCAGGAAATCTTCCGTTACAAGCGCACCGGCATGACAGCAGACCACAAGATACTGGGTCACTTTGAGGCAACAGGCGTTCGCCCGCGTTTTCTTGAAGAGCTGGAAGCCATGGGCATCGAACTGGATGGCGACATTTTTGAACCGGGTATAGAATTGGAATGAGTGGTTTTTTCGAAAACGGGTTTACCCCTGTCCATGCAATGTTGATTGCATCGGTATTTTTTGCCTTTGTTATCGTCGAGTTGGGCTACATGATCATGTCGCCAAACGAGAACGGTAAAAAGCGCATCAACCGACGCATGGCCATTACGGATGGCAAGAACAAGATGAGCCAGAAGAACATTCTGGTTCAGCTTAGAAAAGAGCGTGGCCTGGATGAAAACGGTATGTTGGTCATGCCGTTGAAACGATTGAACCAGCTTATCCTGCGCTCAGGCCTGACCCTCGGCCTTAAACAGCTTGGCATTTATTACCTTATCTATCTGACAGTCATGACAGTTGGTGTTTTCATCTATTGGCAATCATTGACCATAAGCGTGATCGCCCTGCCAATTTATACTTTCTTCCTGCCTTACATGTGGCTGAAAAGAAGAGCCAACAAGAAAACAGCCGCCTTTGGCGCGCAGCTTGCTGATGCGATTGACCTGATTACACGAAGCTTGAAGGCTGGTCATCCGGTTCCAGTTGCTATTTCCATGGTGGCACGCGAAATGCCTGATCCGATTGGAACGGAATTTGGGATCGTTGTTGACGAGGTGACATACGGCTCCGATCTGGTCACTGCACTGAACAACCTGTATGAGCGCGTTGACTTGCAGGACCTCCCGCTTCTGATTTCATCCATCTCCATCCAGTCAACAACAGGTGGTAATCTGCGTGAAATCCTTGAAGGTCTTTCAACGGTTGTACGGGATCGCTTCAAGATGAAACGGAAAATCAAGGCCATATCGGCAGAAGGTCGAATGTCCGCGATGTTCCTGTCTGCCATGCCTGTAATGCTGTTCTTTGCTTTGCAGTTTATCGTGCCTGATTATTATTCTGAAATCTGGGATGAAACGATTACCTGGTACCTTCTGGGCGGATTGGGCTTCTGGATGACAGTCGGCAATTTGCTGATCATGAAAATGGTATCCTTCAAAGTATAAGAGATAATAATGGATAACGTGTTTGAAACCATAGACCCTCTATTGCTGGCCTCCTCTGTCGGCGGGTTAATCCTGTTTGCATTGATCTATGTGGCAAGTCAGGCTTTTACAGAGAAAAAGACGAGAACAGACGTTAAAAAAAGGCTTACTGCAAATGAGCCAAAGCGTTCTCTCTTGGACTTTGAAGAACCAGCAGAAAAGAAATTAAACAAGAACAAGGTTCTGTCCAAAAAAGTCGCCAAGAAAGCCAATGACTTTTATACAAGTACCGACCCCAATTCCGTAAAAAAACTGCGCATGATGCTGATGCAGGCGGGTTACATGAATCCAAGTGCTGTCGGCTACTTTATTGCAAGCCGTTTTCTGGGAGCAGCAATCGGCGTCATCCTGGGTGGATTTCTTATTCTGGTCCCTTTTGCAAATGACCCCTTTGGCCTGCGCATGTGTATCATCATGGGCCTTGTTGCTATTGGTTATTTCGGACCCAATATCTACATCGGTAAACGCAGCAAGAAAATTGAAACAGAAAATCGTCAGGGCTTTCCCGATATTCTGGATCTGATGGTTGTTTCTGCAGAAGCAGGGCTGACCATGGAATCCTCCATTGAACGTATTTCCATGGAAATCAAGAACACCTACCCCAACCTGAGTACACAATTGAACATGGCTGGTCTTGAAATTCGCGCCGGTCGTCCACTGGACCAGGCGTTGAGAGCGTTTGGCGAGCGATTGAGACTGGAAGAAGTCAAGGGGTTTGCAACCATGGTTCAGCAAGCCAAGGAATTGGGAACCAGCGTATCGGATGCGCTGCGCGTTTATTCAGAAGAAATGCGTCACAAGCGCATGATGCTGGCAGAAGAAAAAGCCTATGCCCTGCCCGCAAAA